>NZ_JBSGJX010000002.1:0-320610 GCF_053605785.1 Nonomuraea sp. NPDC003754
TATTTTCATGCACTGGCTTTTAACACACTGTTGAGTTCTCAAGAAACGGACGCGTTCACCGTCAACCACCCGGCCGCACTCGCTTCGTTCGTTGTGTCTCCATTCTTTCAGCCCCCGCGATCCGAGTCAAATTGACTCTTTTCGCGAAACCTGCCGAGAATTTCGACCGCCCCTTTCAGGGCAACCCCTTGAACCTACCAGCCGATCCGGACAGATGCGAACCAACCGGGCAGGTGATCAAGGTGTTGGGGTGTTCGCGCCGCACTCCAGCGGAGCGGGGCGACAACTCAAACTCTAGCAGGACTCCGGAGGCACTTCACGCCACTCAGGCAACCTTGCGGTCATTCCCACCCCACCGACTCGCCAAACCTCCGCGCCTCGCAACCAGATGGCAAGCCATCCGCAACCGCCTCCCGGTACGAAGTACGCACGAGCTTCTGCGCCCGTGGAGGTGCCCACCATGACCCGCTCGGAGTTTGACGACATCCGCGCCGCGATCGCCGACGAGAGCAATCGCGCCAGCGACCTGCTCAGGATCGCCGGCACGCTGCTCGACGACCTCGAGCACGTTCGCATGCGCGAAGCCGCCCTGCGGACGTACTACCTGCGCCTGCTGACCGCGGCCCGCGCCACGGTCGCCGCGGAGTCCGCCGGCGCGCCCGAGCCGCTGGTCTTCCTCAAGCACGAGCTCGACGCGCACGGCCAGCTGCCGGCCGATGACGAGACGGTCCTGCGCATCCTGTCCGACGCGCGCACCGCCGCCGCGCTGCTCGCCGCCCTCGACCAGCCCGTCGGGGCCAAGCGGACGGGGCTGCGACTGCGCCGCTGCGTCGGCAGCGGCCGTTCACTCCGCCGGTGAAACACGACACTCCGCATCAGTCGCCGCAGAGTGAGTATTCTGGTGCTATGAGTGATCAGCCGTACGAAATTTCCCACGACATGGGCGATGACGTGCAGGAATCCTCGATTGCCATGTACAAGGACAGCTACCCGCTGCGTCACCACATCGACGAGATCGACGACGAGTGCGCACGAGGGATCTTCCGGTGGATGAACGAGGAGGACAACCGCGTCACCGACGCCCATCCCGATCCTCTGGAGGAGCCGAGATCCTTCAACGAGGATCTCTAGGGTTGGAAGCGGTATCCCATCCCCGGCTCGGTCAGGAGGTGGACCGGGCGCGCAGGGTCGCGCTCGAGTTTCCGCCTGAGCTGGGCCATGTACTGGCGCAGGTAGTGCGTCTCCTTGAGGTAGGCGCTGCCCCACACCTCCGTCAGCACCTGCCGCTGGGTGACGAGCTTGCCGGGATGGCGTAGCAGCAGCTCGAGGAAGTGCCATTCGGTGGGCGTCAGCCGTATCCCACCGGAGATCGTCTTGGTCGCCAGGTCGACCTCGTGGTCGCCGATCCGCACGGACGGCGACTCGCCGGCGGACGCCTGCGTCCGCCGGGCGACCGCGCGGATGCGGGCGAGGAGCTCGTCGATGCTGAACGGCTTGGTCACGTAGTCGTCGGCGCCCGCGTCGAGGGCGTCGACCTTGTCATCGCTGCCCGCCCGGCCCGACAGGACGATGATGGGCACGCTCGTCCATCCGCGCAGCCCGTGGATGACCTCCACCCCGTCGAGGTCCGGCAGCCCGAGATCGAGGACGACCAGGTCGGGGTGCCAGTCGGCGGCCTGGCGCAGCGCCGACGTGCCGTCCTCCGCCACCGCGACCTCGTACTGCCTGGCCGCCAGGTTGATCCGCAGGGCGCGCAGTAGTTGCGGCTCGTCGTCGACCACCAGCACGCGGATCATGCGACCGCTTTCAGAGAGACGATCATGGTGAGTCCTCCTCCTGGTGTCTCCTCCGGCACCAGCGTGCCGCCCATGGCTTCGGTCAGCCCGCGCGAGAGGGCGAGCCCGAGCCCGACCCCCGTGTGGTTGTCGCGGTCGCCCAGCCGCTGGAACGGCAGGAACACCCGTTCCTGTGCCTCGGGAGGGATGCCGGGGCCGCGGTCGATGATCCTGATCTCGACGGTGGACTCGTAGGAACTGGCCGTCACCAGCACGGGACTGTATCTGACGCCGTTGCCCATCAGGTTGACCAGTACCCGCTCGAGCAGCACGGGATCGGCCATGATGTCGGGCAGGTCGGCGGGCAGGTCGACGCGCACCCGGTCGCCCACGTCGGCCGTGGCATGGGAGACGACCTCCTCCACGGCCACGTGCTGCAGCGCGACCCCGAGCACGCCTGCCTGCAGGCGGCTCATGTCGAGGAGGTTCTCCACCAGCCGGTGCAGCTTCACCAGCGACTCGTCGGCCGTGGCCAGCAGCTCCCGCCGGTCTTCCTGGCTCCAGTCGACCTCGGCGCTGCGCAGGCTCTCCACGGCCGCCTTCGCCGACGCGAGGGGTGTGCGCAGGTCGTGGCTGACCGCCGCGAGCAGGGCGGTGCGCATCCTGTCGGCCTCGGCCAGCGGGCGCGCCGCCTCCGCCTCCTTCCGCAGCCGCTCGTGGCGCAGCGCCACCGCGGCCTCCGCGGCGAACGCCTCCAGCACGCGCCGGTCGGCGGCGTCCAGCAGCCTTCCCCGTACGGCGAGCACCAGGTCCTCGTCGATCACGACGTCCGTGTCACCCGTTCCCGGCGCGGTGCACGGCGGGCCGCCCGCCATCGACACGATCCGCCAGCCGTCCCCCGTCCGCTCCAGCAGCGTGACCGAGGTCAGCCCGTAGATCTCGCGCAGCCGTTCGAGCAGCGGCTCGCCCCGCAGGACCTGCCCCGCCAGCGTGGAGAGCACCTCGGCCGCGGCGCCGGACCCGGCCGCCTCCCTGGTACGGCGGGCCGCCAGGTCGACCACCGTGCTGACCATCGCCGCCACGAGCACGAAGATGACCAGCGCGAGCAGGTTCTCCGGCGCGTGGATCGTCAACGTGTGCAGGGGCGGCGTGAAGAACCAGTTGAGCAGGCCGAACCCGACGACCGCCGCGGTCAGCGCGGGCCACGTCCCGCCGACCAGCGCGACGCCCACGACCATGAGGAAGAACAGCAGGATGTGGGTGGTCAGCGTCAGGCCGCCGTCGAAGGGCAGCAGCACCGCCGTGAGCAGCGGCATGCCCAGCAGCGCCATGGCCCAGCCCGCCAGCCGGCGCCTGCGGGTGAGCGCGGCGCGCCCGGTCGACTCCCTGCCGGCGCCGTGTGCCGCCTCGTGCATGACCAGGTGCACGTCGATCGAGCCCGACCGGGCCGTGGTCGTCAGGCCCACGCCGAGGGAGAGCAGTCGCGCCAGCCTGCCCCTGCGGGAGGCGCCGAGGACGAGCTGGGTGGCGTTGACGCCGCCGGCGAAGTCGAGCAGCGCGCGCGGGACGTCGTCGCCGACCACCTGGTGGTAGCTGCCGCCGAGGCTTTCGACCAGCGCCCGCTGTTTGGCGAGGCCGGCCGGGTCGGCGCTGCCGACCAGGCCGTCGCCCCTGGTCACGTGGACGGCCATCAGGTCGGCGCCCTTGGTGCGCGCCGCGATGCGGGCGGCCCGCCTGATGAGGGTCTCGCCTTCGGCGCCGCCGGTCAGCGCCACGACCACGCGTTCGCGGGCCTCCCAGGTGCCGGAGATGCCGTGGTCGGCGCGGTAGCGGTCGAGCTGCTCGTCGACCTTGCCCGCCACCCACAGCAGGGCCAGCTCGCGCAGCGCGGTCAGGTTGCCGACGCGGAAGTAGTTGGCGAGGGCGGCGTCGACGTCCTCGGGCGCGTAGACGTTGCCGTGGGCCATCCGCCTTCTGAGGGCCTCGGGTGACATGTCGACCAGCTCGATCTGGTCGGCTCGCCGTACGACCTCGTCGGGCACGGTCTCGCGCTGCGGCACGCCGGTGATCTGCCGCACGACGTCGTTGAGCGACTCCAGGTGCTGGATGTTCACGGTCGAGATGACGTCGATGCCCGCGTCGAGGACCTCGTCGATGTCCTGCCAGCGCTTGGCGTTGCGGGAGCCGGGCACGTTGGTGTGGGCCAGCTCGTCGATCAGCGCGACCTTCGGCTTGCGGGCGATGACAGCGTCGACGTCGAGCTCGGTGAAGTCGGCGCCACGGTGGCGCAGGTGCTTGCGGGGGAGGATGTCGAGACCGTCGAGCAGTTCGGCGGTGCGTGTGCGGCCGTGGGTCTCGACGAGACCCACCGCCACGTCCTTACCTCGGGCGGCGGCCCTGCGGCCCTCGCCGAGCATCGCGTAGGTCTTGCCCACACCGGGGGCCGCGCCCAGATAGATCCGCAACCTCCCCCTGCCCATGGCTCCAGACTAGGGCTTGTACGGTGGCCTGCTCCCCCAGTCCCACCTGGGCACGGGCTCCTCGCGGGGCGCCTGCGCGCGCGGACCGGAGAAGTAGAGCGCCAGGCGCGTGCCCCACTCGACGTAGCCGGCGAACGCCGCCCTGAACTCCGCGTCACGCGGCAGGCCCACCTCGTCGGCCGCGTCCATGAGCAGGTTCACCCAGCGGCGGCGCTGCTGTTCGGTGATGCCCTTGCCGAGGTGCTTGGAGACCATGTGCGTGTGGCCGCCGCGCTCGCGCGTGTAGGAGTCGGGGCCGCCGAAGACCTCGCCCAGCCACATCGCCACGTACTTCGGGTGCCCGGGGTCCATGGCCGCGAACAACGGCCCGACCAGCTCGTCCTTCTCCACCTTCGCGTAGAAGGTCGCGGTGAGCCGTTCGAACGCCTCCGCGCCGCCCGCCCACTCGTACAGGGTGGGCTCGGTCTTGGTGATGACCTGCTCGTAGTGCCGCATCTCCTCGATGTTCGACACATATGGCTTGATCTCCGCGAAGAATGCCGCGAAGTGGTCGCTCTTTCTGAAACCCTCCAGGTGTCCCTCCGCGGAGGTCCACTCGATGCGCAGGATGTAGCACTCCGGCTCGTCGACGCAACGGGAGAGCTCGTAGTCCAGGCACTGCGGCGACTCGCCGAGAGGGACGACGGCCCGCCGGTAGGCGGCCTCGAAGCCGTCCGCGTCGGGAACACGATAGCGAATGTACTCTACGATCACGTAATTATGTAATCACCATGCGAGCTTCTTCACAAGCATGGAATATCTTGACTTATCCGGTCACACTCGGTCTGTGGATCCGCTCCTTTCCTGGCTCATCAGCGCGCTCCTCCAGTTCGTGATCGTCTATTTCGCCGTACGGCTGGCGCTGAAGCATGACCGCGACAGCCGCAGCAGCCCGTGACGCAGATCGGCCGGACGCCTCGACGCGGCCGACAGGACCACCAGCCGCCGACCTGCGCACGACGCAGGAGGTTTCGCCTTTATGCCCGCGACGTGACGTTCGTCCCCGGTGGCCTGCGGTAGCGGATCCAGACGTCCCCGCTGTCGAGGTGGCCCGTCATCCGCAGCACCACCCCGTCCTGCGCGGGCGGCTCGGGCGGCTTGTTGTGGACGTGCCCTGAGCGGGTCGTCACCTCGTCGGTGCGCACCCACCAGCCCCTCGGCACGACGATCCAGATGTCGCCGAACAGCGAGTCGCACCGGACGTCCATGGACACCTCGCGGTGCGGGCACGTCGCGCGCATGAAGTTGATCCGCACCGTGCCCCACCCGCACGCGACCTCGATGCGCGGCGGCACCACCCAGTGGCCGACCTGCTTGACGCTCCTGGCCCACCCCGTGGACAGTCGCAGCACCTCGGGGACCTCGAACCGGTCGGGGTCGGGCAGGTCGGCGACGATGCCGTCGAGCTCGCCGCAGGTCTGGGCGGCGTAGGCGCGGTCGAGACGGTCGTTGAGCTCCTCGGTGCCGATGCGCCCGTCGCCGACCGCGAACCGAAGGATCCGCGCCACCCGATCCCTGTCGCTGTCGCCGGCGCGGAGCCTCGCCCGATCCGTCATGCCTTCACAGTAGTGATCGACGTCACTCCGGGCCAGAGCCGATGATCGGCCGCGCTCGACGCCGCCCCAATGAGGGCACCCGATGCCGCGAACAGGCTGCAAGCTGCACGAAAGGAGCCTAAAAGGCGAAACGGCTAGAAAGGTGCATGAATCACTACAAAACTCATGTGATCGGAGCCATTTGATGATCAACATCAAGCGAGCCCTCGCCGTCAGCGCGATCGCCGCCTCAGCCCTGGCCGTTCCTGTGACGCTGGCGGGCAGCCCCGCCGGCGCCACCACGACCAAGGCAGGCGTCCAGTCCGTCACAACGGATGCCACGTCCCACCCGTGCACACGTAGACACAGTGACCGACCCTGCGGCAAGCACGAGACCGTCAAGCCGCCAGCCAACCCCGCCCTGCCCGAATGCGCCCGCCCCGAGAACCAGACGCACAACAACGACCCCTGCAACCCCGGCCCCATCGGCAACACCGATCCAGGCGGCACGAACGATCAGCTGCCCGAATGCGCCCGCCCCGAGAACCAGACCCACAACAACGACCCGTGCAACCCCGGCCCCATCGGCAACTGAAACCGTCTCCGGGCACGGAAAAGGCCCTCAGGGACGATCTCCCTGAGGGCCTTTCACTAGTAGCGGGGGCAGGATTTGAACCTGCGACCTCTGGGTTATGAGCCCAGCGAGCTACCGAACTGCTCCACCCCGCGTCGGCGTGTGTCTAAAGACTATCGGCGACGCGGGACTCGTGCAAATCAAGAACTCGGCGTGGGCGAGGGCGTCGGGGAGCCGGTCGGCGAGGGCGTCGGGCTCGTGGTGGGCGTGGGAGTGGGCGACGGCTGGACGGTGACGTTGCGGCCGAGGGCGTTGAGCGCGTCCTGCAGGCGCTTCTGCGCCTCGCCGTACTTCACCCAGTCGGGCGGCGAGCTGGCCAGCGCCTTGTTGGCGTCGTCGTAGGCCTTCTGGGCGTCGGAGATCAGCTTGGCGGTCGCCGAGGCGTCGGCAGGCTGCCCCGTCTGCTGCTGCTCCTGGCCGGTCTGCTGCTGGGCCGCCTTGCCGCTGAAGACCTGCTCGAGGGCGTCCTTCAGGGTGTTGCCCGAGCCGACCGTGCTGCCGTAGGCCACCAGGACCCGCTTCAGGATCGGGAACGGCTCCTGGCCGGCGGCGGCCGCCGTCTGGACGTAGACGGGCTCGATGTAGACCAGCCCGTCGGCGAAGGGCAGCGTGAGCAGGTTGCCGTAGCGGACCGTCGCGTTGCCCAGGCCGAGCAGGTTGAGCTCGCCGGAGAACTTGTTCTGGAAGTTGTTCTGCGCCTGTCCGGGGCCCGGGATCGAGGTGTTGGACGGCATGCGCAGGATGCGCAGCTTGCCGTACTCGGGACCGGCGGTCGCGTCGACCGCCATGAAGGCCGCCAGGTTGGGACCCTGGCGCGGGACGAAGGTCGTCGTCAGCGAGAACGACGGCGACTGCTTCGGCATCGTGGTGGTCAGGTAGTACGGCGGCTGCTTGACGTCCCTGTCGCCCTGCGAGGGGTCGAAGGGGACGTTCCAGAAGTCCTGGCCGCTGTAGAAGGCGTTGGCGTCCTCGATGTGGTACTGCGACAGGATGTCGCGCTGCACCTTGAACAGATCCTCGGGGTAGCGGATGTGGTCCTTGAGGCTCTGGCTCATCTTGGCGGCCGGCTGGATGACGCCGGGGAACGCCTTGCTCCACGTCTGCAGGATCGGGTCCTTGGGGTCCCAGGCGTAGAGGGTGACCGTGCCGTCGTAGGCGTCGACGGTGGCCTTGACCGAGTTGCGGATGTAGTTGATCTGGTCGCGGGGCTGCGGGGCGACCACACCGCGCAGGGTCGTGGTGTCCTCGGTCATCGACGCCAGCGACTTGCTCTGTGAGTACGGGTAGTCGTTGGACAGCGTGTAGGCGTCGACGATCCACGTGATGCGCCCGTCGACGATCGCCGGGTAGGGGTTGCCGTCCAGCGTCAGGAACGGCGCCACCTTGGCGACGCGGTCACGCGGGTTGCGCTCGTAGAGGATCTTGGAGTTGTCGTTGATGTCGCTCGACAGCAGGATGTTCTTCTCGCCGTACTTGGCCGCGTAGACCAGGCGGTTGAAGAACGAGCCGACCGGCACGCCGCCCTGGCCCGTGTAGGTGGTGTTGGCCTGGCCGGTGCCGCCGCTCTCGGGGAAGTCGAGCTCCTGGCCCTGGCCCGCCTCGCCCTTGGGGCCGCCCGCGATGACGTACTCGGTGTCCATCTGCTCACCGAAGTAGACGCGCGGCTCCTTGAGGGTCTCGCCGAGCGAGCCGATGACCGGCATGTCCTTGGCGTCGAAGTTGGGCAGGCCCTCGGAGTCGACCTCGTTGCCAGGGGCGGCGACGAAGCCGTAGCCGTGGGTGTAGACGAGATGCTTGTTGATCCAGTTGTTCTGCTGGGCGGGCGGGCCCGTCAGCTCGCGCACCGCGACGACGTGGTCGCGGGGCACGGGCCCGACGCCCTTGTAGCGGTCGACGTCGAGCTGGGTGGGGAAGTCGTAGAAGCCGCGGATGCGCTGCTTCTGCTGGTAGGTCTTGGCGACCAGGTTGGGGTCGAGCAGCCGGACGCCCGACACGGAGACGTCGCCGTCGGCGGTCACCTTGCTGGGGTCGGACTGCGCGGAGTAGGGGATGACCTCGCTGCCCGCCACGCCGTAGGCGTCGCGGGTGGCCGCGATGTTCCGGCCGATGTAGGTCGCCTCACGCTGCTGCTGGTTGGGCTTGACCTGGAACTGCTCGACCAGCGCCGGGTAGACGCCGCCGATCAGGATGGCCGACAGGACCAGCAGGCCGAAGGAGACGCCGGGAAGCATGCCGCCGGGCCGTACGACGCCGGCGAAGAACAGCGCGGCGCAGATCAGCGCGATGATCGCGAGGATCGTCTTGGCCGGCAGGACGGCGCTGACGTCGGTGTAGGAGGCGCCGTTGACGAAACCCCGGTCGGAGAAGACCAGGCCGTAGCGGTCGACCCAGTAGGCGACCGCCTTCAGCAGCACGAAGACGCCCAGAAGCACCGACAGGTGCACGCGGGCGGCGCGGGAGGCGTGGACGCCGGGCGACTGCAGCCGGAACCCGCCGTACAGGTAGTGCGTGATCGCCGCCATGATGATCGCGATGATCACCGCGGTGAACAGGAAGTTCAGCACCATCCTGATGAACGGGTAGTCGAAGGTGAAGAAGGAGATGTCCAGGTTGAACAGCGCGTCGGTCTTGCCGAACCGGGTGCCGTTGGCGTACTGGAGCCACGTCTTCCACTGCCCGGCGAACGACGAGCCCGCGAACAGCGCGAGCACGGCCATGCCGATGATGAAGATCAGCTTGCGGTGGGGGTCGAGCGCCAGCCGGTAGCGGTCAGCGCCGCTGCCCCCGCCGAACATGGCGGGACCGAACATCGGACGCATCCTGAAGGCCAGCAGCATGTTGCCGCCGACGATGCCTGCCATCAGCAGCGCGCCCACCACGAACAGCCCGATCTCGGTCAGCAGCACACCCGAGAACACGGAGGTGGCCTTGACGGAGTCGAACCAGAGGTAGTCGGTGTAGATGCCCGAGAACAGGAAGAAGAACGCCACGATCGCCACCAACGCGATCGCGACGGGAAGAAGCAGTCGCGGTCGGCGGGGCAAACGCATCCCCCGACCGGGTCCTGGGGTCCGGAATGCCAAGGCCAACCCCTCGTCGTGATGAACAAACGGTCCGTGATTGGCAACCTACACCGGCTCGGGAGAGCTGACGAAGGATGCCGTACGGCTAACGCTCGAGGACCCGGGAAAGTTCACCCCGCGGAGCAGGAAGGCACCTCGCCCTTGCCCGACCTGATCGCGTCGAGCGCCTGCATCGCGCCGTGGAGCGTCTCCGCCTTCACCAGCCGCAGCCCGTCGGGGGCCGCCTTGACGGCCTCGGCGCAGTTGTCGGCCGGGGTGAGGAAGACCGTCGCGCCGGAGTTCTTGGCGCCGACCATCTTCTGCGCAATGCCGCCGATGCCGCCGACCTTGCCGTCGGGGGTGATGGTGCCGGTGCCGGCGATCGACTTGCCGCCGGTCAGCTCGCCAGGGGTGAGCTTGTCGATGATGCCGAGGGCGAACATCATGCCGGCGCTCGGCCCGCCGACGTCGCCGACGCTGATGCTCACCTTGAACGGGAACTTGTACCTGGCCTGCATGACGATGCCGACCATCGCGGTGCCCTGCTTACCGGCGACGGAGGTGACGGTGACGTCCTGCGGCTTGCCGTCCCTGACGACGCCGAAGACGATCTCGTCGCCCGGCTTGTGCGCCTTGACGGCCGCGGCGACCTGGTCGACCGCGGTGACCGGCTTGCCGTCGACGGTGCGGATCTCGTCGGACGGCTTGAGCCTGCCCGCCGCCGGCGCGGTCTTCTCCACCGACAGGACGGTGGGCACCATGGAATAGTCGATCTTCAACTCGGTCAGGGCCGCGGCGGTCGCGTTGTCCTGCGAGTTGGTCATCTCCGCGGTGTTCTCCTGCTCGACCTCCTCGGCCGTCTGCTCGCGCGGGAAGATCGACTCCTCGGGAACGACGGCGGCGGTGGGGTCGACCCAGCCGCGCAGCGCGGTCAGCAGGTCGGGTCTGGCCTGGGGACCACCCTGGTAGGAGACCGTGACGAGGCTCAGCGTGCCGCTCGTCGGGTAGGTCTGCCGGTCGCTGATCGTGATGACCGGCTTGTTGTCGACGGAGCCGATCGTGTTCTCGGTGGGCCCCGGGCTCAGCACGACGTACGGCACCGTCACCCAGGCGCCGGAGATGCCGAGTGCGAGCACCAGGAAACCGGCCACCAGCAGGGTGAGTGCGCGTCGTGACATGGCCATGAGCTTATTCGCAGGCGCCGACCCACTCGGCCGACCCGTCGGCGAACACCTGGTGTTTCCAGATGGGCACCTCGGCCTTCAGGTCGTCGATCAGCCTGCGGGACGCCGCGAACGCCTCCGCCCGGTGCGGGCACGCCACCGCGACGATCACCGCGATGTCGCCCAGCTCCAGGTCGCCGACCCGGTGGACGGCCGCGAGCGCCGTCACGGGGAAGTCGGCGGCCACCTTCTCGGCCACGCGCCTCAGCTCGTCGACCGCGCCGGGGTGGGCGGAGTACGACAGCCGCGTCACCGCCTTGCCGTGGTCCTGCTCGCGGACGGTGCCGACGAACAGCGCGGTGCCGCCGGCGGCGTGGGAGCCCACGGCGGTGAACACCTCCTCGACCGACAGCGGGGTGTCGCGAATGTCCAGCAACCGAATCACGCTCAGAGCCTACGCTTCTTTCGCACCTGCCTGACGATGGCCGCGGTGCCGATCACCGCGACGGTGGCGCCGGCCGCGGTGAGCGTGGCCTCCTTGACCGGCAGTCGCCTGCCGACCACGGTGGTCCTGTTCTCGCGCAGCTCCAGCAACTGCTCCAGCGCGGCCTCGTTGGTCCACGCGGGCTTCCAGCCCGCCTGGCGCAGGCTCGCGCAGTCGACCACCCAGGGGTAGACGACGTAGTGGAGGTCCGTCGCGGGGGCCGGGGTGATGCCGAGGCGGTGCAGGCGCTGCGCCGTACCGAAGGTGATGCCGGCGGGCAGCTCGAAGCCGCGGATGCCGGACAGCTCCTCGACCTTCTCGTGCTCCAGCCAGCCCTCGGAGCCGACGGCGACCACGCCGGTGACCAGGCCCCTGGCGGCCAGTTCCAGGGCCGAGACCAGGTCGTCGACGTGGCAGAACTGCCAGCGCGGCGAGCAGCCCTTGACCTTGAGCAGCCGGGGCGACTCGAAGTGCCTGGTGATGACGGTGTCGATGCCGGGCCCGACGATCGCGGCGGGGCGCAGCACGGTCACCTCGAGCCCCGGATGGCTGCGCGAGGCCCTGCGCACCAGCGCCTCGATCTCGAGGTGGTCGCCGACCACGCCGGTGTCGGGCTCGGCGGCGACCGCGGCGTCTTCGGCCAGTGGCACCTCGTTGTCGGGCGCCGCGCCGTAGACCATGGCGCTGGTGACCAGCACCACACGGCGCACGCGCGCGGCCGCGCTGGCGGTCAGCACCGTCTGGGCGGCGCGCAGGTTGTAGGCGCGCCGCTCGGCGGGATCGGAGTCGAGCCCGTAGTCACCGGCCAGGTGAACCAGCACGTCGATGTCGGAGATCCGGTTCGCCAAGAGCGGATCTCGCACGTCGATCACCCGCCAGGTGACGTCCTGGACGTCGCCGCGCTCCTCGTCGATGGCCACCACCCTGCGGAAATCCGCGTTGGTGGCGAGCTTCGCGACGAGCTCGCGGCCGATGCCTGAGGACGCGCCGGTGACGGCGACGACTGGTTGGCGCGGGCGTTTCGAGGTAGGCACCAGGTCCTCACTTTGCACTGATCCGCCGCAGGACGACTAACGTGGCGGTTGTGGACTCCTCCATCCTGCACGAGGTAACGCGGTGACTGACCTGCCAGGTCGCGAAAACGACCCCAACGACAACCCGTTCGCCATGTTCGGCAACCCTGAGCAGATGGCTCAGGCGATGCGCCAGTTCGCCGACATGCTCTCGGCGCCGCAGGGCTCAGGCCCTGTCAACTGGGACATGGCCAAGAACATCGCCCGCCACGCGGTGGTCGCGGACGGCGATCCGAGCGTGATGGAGGGTGAACGCCGCCAGATCGTCGACGCTCTCCAGCTCGCCGACCTGTGGCTGAACGAGGCCACCGCGCTGCCCAGCGGGGTGGCCAACCCGCAGGCGTGGAGCCGTTCGGAGTGGATCGAGAACACGATCCCCGTCTGGCGCAAGCTGTGCGAGCCGATCGCCGAGCGCATGGTCGAGACCATGGGCGGCACGATCGGCGGCGCCGACCTGCCGCCGGAGGCCCAGCAGATGGCCGCCCAGCTCGGCCCACTCATGGGCATGATGAAGCAGATGGGCGGCATGATGGTCGGCCAGCAGATCGGCCAGGCCATCGGCTCGCTGGCGCGCGAGGTGATCGGCACGACCGACATCGGCCTGCCGCTGTCCGACACCGCCGCGCTGCTGCCCGGCGGCATCGCCGCCTTCAGCAGCGGCCTGGAGCTGCCCTCCGACGAGATCAGGCTCTACCTGGCGCTGCGCGAGGCCGCCCACCACCGGCTGTTCCAGCACGTGCCGTGGCTGCGCGCGCACCTGCTCGGCGCGGTCGAGGAGTACGCCAGAGGCATCACGCTCGACACCTCCGCCCTGGAGGAGCAGATCCGCGGCCTCGACATCAGCAACCCGCAGGCCCTCCAGGAGGCGCTGAGCGGCGGCGCGCTGCTCAAGCCCGAGGAGACCGAGCGGCAGAAGGCCGCCGTGGCGCGGCTGGAGACCATGCTGGCGCTGGTCGAGGGCTGGGTCGCGACCGTGGTCGACGCCGCCGCCGAGGGCAAGCTGCCGTCCGCGGGCGCGCTGGCCGAGACGGTACGGCGGCGCCGCGCGACGGGCGGGCCCGCCGAGACGACGTTCGGCACGCTCGTCGGCCTGGAGCTGCGGCCCAGGCGGCTGCGCGAGGCCGCGGCGCTGTGGCAGGCGGTGGTCGCCGACCGGGGGATCGACGGGCGCGACGCGATCTGGGCGCACCCCGACCTCATGCCGACGGCCGACGACCTCGACGCTCCCGACACCTTCGTGAAGGGCGAGGCGGCCTGGGACATCTCCAAGCTCGAGGACGGCGACGCTTGACCCTCCACCGCGACGCGGTAGCCGTACTCACGGGCTGGAAGGCCCCCACGGAAGCCGAGGAGGAGCTCAGGCGCGAGTTCCTCGAACACCTGCGGCGGCATCCCGACGCCATGACCCGCGGCTGCGCGCCCGGGCACCTGACGGGCACCACCGCCGTGCTGTCGCACGACGGCGCCCACGTGCTGCTCACGCTGCACCCGAAGGCGGGCATGTGGCTGCCGATGGGCGGCCACTGCGAGTCCTACGACGGCTCGCTGGCCGGGGTCGCGCTGCGCGAGGCCACGGAGGAGTCGGGGATCGCGGGCCTCCGGTTGCTGCCCGGGCCGCTCGCGCTCGACCGGCACAAGGTGTGGTGCCACCCGCCGCACAGCTGGCACCTCGACGTGGAGTACGCGGCCGTCGCCCCCGAGGGAGCCGAGGCGGTGATGAGCGACGAGTCGCTCGACCTGCGGTGGTTCCCCGTGGACGACATCCCCGAGCTGTCCGACGAGGCCACGAGGCTGCTGGCCAGGCGGGGCCGCGACGTTCTCACGGCGACTTCACGCCCCCTCGGTTAGAGTCCCCTCACACAGGGGGTTATGTGGACATGGTCGGCGGCTCGATCGTGACGCCCGCGCGTCGCGCCTTCCCGTTCAGGACACTCGCGTGGATCGCGGTCATCCCCTTCCTCCTGTGGGCGGCTGCCCGGGTCGGCGGGCTCGAACAAGGCTCGATCACCACGCAGCTCATGACGGCCACGCCGTACGCGGCCGCGGGTTCCGTGGTCCCGCTCCTGCTCGCGCTGGCCTCCCGCAACCGCGCGGCCTGCGCGGTCGCCCTGGTCACGACGGCCGCCCTTGGCTTCAGCGTGCTGCCCAGGGCTCTCGGTACGGCGGACGCCACCGCGGGCAGGCCGCTCAGGGTGCTCACCCTGAACCTGTTGTTCGGCGAGGCGGAGGCGGCACCGGTGGTCGAGCTGGTGCGGCGGCTGAACCCCGACGTCCTGTCCACGCAGGAGCTCACGCCCGACGCGGTCGAGCGGCTCGACGCGGCGGGGTTGAAGGACGTGATGCCGTACCGGGTGCTGGAGGCCGAGTACGGCCCGGGCGGCAGCGGCCTCTACGCGAAGTACCCGCTGACGCAGGTGTGGGACCAGGCTCCGCCGATCGGCAACAACATGCCGCTGGCCGTGCTGGCCTTGCCCGGCGGCAAGCCCGTCCAGCTGATGGCCGTGCATCCCGTTCCGCCGCTCGGCCCGCAGGTCCGGGATTGGAACGCTGCACTGCGGGCACTGCCCGCCGCCTCGGGCGACGTGGTGCGGGTGCTGGCGGGCGACTTCAACGCCAGTCTCGACCACGCGGCGATGCGCGAGCTGCTCGGGCGGGGCTACAAGGACGCGGCCGACGAGGTCGGCCGGGGTCTGGTGCCGACGTGGCCGGCCAACAAGCGGATCCCGCCGGTCATCACGATCGACCACGTGCTCGTCGACTCGCGGGCGGGCGTGCGCGAGGTCAGCGTGCACACCATGCCGGGCACCGATCACCGGGCGGTCTTCGCCGGTCTCACCGTGCCGTGAGTGCCCTGGTGTTGTCCCAGCCCTCCAGGCCGGGGTCGAGGCGGTCGAGGTCCGCTCTGGTGCGCAGGCGGTGCCAGCCGGGGGTGGTGGCGACCATGCGGCGGCCGGGGGCCTGGGCGCGCAGCTGCTTCACCGGGTCGTCGGCGTCGAGGTCGGGGTCGGCCCAGCCGGGGAAGGGAAGAGTGGCCGCTACGGCGACGGCGCCGCCCTGCTCGGCGGGGCAGACGGTCAGCGCGGCCCGGCCGAGTTCGCGGAACAACTTTCCGATGAGCAGGGGCGGGAGATCGGGGGCGTCTCCACTCACAATCGCCGCTTGATCAGCATTTATCGCCTTGAAGATGTCCTTCAGCGGCGTGTCCTCATTTATCTGGATAATGTCCGTGCCGGGCCACAAAAGATGATCCAAAGCGGGAACGCTCGTGACGAGGACCGGTGTGACGAGTTCGAGGCCCGCGACGATCTCGTAGGTGTCCTCGACTATGGCTTCCAGGAACTCGCGAGGATCGCCGGGCGCGGCATTCGCCATGCTTTGCCGTACCAGAACGGCGACGACTCGGGTCAACACTCCTCCGGTGTGGTGCTGGCGGCGGCGGAGAAACCTTCGAGGAAGCCGCGCGCCCGCTCCGCCTTGGGATACTGTTCGACCAGTGCCCAGAAATCGGGCCCGTGGCTCGGCACCAGCAGGTGCACGAGTTCGTGGATGATGACGTAGTTGATGACCCACTCGGGCAGCCCCCTGAGCCGGGTCGAGATCCTGATCGTGCCGCTGTCGGGGGTGCACGAGCCCCACCTGTGCTGCTGGTTGTCGACCCAGCGGACGCTCACCGGCTGCGCCTTGCCGTCGAGGTACCTCGCCGACAGCTCGACGGCCTTCTCGAGCAGTCCTTCGTCCGTCGGACGTCGCCGTTGCTCCTTGGCCGCCAGCCGATCGAGCATCCGGCTCACCCATTCGTCCGCGTCCTCGCCGCTCAGCCACGCGGGCAGGAGCACGATCGTCTTGTCGCCGTCGCGGTACGCGGAGACCGTACGCCGGCGACGAGAACTTCGACGGACCTCGACTCTCTCGGGGGACACATATGCACGTTAGCCGACGATGGCGAAATTCCACAGGGGGTGAGCCGCTGTTTTCGCTGGTCAGCATGATTAAGAGCCGGTGAATTTGGGCACCCGCCTTTCCCGATGCGCGGCGAGGCCTTCAAGCATGTCGTTCGAGGTCATCGTGACCGGCTGGGCCAGCGCCTCCCATTTGAGCGCTTCATCGAGGTCATTGTGTGCGGTCTTGAGGGCGATTTTGGTCAGCCGCGTCGCGATCGGAGCGTTCGCCGCGACGCTTCTCGCGATCTCGAGAGTTTCCCGGAGAAGATCCGCCGTCGGGAACGCGCGGTTGATGAGCCCTTCGCGCGCGGCCTCCGCGCCGCTGATGGTCCTGCCGGTCAGCAGGAGTTCCCGCGCGAGGTTGAGCCCTCCTCTGCTCGGCAGCAGATACGTGGCGGCCATGCCGGGGTGCAGGCCGAGCGTGGTGAACGGGGCCAGGAGCTTGGCGTCGTCGGCGGCGTAGACGAGATCGCACGCCAGCGCCACGCACAGGCCCGCGCCGACGGCTGGGCCGTTGACCGCGGCGATCGTGGGGATCTCCAGCTGGGCGATCGACAGCCAGGTGCGGTAGAAGGCGAGCATCCGGTCGCGGAGCGCGGGAACCGTCTCGTCGCCCCGCTCGGCCAGCCATGACAGGTCGCCGCCCGAGGAGAAGGCGCTGCCCTCGCCGGTGACCACCACGCAGCGGGCGTCCCTGTCGGCGGCGAGCGCGGCGACCGTCTCCGCCCATGCGGCGGTCATGCCGTCGGTCATGGAGTTGCGGCGGTCAGGGCGGTTGAGGGTGAGCAGGACGACGCCGTCGTCGTGCCGGTCGATCAAGAGCTCGTTCATTGGGAGAGAGTATCCACAGCCGTCCGCGGGCCCGGCGCCGGTTATCCACAGGCGGCGGGAAACCCCTCCACGATCATGCTCCCCGGTGGGAATCTTGCGCGCCATGAGGCCACGTGTGAAACCCGTCCTGCGCCGGATCCTCCGCGACGAGCGCACCCTCCAGTTCGGCGTGCATCCGCGCAGCGCCGTCCTGGTGAGCGATCTCGCGCCGTCGGTGAAGCGGTGGCTCGACCGGCTCGACGGGACGAGGGAGATCGAACAGGTGCTGCGGGAGGCGGCCACGGCGGGGCTGTCGCAGGAGGGCGCCCGGTCGCTGCTCGACACGCTCACGGCCAGAGGGGTGCTCGACGACGCGGCCGTGCGGCCGTCGCCGCTGGCGCGGCTCACGCTCGCCGAGCGCGACCGGCTGCGGCCCGACCTCGACGCGCTGGACGTGGCCGCCACGACGCCCGGCGGCGCGCTGGCGACGATGCGGGGGCGGCGTGAGGCACGCGTGCGGGTCTACGGCGCGGGGCGGGTGGGGGCGCAGATCGTCGCGCTGCTGGCGGCCTCGGGGGTGGGGCAGCTGCGGGTGATCGACCCGGAGCCGGCCCGGCCGGAGGATCTGGTGCCGGGCGGGCTCGGCTGGACGGAGCTGGGGATGCCGCGGGAGGCGGGCGCGGTCGCCGTGGCCAGGCGGATCACCGCCGGGCGTGCCTGTGTCCCCGTGCCTGCGGTGGCTCCCGTCGACTGCGGCTGCGCTTCGGGAGTGATCGCTTCGGACGCCGGAGCGATGGCTTCGGATGTGGGGGCGCGCGGCACGGAGGGGCGCGGCACGGGAGCGCCGGGGGCCTCTTCCGGACGCGGCCCGAGGGCGGGTGAGTCGGGGAGGCGCGGCCCGGAATCCCCGGTGCAGGCGGGGGCACGTCGGACCGCAGTGTGCGCGTGTGGGCAGGGGTTGTCGGCCGGTGCGAGGGCGCATGAGGCGGAGTCCTCGGCCGGTGCGAGGGCGCATGCGGCGGAGTCCTCGGCGGGTGTGGGGGTGTGCGAGGTGGAGTCCTCGGTGGATGCCCGCGCGGGCGGGCCGCACCTGTCCGACGGCTCGCAGCGGCCGGATCTCGTCGTGCTGGCGCCCGTCGGGCCACTCGACGCGGTGCTGGTGTCCGAACTGGTCGCCATGAGGATCCCGCACCTGCTCGCGGCCGCCTTCGAGGGTCACGGCTCCGTCGGTCCTTTGGTACTGCCGGGCGAGACCTCGTGCCTGCACTGCCTGGACCTCGCGCGGCGCGACCGTGACCCTGCGTGGCCGATCGTCACCGCCCGGCTCGGCGGATTCCCCGCCGGTGAGATCGCCTGCGGTTCCGCACTGTCCTCGCTGGTCGCCGCAGCGGCGACCGGCCATGCGCTTGCTCACATCGACGGCCGGAGCAGCGCTGTGACAAACGGCACAATGGATGTTTTGCCTGATTGGCGGTGGAAGCGCCGATCCTGGACAGTGCATCCACAATGTCGTTGCTGGCGAAACGACCTAGGTGCGCTAACAATGGTCGAGCCGGGCTCTTGCCATTGACGGGCCACACGCAAGGCCTGGCGCCCCATCAGGCCGGGACCACGAAGGGGGGAAGCGCCGTCCCAACAGGGACGTCGCGCGTCATGGTGAGTGATCTTCCGCGCCGCGCCGTAGCGCGCTCCGCCAAGCTGGCGACCCTTCCGCTCGGGTTCGCCGGCCGTACCGTCATGGGCCTCGGCAAGCGGATCGGCGGACGGCCCGCCGAGCTGGTCGCCCAGGAGATCCAGCAGCGCACCGCCGAGCAGATCTTCAAGGTGCTGGGGGAGCTCAAGGGCGGGGCGATGAAGCTCGGCCAGGCGCTGTCCATCTTCGAGGCGGCGCTGCCGCCCGAGATCGTCGGCCCCTACCGCGCGACCCTCACCAAGCTGCAGGACTCCGCTCCCCCGCTGCCCGCCGCCACTGTCCACCAGGTGCTGACCGAGCAGCTGGGCGACGACTGGCGCGACCACTTCCGGTCCTTCGACGACCGGCCGACCGCCGCCGCCTCGATCGGGCAGGTCCACAAGGCGGTCTGGCACGACGGCAGGACGGTCGCCGTCAAGATCCAGTATCCCGGCGCGGGCAAGGCGCTGCTCGGCGACTTCGCCCAGATGGCCCGCCTCGGCAAGCTGTTCGGGGCGCTGCTGCCCGGGCTCGACATCAAGGCCGTCCTGGCCGAGCTGCGCGAGCGCATCGCCGAGGAGCTCGACTACCTGCGCGAGGCCGAGGCGCAGCACACCTTCGCGCAGGCGTTCGCCGACGACTCCGACTTCTACGTGCCCGACGTCGTGGCGGCCAACGAGCAGGTGCTGGTCACCGAGTGGATGGACGGCACGCCGCTGTCACGCATCATCGCCGACGGCACCAAGGAGGAGCGCGACAAGGCGGGACTGCTGTTCGTGCGGTTCCTGTTCTGCTCCCCCGCCCGCGTCGCCATGCTCCACGCCGACCCGCACCCCGGCAACTTCCGCATGCTGCCGGACGGCAGGCTCGGCGTCCTCGACTTCGGCGCGGTCAACCGGATGCCTGACGGCTACCCCACGGTGTTCGGGCAGCTGACCCGCATCTTCAACCAGGGCGACATGGACGCGGTGGTCACCGGGCTGCGTGACGAGGGCTTCATCCAGGAGCACATCGAGATCGACGTCGAGGCGCTGCGCGGCTTCCTGGCCCCCTACGTGGAGCCGACAGCGGTCGAGGAGTTCACGTTCAGCAGGGAGTGGCTGCAGGCGCAGGCGGCCAGCGCCACCGACCTGCGCCCGACGAACGTGATCAGGCAGCTCAACCTGCCGGTCTCGTACGTGTTGATCCACCGGGTGCACGCGGCGGGGGTGGGGGTGCTGTGCCAGCTCGGCACGACGGCCCGCTTTCGAGACGAGGTCATCAGGTGGGTCCCGGGCTTCGCCGACGAGGCCGTCAGCTGACACCTGCCCGCCGTACTGGCCTGCCGGGCTTCACCGCACCCGTACTTGGGTCTCCCGACTCACCCCTGCCCGCGCGGGGGGCGACCCGCACCAGGGTTCACCCGCACCAGGACCGTCAGCTCCTCCCACCCCTCGCCGGCCCCATCCAACAGGGATCACTCCCTCACGGGCGGCCCGCTCCTCCGGCCGTCAACACCCCACCCGCCGGGCATCGGCCGCCCGCAAGGATCCATCCCCGGGCCGTCCTCCCGCTCCATCCGCGCGACGACCGGTCTCACCGACCCATCCACGCGACGACCGGTCTCACCGACCCATCCGCGCGAGGACCGGTCTCACCGACCCATCCGCGCGAGGACCGGTCTCACCGACGGTCACCGCGCTCCAGGCGGTCATTCGCCCCATCCGTGGGAGTTCGGCCGCTCACTGGGTTGACCCGCGCCCGAGGCCATCAGCCGACCCCGTCGACCGCCTGGGGTCACCCCAGGACCGGCGGCCCTCGGCCGACCCGGCCGTCGAGACCTCGCACGAGGAACCACTGACCCCTTCTGCGGCGGACCTCTCAGCCGTGCCCACCAGCCGCCCGAAATCAGCGCAGGACCGTCGGTCGCTCTCGACCCACCCTGGCCGAGCGACCACTGACAGCTCTTGATCCGCCATGAGGCCATCTCGTGGCGTGGCGCCGGCTGGCCGCTTTGCAGGAGGGGTCGGGTGGAGGTCAATGCCCGGAGGTCCGATGGGTGGGGCCCGGGACAGCCGAAAGGCCGGGTGCATCGTGTGCACCCGGCCTTTCACGTGAGGTCAGACCGTGAGATCCTCCGCCGGCGGCAGGATCTCACGACCTACCCCTGGGCGATGAGAGCCTTGCGCAGCCGGTCGTTGGCCCGCTGCAGGTCACGCCGCGCGCGCTGGACGCGCTTGAAGCGGGACACCATCCGGTACTCCTCGGCCTCCTTGTGGAGGGTTTGTATTCGGTCATTGACCAGTTCTTGATAGATATACGGCATTTCAAAGCTCCTACCAGGGATGATGCTCATCGGATGTCTCGGCTTTCTGTGGTGCGGTGAATGTGAGGTTTCAGGCAGCGACCGGGTGCTTGCGCGGACGCCCGCGAGGCCGCTTACGGGGAACGATCGTTCCCCGGAGGATGAGCTCGCCGCCCCAGACGCCCCACGGCTCCTCGCGCTCGAGCGCGCGGGCCAGGCAGGCCTTCTGGATGGGGCAGCCGCCGCAGAGCGTCTTCGCGAACTCGACGTCGTCGGGCGACTCGGCGAACCACAGGTCGGGGTCGGTACGACAGGGGATCTTGGCTTCGTCGATCAGGTCCATGATCGTCTGGGCCCCCATCTGCTGTCTCCTTCGGTTGTTCTTGGTCTGGTACCTCGTGGGTCGGGGGATCACGGACAAACAAGAAGGCCGCGGATCCTGTCTGCGGATCCGCGGCCTGGAGGCTTGACTGCCGGTCAGGTTATGACCGGGTCATCCCTCCAGGGTTGCGGACCGCGCAGTCCACCCTTGGTGATCTGAGGGGTCGGCACGTCGGCGCCCGCGACGTAGGCGGGGGCGCCCTGGGCAACGGCTGCGCCGTAGCCTGCGTGGAACACGAGCTGGCTACGGGCAGACTTGTCCCGTCGGACCTTGGCCAGGCCACTGGCGAGCCTGACCGAGTCACGGCATGCGGAAGCGAGCCACTGCGTGGCCGACATTTCAGTCATGTTCCTCACCGGGCTCACCTCCATCTGTGATCGTCGGACAGGACCGTCCGACTCGCTTGACCATGACCCTAAACCGGAAAGCCGGGAAGGGGCAACACATTTTCTACCTGCGGTGTTACGAGTCTGCCACGCGAATCATGCACTCCTGAACCACCGACACCGCCAGGTCTCCCGACGAGGTGAACATCTGACCCCTCGCCAGGCCGCGCGCCCCTCCGGACCATGGGGACTCCTGAGCGTAGAGCAGCCACTCGTCGGCCCTGAAGGGACGGTGGAACCACATGGCGTGGTCGAGCGAGGCGCCGCTGACGTTCGAGGCACCCCAGGCGAGTCCGTGAGCCAGGAGGACGGTGTCGACGAGCGTGAAGTCCGAGGCGTACGCGGCCAGGACGACGTGCAGCAGCGGGTCGTCAGGAAGGTCGGCGTCGTAGCGGAACCACACGTTGTTCTCGGCGCTGCGCAGCGACGGATCCTTGTAGGCCTCCCAGGTCAGCGGCGAGACGTAGCGGGCGTCGACCGGCCGGGGGCGGGCCAGCCACTCCTTCCACTGCGAGTCGTCGCCCACGAGCTCCAGCATGCGCGACTGGAACGTCGGCAACATCTCGGGCGCCTGGACCTGCGGCATCACCGCGGCCTGGTGGTGGACGCCCTCCTCGTGGATGTGGAACGAGGCGGACATCGTGAAGATCGCCTTGCCGTGCTGGACGGCGACGACCCGGCGGGTGGTGAAGGACCTGCCGTCCCTGACCCGCTCGACGTTGTAGACGATCGGGATCGACGGGTCGCCGGGGCGGATGAAGTAGGCGTGCAGGGAGTGCACGTTACGGTCCTTGGGGACGGTACGGCCCGCGGCGACGAGCGCCTGCGCCGCGACCTGGCCGCCGAAGACCCGTTGGATGCGCTCTTCGGGGCTCCGCCCGCGGAAGATGTCGAGCTCGATCTGCTCCAGGTCGAGCAGGTCGAGCAACTCCTTGAGCGCTTCGTTCACGATGGGTCCCTCCTATGGCTGAAGCCATCCCAACCTAGTGTGACGGGACCGGTGCCGTGGCAGTGCCCCGGGGCATCCCCCATCCCAACCCCATGCCTCGAACCGGCCTTCGCGACCGGACGGCGCCTTGGAGGCGCGGGACCGGCCTTCTCCTGTGGCGAAGGTCTCCCCAGGAGGCCGTCCACCCCTGAAGGCCCGAGTGACCTCAACCACGGAACCGACCGCCTCCTGCGGCGAACCTCCCCCTAGGAGGCCATCGGCACGCGCAGTCACCTCCTGCGGTGCAGGTCCGGCCCTGTGGGCGTACCAAGGGCGGAGGTGCGTGGCTCTCGGCGGGTGAGCGGCCTCCTGCGGGCGAGCCGCTGACCGTCTTGTGTGGGGAAGGTCACGGGACCGTCCGGGCGATGAGGTCAGGCGGGGTCAGGTGTGGGTGCGGCAGATGTCGAGGACGGCGGCGCCGTACCGGTCGAGTTTGACCTTCCCGATCCCCGCGATCGACAGCAGTTCCTGCTCGCTGCGCGGCGCCCGTTCGGCGATGGCCTGCAGGGTGACGTCGGTGAACACCACGTACGGCGGCACCTTCCCCTCCTTGGCCATCGCCGTGCGCCACGCCTTCAGCGCCTCCAGCAGCGCCTCGTCGTAGTCGGACGGGCAGGTCGCGCACCGGCCCAGCTTCTGCTCGGCCGCGGCCACCAGCGTCTTGCCGCACACCCGGCAGTTGACCGGCGCGGCGACCGAGCGGCGGGGCCCGGCGGTAGCCGTACCGGGGGATGAGGAGGAGCGAGGAGGCCGCCCGGTGAGGCCGTCGAGGAAACGGGAGGGGCGGCGGCCCTTGCGCCCGCCGGGTGCCCGGGCCAGGGCCCAGGACAGGCCGAGGTGCTCGCGGGCGCGGGTGATGCCGACGTAGAGGAGGCGGCGTTCCTCCTCGATCTGTTCGGGTGTCTCGGCGTAGATGATCGGCATCATCCCGTCGGTCAGCCCGACGAGGAACACCGCGTCCCATTCCAGACCCTTGGCCGCGTGGAGGGAGGCGAGGGTGACGCCCTCGACCGGCGGCGCGTGCTGTTCGGTGGCGCGGCGTTCGAGTTCGGTGACGAGGGCGGGCAGGTCGCCGCCCTCGGCGGCCATGTCCTCGGCCAGGTCGGCGAGGGCGCGCAGCGACTCCCACTCCTCGCGGGCCTTGCCGCCGCCGGGCGGGACGGGGGTGAGGCCGATGCCGCCCAGGATGCTGTGAACCTCCTGCGCCAGGGGCTCGCCCGAGGCGGAGCGGGCCGCGCCGCGCAGCAGGACCACCGCCCGCCGTACCTCGGGACGCTCGAAGAAGCGGTCGGCGCCGCGCACGAGGTACGGGATGCCGGCCTTGGCGAGGGCTTCCTCGTAGGCCTCGGACTGGGCGTTGACGCGGAACAGGACAGCGATCTCCCTGGGCGGCACCCCCTTGTCGATCAGTTTCCTGATCGCGCGGGCGATGCCGGCGGCCTCGGCGGGCTCGTCGTCGTGCTCGGTGAAGGTGGGCGCGGGCCCCTGGGGGCGCTGGGCGACGAGATCGAGGCGGTGGGGGCTCCTGGCCTTGGCGATCACGAGGTTGGCCAGGCCGACGACCTCGGGCGTGGAGCGGTAGTCGCGGACGAGCTTGATCACCGAGGCGTTCGGGTACTCCACGGCGAACCCGGTGAGGTAACGGGGGGTCGCGCCGGTGAAGGAGTAGATCGTCTGGTTGGGGTCGCCGACCACGCACAGGTCGTCGCGCCCGCCGAGCCAGGTGTCGAGCAGGAGCTTCTGCAGCGGGTTGACGTCCTGGTACTCGTCGACGACGAAGTAGCGGTACTGCTGGCGGATCTGGTGGGCGACGTCGGCGTGCTCGGTCATCACCGCGGCGGTCAGCTCGAGGATCGTCTCGAAGTCGACCAGGTGACGCTCACGGCGCAGCCGTTCGTAGGCCTCGTAGAGGGCGGCGATCTCGTCGGCGGCGGCGGGCGGTGAGCGGTGGGCCTTGGCCGCGGCGGCGACGTAGTCCTCAGGGCCGATCTGGGTGACCTTGGCCCACTCGATCTCCGATGCGATGTCGCGCAGCTCCGAGCGGTCGCGGCCGCGGCGGATCTGCCGGGAGGCCTCGACGAGCAGCGGCAGCTTCGACTCGATCACCGCCGGCGCGGATCCGCCGATCACCTTGGGCCAGAAGTAGGTGAGCTGGCGCAGCGCGGCGGCGTGGAAGGTGCGCGCCTGCACGCCCGGCGCGCCGAGCCGGCGCAGCCGCTGCCGCAGCTCGCCTGCCGCCCGTGTGGTGAAGGTCACCGCGAGCACGCCCTGCGCGTCGACCACCCCTGTGTGCACGGCGTGGGCGATGCGATGGGTGATCGCTCTGGTCTTGCCGGTGCCGGCCCCGGCGAGCACGCAGACCGGGCCGCGGACGGCCTCGGCCACGGCGCGCTGCTCAGGGTCGAGCCCGGCCAGAACGTCGTCGCCTGTCATCACATGAAACATCCTCGCAGCAGGTGGCGGGGGCCTGCGCCATTCTGGCAACATGCCGCCGTCACCTGTTTCTTCATCGCTGAGATGCGAAAAGTAGGTCATTTCCCCCACAATGGGGCCCGACCGAATCATGGGGAAAGGAAGGCCCGTGCGAGCTGCGGTGATCGCGAGTGTTCTCGCTGCCGTCGCGTTGATCCCAGGAGCGGCGCACGCGTCGAAGGATCCGTCCCCCTCGTACGGCGACGCGCTGGGCGGCACGACGTTCGAGACCGTCTCGTACGGCCCCGGCAAGCGCCAGGCCATGGACATCTGGTGGACGCCTGACTACTCCAAGCACCCCGCGGTCTTCCTCATCCACGGCGGCTGGTGGTCGGGCGGCGACAAGAAGTACATGACCGAGATCACCCGCAGCTACGTCGAGCTCGGCTACACGGTCTTCAACCTCAACTACCGGCTGTCCACCGAGGCGCCCTGGCCGGCGCAGCGCACCGACGCCTTCGACGCCATCGCCACCGCCCGCAGGCACGCCGAGCGCTGGAACTTCGACCCCAACAACTACGTGGTCGTCGGCTTCTCCGCGGGCGGCCACATCGCCGCCGCCGTCGGCACGTACGGCGACGGCACCCTCCAGGGCCTCAAGGGCGTCGTCGGCGTCTCGCCCGTGATCTCGCCGCTGCGCGCCTACACCGACGGCGCCGACTCCACCGACCCCAACCGCGTCAAGCTGCGCGACGCCGCCATCAGGCTGGCGGGCGGCTGCGAGCCCAAGGGCAAGTGCTCGCGCGTGTGGGCCTCGATGGAGGTGCCGTGGCACGCCAGCAAGAAGGACGCGCCGATGCTGACCGTGCACTCCGACGACGAGTTCGTGCCCGCGGCGCAGAGCCTGCTGCTGAAGGACATGCTCGGCCAGGTCGGGGTGAAGATGACGGTCTTCACCGAGCCCGGCATCTCGCACAGCGCGCCGCTGTACCGGGAGCCGGGGGTCGCCGAGCGCGTGCAGAAGTGGATCGAGGAGCGACTGTCGAGCTGACCCGGGGATTACCCGCGCCCTCCAGGTTGTTGCGCTCTTTGGCCTTCATTTGAACCCGGAAGGATTGCTTCATGGCGCTCACCGTCTACACCACCACCTGGTGCGGTCCCTGCAAGCGGCTCAAGAGCCAGCTCACCCGCGAGGGCATCGCTTACGAAACGGTCGACATCGAGCGCGACCCCGCCGCGGCGGAGTTCGTGATGAGCGTCAACAACGGCAACCAGACCGTACCAACGGTTGTTGTAGATTCCCCGAACGGTCGCACGGTACTGACCAATCCGCCCGTCGCCCAGATCAAGCGCCTACTTGAGGCCGCAGCGTCCCTGGGGTAGTGCAGAGCTGCCCCGGCTTGGCGTGTTCCAGAGCCGGGGCTTTGCCTTGTCTAGGCCAACGGCTGTTGCCAGTGTAGACGGACATGAAGTTCTCCTGATGCAAGGCCATGAGCATCCTGGCTCACGGCCAGGATTTCTCCAGGTAGACGGCCAACATCTCTCAAGGCCAATGGTCACCGTGCTTGATCGGAAATGTCGGAACCGGCCGCTACCCTGTCGTCTCCACCATGCGAGAGGGGAGAGCATGAGCCCGGTCACGCCCGAAATGATCAACTACTACGTGCAGCTCCGTCAGGATCTGGGTCGAGTAGACCCCTACATCAACGACGCGATGTTCTGGATGGTAGTGCGAGGGCACGGAGAGCCCCTAACGGTCGCCGATGTCGCACGCCGACTGGCGGCCGACCCCCACGCCGCGAGTCCCGGCACGGTGCTGGAGCTGGGGGAACACGTCGTCCTGGAACATAGCGACCATGGTGTGATCGTGCTGGCGCAGAACGCCTATCCCAGCGATCCAGACATCTGGGCCCGACTGACCGAGAACGCGCAGGCATGGGGCTTCTGGTGGCTTGTCAACAACGCCCACGAGCTGTTCTATGCGGCCGACGGCGTTCTCGTCACATCGGTGAACATGCACTCGTTCCCTCATTCCCTGGAGTGCTTCGGCCAGGACCCCGCCGCGCTCGATGACCATCTGGGAGCCTTGCGGGCGCTGGGAGCGCGGATGAAGGCCGATGATGAGGCGGGGGTGACACCCGCTACGCCCTACCCTGACTGGGAGACTGCACTGGCAACCGTTGAGGCACTGACAGGCGTTCGCCTGGACCTCGACCGGTTCACCAGGAAGCAACAGTCGGTCTACGCTCCTGGACTGAGCTGATCTATTCAACTGAACGCTCAGCCCGGACGACAATCAGCAAGGCGAGCCAGACCGTCCAAGGCGCGGCGTGGAGCTTCGGCGACTGAAGGACGAAGCCGGGTTGATCATGCTTGGTCGGCTTCCGCGATGACCAGATCCTCTAGCTCCTGATCGCTGACGAAGAACTTGCCGCCCTCTACTTCCTCCACGCCCCTCTCCCCTTGTCGTGTCGCTTGTTTGCTGTGCCCGAGCATCCGGCTAGGCCGAGATCTTGGTCACGTAGAAGGAAGGCTAGCCAGCGTCCGCGCTTCCGACTACTGCACGGCCCCATGGATGGCACGAAGGAGGTGTCCAGCGAAGACCTAAAACACTTGAGGACAACGGAGAACACATCAGAACTTGAGAAAGGGGGGCGGGCTGTGTCGAAGATCACGTCCCGCCACGAGCTTGTGCAGACAGGGGGGCCAAGGCGAAACGACGAAAGCCCCAGACTCGCGACCGGTGCCGCGAGTTGGGGCTTGGGTATCCGCTGGCTCAGTTACGGCCAGAGCTAATCAACGGGGGAACTCGACCAACCGGGTGAGCAGTCCCGATCTTGAGATATCCAAGTTCGGCTGGCTCAAGAACCAGGACCGGATTGCCTGTGAGTGACTGCGCCTCCTTCGAAA
The DNA here is from genome assembly GCF_053605785.1 of Nonomuraea sp. NPDC003754. Taxonomy (NCBI): domain Bacteria; kingdom Bacillati; phylum Actinomycetota; class Actinomycetes; order Streptosporangiales; family Streptosporangiaceae; genus Nonomuraea; species Nonomuraea sp. NPDC003754. The sequence goes on from NZ_JBSGJX010000002.1 coordinate 28,031, forward strand.
GGTCGGTCCCCGTGACGTAAACGAGCGGGTCCTTGAGCCCCCTTCCGGGGCTGGTGTCCTTGAAAAGGACTCTCAGGCCCGCGTCGCGTAGCATCGCCCCACGCTGCGGCCAGTCCCGATACTCCCACTCTTGCCGAACGGTCTTTCCTGTCGGTTCGTGAGTCATCTGAGCTGGACGACTGGGCAGCGATTCAAGGCGCTCCAGCCTCTCCTCAAGCTTGGCGTACATGGCTCGAAAGCGTGCTGTTCCACGCTCCCCCTTGTAGAGACCGGCCGCGCGGTCTTCCTGTAGTTCCTCCAACGCCCGTTCGGCCTCGGCTATGTCGGCCGCATGGTCCTGGCCCGGGGTGCGTACGGTGCGATAGATCATCTGATCCCCGTACAGGATGAGGAGGGCTTTCTCTGTCTCCTCGTGAAGCCTTTCGACCCGGATGCGCTTGGATGCGCATCCTCGGGTCTGGCATCTGTAGTAGCCCTCTGTCGTGTAGAGCGGAGCCTGACATTCCGCGCAGAACGCGACACCCAGCAACGGCGTCACGTTCTTGCGGTGGCTCGTCTTACCCGAGGTTCGTTCCTGAAGGACACCCTTGAGTCTCAGGAAGTCCTCAACGCTTATGAGCGGTTCGGCCCGCTGGACAGGGAGTCCCGTTTCCTGATCTCGGACCACTTCAGCCGTGCGCGTCTGGTACTGGCCGATCAGGACAGGGCTTTTGAGTAGCGCGCGAACCGTATTGGCCGACCAGCGCTCAGCCTTGCGGGGTCTGACGCCTTCGGCATTCAGCCAATCGGCCACGTCGCCCGGGGAAGCCTTCCCAGGCAGGATGTCATTTACCATCCGTTCCACGATCGCCTGTTCACTCGGGACAACCCTGAGCCGCTTGGTCTCCGGGTCGGGCTCGTAGCCGAAGGGTGGCACGCCGCCACGCCACTGTCCGGTGGCAATCATGTAGACGTGATTGGCCTTGTTCCTGGTTGCGATGGCTTCAAGCTCGCCTTCAGCGAGCCAAGACATCACGAACCAAATCAGCTCTCCCGTCTTGGACATGGGGTCGATGTCGTCGTTCGTGGCCTTGACGCGCTTCCCTGCGTCCTTGAGTACCTTCACCAGGTTGTACGAGTGAAGAGTCCGGCGGGATAGGCGGTCGATCTTCCAACACGCCAGGATGTCGAAGTCATCCATGCGAGCGACCGTCGTGTTCCCCGACGGGACGGCGGTCACCAACCCCTCGGTGAACGAGGTGAAGGCCCGCCTCGCGGCGATGGTCTGAGCAGGTACGGCGGGCCCCGCCTCGAGCGGGGCCCATCCGAGATTCCTAGAGCGGCGTGAGAGGCGCGGGATAAGCGCCGGTCCGGCCATCGGTCAGCAGCCACGGCTCGTGGACGAGCGTCGCGGGCAGTCCGGCCAGCTCGGGCACGTACCGGCGGACGTACTCCCCTTCGGGGTCGAACCGCCTGGCCTGCCGTAGCGGGTTGAACGTGCGGTTGGGTCGCGTGTCGTTGCCGGTGCCCGCGACCCACTGCCAGTTGCCCGCGTTGTTGGCCACGTCGCCGTCCAGGAGCAGCTCGAAGAAGTGCTCGTAGCCCACCCGCCAGTCGACGCGCAAATGTTTGACGAGGTAGGCGGCCGTGATCAGGCGGGCGCGGTTGTGCATCCAGCCCTCGGCGAGCAGCTGTCGCATGCCCGCGTCGACGATCGGCACTCCCGTCATGCCCTCTCGCCAGGCCTGCTCGGCGTCCTTGTCGGAGCGCCACGCCGTGCCGCGCGGCCGGTAGTCGCGCCGGTTCAGGTCGGGGAAGGCGCAGGCCACCTGGTGGTGGAAGTCTCGCCAGCACAGTTGCCGGACGAAGTCCTCGTTGCCGCATCCGGCCAGCTCCAGCGGTGACAGGCAGCCGAACCGCAGGTACGGGCTGAGCCTGGAGGTGCCGTCGCCCGCCAGGTCGTCGTGCAGGCCGGCGTAGTCGTCCAGCGAGCGGCGCGTCCAGGCGCGCATCCTCTCCCTCGCCGCCGTTTCGCCGCCCCTGATCCCCCCGTACGGCACGCCGCGCGGGATCGGGCCCGCCGGCAGCCCCTCGGGGGTCGGGACGGCGTGGGGCGTCTGGGCCGCCGGCCGTCGTGGCGCCTGCGACCAGGCCCACCAGTAGGGGGTGAAGACGCGGTAGTGGTCGCCCTCACCCGAGGGGCGCAGCAGGCCGGGCGGCACGACGGTCACGCCGGGGAAGTGCCTGACCTCGATCGGTTCCCTCGCGAACCGCTCGCGCCTGCGCCGGGCGAGCGAGCTGACGTCGGCGCTCATGAAGACGGCTGTGGCGGACGTCTCGCGGGCCAGGCGCATGGTTTCGGCGACGGTGTCGCCCTGCCGTACGTGGAGGTCGCCGCCGCGGGCGCGCAGCGAGTCGCGCAGGTCCCACAGGCAGTCGGACAGGAAGGCGGCGCGGCGGCCCGAAGGCACGGCGGGGTCGCGCACGAACAGCGGCACCACCCGCCGGGCCTGCGCGCAGGCGGCGGCCAGCGCCGGGTGGTCGCGGACCCTGAGGTCCCTGGTGAAGAGCACGATGACGGTGTCCATCACCCAGGTATTCGAGGGCCGCCGCCCCGCGGTTGCGACCGGGGGCGGCCGATCCGCCACAATGTCGGGATCGGCGCGCATGAGCGGGGCGAGCTGCCCGAGGAGGAGCCTGGGTACGGCATCGGCGCCGTCTCCAGGCGGCTCGGCGTGCCCGCGCCCACCCTGCGGACCTGGAACCTGCGGTACGGCATCGGCCCCAGCAGGCGCAGTCCGGGCGGCCATCGCCGCTACGACGCGGGGGACCTGCTGCGGCTGGCGGAGATGAGCCGGCTGATCCGCGAGGGCGTCGCACCCGCCGATGCCGCCCGCCAGGCCCTCCGCCTCACCGTCACGCCGGGCGACGTGGCCGGCCTGCCTGCCGTACCGGAGGCCGGTACGCCGCGGGCCGAGAGCCCTGGCGCTCCGGCCCCTGGGCCGGTGCCGACGGCGGCGATGCTGGCGCGGGCGGCCCAGGCGCTCGACGGGCGGGCCGTGGCAGAGGGCGTCGGGACCGCGCTGGCCCGGCACGGGGTGGTGTGGACCTGGGAACGGCTGGTCCGCCCCGTCTTCACGGCGATCTCCCGCAGGCAGGCGGAGACGGGCGCGGGCATCGACGTCGAGCACCTGTTCTCCGACCGGCTGCTGGCCGCTCTCTCTCCGCTGGTCGAGCGTCCCGCCCGGCCCGTGAACGCGCGGCCGGTGCTGCTGGCCTGCGCGGCGGAGGAGCAGCACAGCCTGCCCGTCTACGTGCTGGCCGCCGCGCTCACCGTCGACCGGCGGGTGGAGACGCGGGTGCTGGGCGCTCGCACGCCGTATCCCGCGCTGGGGGACGCGATGCGCCGCCTCGGTCCTTCGGTGGTCTTCGTCTGGTCGCAGCAGTCCTCGACCGGTGACCCCGCCCCGCTGGCGGGGTTGCCGGCGGTCCGCCCGCCCGCCGGGATCGTCGTCGGCGGGCCGGGGTGGGGCGGGGCGCTGCCCGCCAGGGTCACCAGGGTGACCTCGCTGGAGGAGGCCATCACGGTGATCGCCGGCGCCGCCGGCTGATCTCCCTCGGCTTGGTTGCACGGTCGCCCGCGGTGGAGGTTGAATGAGTTTTGAATAAGTTATCTCGCAGGGAGGCTTTCTCATGGAGGCGCTCGCCGAGTGCTACCGAACCCATGCCTCACTGGTCCGCTGCTACCTGCGCCGCCTCGTGCCGGCGCAGGACATCGACGACGTCACCCAGGTGGTGTTCACCGAGGTGTGGCGGTCCAGGCACCGATACGACCCGGCCAGGAGCCTGACGACGTGGGTCCTCGGCATCGCCCACAAGCGGGCCGTCGACCACCTGCGCGCCCGGCGCGTCCCCACGGTCTCGCTGGAGGCCGTCGGCGAGCCCGAGGGGTCCGACGGCAGGGCCGACGGCGACTCCCTCGCCGACCGCGACCTGGTCCGCCGGGCGCTGGCCGAACTGCCCGCGCCGCAGCGCGAGGCCATCGAACTGGCCTACTACGGCGACCTGAGCCAGCGGGAGATCGCCGAACGGCTGCGCGTCCCGCTCGGCACCGTCAAGGCCCGTACGGCACGCGGCCTGCACCGCCTCTCGACCCTCCTGGCGGCGGCATGACGACCGTCAGGCCCAGGATCGCCGTCTCGAGCTGCCTGCTGGGCGATCCCGTCAGGTTCAACGGCGGGCACAGCCGCGACCGGTTCCTGTCGGGCGCCCTCGACCCCTTCGTGGACTGGGTGCGGATCTGCCCGGAGATGGAAGCCGGGCTCGGCGCCCCGCGCGAGACGCTCAGGCTGGAGCGCTCACCGGACGGCCCGCGGCTGGTGACCCGGACGACCGGCGTGGACCTCACCGACCGCATGACCGCGCTGGCCAGCGCCCGCGGCGCCGGGCTCGACGTCGACGGGTACGTCTTCAAGTCCAGGAGCCCCAGCTGCGGCGTCTACGGCATCCCGCTGTACCCCGAGGGCGGCGGGAAGCCCGTCGGCAAGCGCAACCGGGGTCTCTTCGCCGCCGTCGTGATGGACTCCCGTCCCGAGCTGCCCGTCGAGGATGAGGGGCGGCTGAACGACGACCTGCTCAGGGAGAGCTTCGTGGAACGCGTCTTCGCCCACGCCAGGCTGCGCGAGCTGCTGGAGGGCGACTGGCGGCCCGCCGACCTGGTCGCCTTCCACGCCAGGCACAAGATGCAGATCCTGGCCCACGACCCGGCCCGCCACCGGGAGGCGGGGCGTCTGGTGGCGGGAGCGGGCGTGCGGCCCCGCCCCGCGACGTTGCTGCGGCATCACGCGCGCGGCGAGCCGGCCGCCTCCTACGTCAGGGAGCAGACCTACTTCCTGCCGTTCCCCGAGGAACTGCGCCTGCGCAACCACGTGCCCGCGTGACGCGGCGGCCGGGCTCGCCCGGGCCGCCGAGCCAGGTCACCAGTCGCCGGTCAGGTGGTCGCCGTACCAGGTCTCGATCAGGCGGCGGGCGATGGAGACGGGCGGCGGGAGCCGTACCTCGCCACTTTGCAGGGCGGCCAGCAGCTCGGCGCGGGAGAACCAGCGGGCCTCGGCGATCTCGTCTGCGTCGCAGACCACCTCGGTGCTGATGGCCCTGGCGAAGAAGCCCAGCATGAGGCTGCGGGGGAAGGGCCACGGCTGGCTGCCCAGGTAGCGCGGGTCGACGACGGTGATGCCGACCTCCTCGGCCACCTCGCGGACGACCGCGTGCTCCAGCGACTCCCCGGGCTCCACGAAGCCGGCCAGGATCGACAGCCGCCCCTCCGGCCACTGCGGGCCGCGGGCGAGCAGGCAGCGGTCGTGCTCGTCGCGGACCAGCATGATGACCGCCGGGTCCACCCTCGGGAAGTGCTGGCTGCCGTCCTCGGGGCAGACGCGGATGTGCCCGCCCGCCTCGACCTTCGTACGGCTGCCGCACCGCGGGCAGAACTCGTGCGTGGTGTGCCAGGCCTCCAGCGCGACCGCGTAGACGAGCAGGCCCGCGTCACGGTCGCCCAGGAGCGCCCCGGCCTGGCGCAGGCCCGCGGGGAACGGCTCGCCCTCGGGGGTGTCGCCCAGGCCCAGCGGGCTCACGACGCGGCCGTTGGTGTCGGCCGTGGCGAACCCCGGCAGCGGCGCGGCGACCGCGAAGTAGGCGACGCCGTGCTCGACGCCGAGCAGGTAGCGCTCGCCCTCGGGCGCCTCCCGCGTGGTGTACAGGATCACCTCGACCTGGTCACCCGCGCGCCTGACGAGGGTGTGGCCGTCGCTGACGAGCAGCACCCTGCTCGTCGGGTCCGCCCACGCCTTGGCGAGCCAGTCGGCGTCGCCACGCAGCAGGGCCGACCTGTCGATCGTGCCGCGCGCGAGGAGCAGGGGCCCCAGCAGCTGCTCTTCTGCGGTCGTCTCCACGCGCCACTTCCTCCCGGAATTCGATGCCATCTTATGACGGTCGGTTGACCGTGACAGGACGCAGGGCGCCCGGCGCGTGAACGCCGGGCCCTTGTGTCAGGCAGCGTAGACCACCAGGTTGTCGCGGTAGCCGCGGCTCTTCTCGTCGAACACGAGCGAGTAGGAGCGGAGATGACTCTCATACAGGGCGATTACGCTGTCCGTGCCGCATCATGATCTCCACCACGCTAGGATCTGCCGAGTTAGGTTAGCCTTACCTGAGCCCGGGGGTGCCACGCGTTGCGGCTCTACATGACCGCTGCCAAACCGACCGACTCGGTGACCGACGGTTTCCTGCCCGCGGCCCGCGCGCTGGGCTGCGACGTCACGATCCTCACCGACCGGCCGGAGCAACACCCTGACGCCATCGCGTGCGACGTGTGGGATCCACGGGCGGTGATCGACACGATCGCCCACCACCACCGGCCGGACGCGATCTTCTCCAACTCCGACCACCTGCAGGTGGAGACCGCGCTGGCGGCGGAGTACTTCGGCCTGCCGGGCAAGGACTGGCGGGCGTGCCTGGCGGCCAAGAACAAGGCACTGACCCGCCGCAGGCTCGCCCAGGCGGGGGTGGAGAAGGTCTGGTCCGTACGGCTGGCCCCCGGCGACCCCGTGCCGGGCCGCGTGCCGTACCCGGTGGTGGTGAAGCCGCGCGAGGGGGTGGCCAGCGAGAACGTCATGCTGGTCGAGCGCGACCTGGAGCGGGCGATCGCCGGGCTGAGAGACCTCCCGCTGGTCGTCGAGGAGTACCTGGAGGGGCCGCTGCGCACCCTGGAGACGCTCGGCGACGGCGCCACGACGCGGGTGCTCGGCGGGTTCGCCACCACGCTCGGGCCGCTGCCGCACTTCGTGGAGGAGCGGCTGGACTGGGCGCCGGAGGCCGACCCGCACGTGCTACGGGCGCTGGAGGCGCTGGGCGTCGGGTTCGGGGCGTGCCACACCGAGTACGTGGTCACCGCGCGGGGTCCCAGGATCGTCGAGGTGAACTACCGGGTCATCGGCGACCACTGCGACTTCCTGCTGGCCGACATCCTCGGCGTGCCGCTGTTCGAGTGGATCCTGCGGGTGCACCTGGGCGAGCCGGTTCCCGAGGTTCCGGCCGCCGGCGGTCACGGGTGCGCGGTCAGCGTGGTGGCCGACAGATCGGGCGTGGTCGTCGAGGCGCCGCCCGCCTTCGAAGGAGACGGGTTGTGGCACAGGCCGCTCAGAAGCGTGGGCGACAGGGTGGAGCTCACCAACACCAACCGCGACTACCTGGGCGTGATCAGGGCGGTCGGGCCCTCGGCGGAGAAGGTCGAGGCGGCCGTCGGGTCGTTCATGGAACGGCACCCGTGGGTGATCGGATGAGGCGGCGGGAGCCGTACCTGGCCAGGAGGATCCTCGACGCGCTGCTGCGGGAGGACTACGGCGACCTGGCCAAGCGGGTCACCAGGAGCAAGGAGGGCGTGGCGCTGCTGCTGGCCGACGGCAGGCGGGTACGGCTGGCGCCCGGCCTGCTCTTCCAGGACTTCGTGGTCGCCGACGACGAGCTGCTCGGTCTCGAACAGGTGCTCAACACGCTCCAGGAGATCGCCGACCCCGCCGACGCCGAGGGTGTGGCGGCCTTCTTCGACGAGTGCGTGGAGGCCCTGCACGCGCTCGAACTGCACGACGAGCACCGGCCGCGCATCACGGGCAGGCGGCTGGCCGACTACGAGGCGCTCGCCGCCTTCGTCGACCATCCCGTCTACCCGACGGCGCGGGCGCGGGCCGGCCTGTCGGACGAGGAACTGCTGGCCTACGCCCCCGAGTTCGCGCCCTCCTTCGAGCTGCGCTGGGCGTGGGTGCCACGGGCCGACGTGACGGGCGCGGCCACGCAGTGGGGGCCGCAGGAGGGCGGTGCGGTGCTGATGCCCGTCCATCCGCTGAGCGTGGGCGCGCTGCCGCCGCGGGCCCGCCTGACGGACGTCGGGCCGCGGATCACGGTCAGGCCGACGCTGTCGATGCGGACCGTGCAGCTCGACGACCGCACGCAGCTGAAGCTGCCGCTGCCCACCAGCACGCTCGGCCGCCGCAACCGCCGCTCGATCAAACCGTCGACGCTGGCCGACGGCGCCTCCGCCGAACGGCTGCTGCGCGCCCTGGCCGACCCCGGCATCCTGCTCGCCGACGAGCAGACCTACGCCCACGCGGGCCACGAGTACCTCGGCTGGATGCTGCGCCGCCTGCCGGAGGGCCGGATCATCCCGGTCGCCGCGCTGAACGTCCCCGAGGTGCGCGAGGAGCTCGGCGACGTGGAGGACCTGCTGACCCGCTACCTCACGACGCTGCTGCGCTGGAACGTGCGGCTGTTCGTCCGGTACGGCGTGGCCCTGGAGGCCCACCAGCAGAACCTGGCGCTCGTCATCGACGGCGGCGCCGGCCTCAAGCTCCTCGTCAAGGACAACGACGGCCTGCTGGTCTCCCCCGCCAGGCTGGCCGCCGCGGGAGTGACCCCGCCGTCCTTCACCGACGAGCGGATGCTCACCGACGACCCGCACGCGCTGGCCGACGTGTTCGTCACCATCACCCTGCACCTGGCGGCGGCCTCGATCGCCTTCGGCGCGCTGCCCGCCGACCGGGCCGCCATGCTGGTACGCGGCTGCCTGGAGGAGGCGCTGGCCGAGCACGGCGACGACCCGATGGCCAAGCTGCTGCGCGCCCGCACGCTCGACGCGGTCAGGCTGACCGGCAAGTCGATGATCACCGCGGGCACGCTCGTGGCCAAGGAGCGCTCGGGGGCGCGCGACGTCAACAAGTTCTACGGCACCAGCGGGCCCAACTACCTGCGGGCCCTGTCCCTAACGGGAAACCTGCTCGTCGGCCTGCCACCCCACCGTCGTGCCGGGTCAGGACCGTAGTGGCAGTCCACTTGGCACCTTTCCCATTAGTCCCTTCTGAGGAGTGCTTGATCATGGAAGGCCTGGTCCTCGACCCGCCCGCGGCGATCGCCGAGCAGGCCACGCTGGCGGCGCTGCTGCGCTGCTGCGTGCGGGAGGTGGCGGGGCCGCGAGGGCACGTGTGGCCGGCTTCGCCGTACCTGCTGCTGACGGTGGCCGACACGCTCATCAGGGCGCGCGCGGGCGGCGGCGCCGCCCTGCGGTTCGAGGGGCCGGTGGAGCGCCTGGAGTTCGGCGCGTGGGTGCCGCTGACCGCCGACGAGCTGGTCCGGCTGGCCGAGGCCGAGCTCGACGGGCGCAACCCCGAGTTCGCCGCGCAGGTGGCGGCCAGCAGGGACGCGCTGGCGGCGATCCTGCGGGCCCGCGCCGCCGCGCCGCCGCCGAACGACCCCTGGCTGGCCTCGGAGCAGGCGCTGGTGCTCGGGCATCCGTTCCATCCCTCGCCGAAGGCACGGGCGGGCGACGACTGGCTGAGGTACGCCCCTGAAGCCCACGCCGCCTTCCCGCTGCGGCTGCTGGGCGTGCGCGAGGACGTGCTGGCGGAGGAGGGCGACGCCGCCGCCCTCGACCTGGCCGGGGTCGCGCCGCCCGGCTACGCGCTGCTGCCCGCGCACCCGTGGCAGCTCGACCTGCTCAGGCCCGCGTTCGACGACCGGCTGATCGACCTCGGTCCCGGCCCGCTCGTCGCCCCGACCTCCTCGGTCCGCACGGTGTACGACCCGGTGAGCGGCACCTGCCTGAAGTTCAGCCTGGACGTGCGGATCACCAACTGCGTCAGGAAGAACGCCTGGTACGAGCTGTCGGGCGCGGTCGCGCTGACCGAGCGGCTGGCCCCGATCTTCGCCGAGCTGTCGGCGAAGTACCCCGGCACCCGGTGGCTGCCCGAGCCCGGCTACCGCTCGGCGGCCCTCGGCGGCAGGCTGCTGGAGGGGCTGGGGGTGATCGTGCGGGCCGGCCCGTGGTCGGTGTGCTCGCCGGGCCTGACCCCGGTGCTGGCGGGGGCGCTGGCCTGCGCGGCGCCGCCGGCCGACCCGGTCTCCTGGTGGGCCGCCTACGTGCGCGTGGTCGCGCTGCCGGTGCTCGACGCGTACTTCACCCACGGCGTCGTCCTCGAACCCCACCTGCAGAACGTCCTCGTCTGCCTCGACCCCGCCGGCCGTCCCGTCGAGGCGATCTTCCGCGACCTGGAGGGCACCAAGCTCGTCGGGCACGACCTGTCCGGCATGCACCCGCGGGTGGCCCAGGCCCTCACCTACGACGCCGCGCGCGGCTGGGCCCGGGTGGTCTACTGCCTGATGGTCAACCACCTCACCGAGATCGCCGCCACGCTGGCCACGACGGACGCCGGGCTGCGCGAGCTGTGGGCGGTGGCCAGGGACGTCCTGGCCGGGTACGGCGACGCGGCGGGCCGGCCGCTGCCGCTGTCGGACCTGCTGGCGGGCGCTCCGCTGCCCGCCAAGGCCAACCTGACCGTCAGGTGGGCCCGCGGCGCCGACAGGAGCGCCGGGTACGTGCCGATCGGGAACCCCTTCGCGTGATCGACTTCGCATGATCGACGAGATCGCTCCGACGCTGGACGCCCCCGCCTTCGTCTACGACCTGGCGGGGCTCGACGCGCACGCCGCCGCCGTACGGGCCGCCCTCCCCGGGGTCGAGCTGTACTACGCGGTCAAGGCCAACCCGGACCCCGCGCTGCTGCGGGTCCTCGCCCCCCACGTCGACGGCTTCGAGGTGTCGTCGGCGGGCGAGCACGCGCACGTCGGCGCCGTCCTGCCGAAGGCGCGGCTGGCGCTGGGCGGGCCCGGCAAGACGGACGCCGAGCTGCGCCTGCCCGCACACCGGGTGCACGTCGAGTCGCCCTTCGAGCTGCGGCGGCTGGTCGCGGCGGGCGTGCCCGCCGACGTGCTGCTGCGGCTGAACCTGCGGGTGGAGACCACCGGCGCGGCGCTGACCATGAGCGGGCCGTTCGGCATGGACGCCGACGGGCTGGCCGCCTGCCTGCCGCTGTTCACCGACACGGTACGGCTGCGCGGCGTCCACGCCCACCTGGCCAGCGGCCTGGACGCGCCCGCGCTGCTGGATCTGGCGGCGGTCGTCCTGGCGCGGCACGACGAGGAGGTCAACGTGGGCGGCGGCATGGCCGTCTCCTACACCTCGCCCTCCGCCCGCTTCGACTGGGCCGCCTACGGGGCCGGGCTGGCCGCGCTGCGCCGCCCCGGGCAGGTGGTGCGGATCGAGCCGGGGCGGGCGCTGACCGTCTACTGCGGGTCCTACGTGACCAGGGTGATCGACGTACGGCGGGTGCACGGGGAGGTGTTCGCGATCGTGCACGGCGGCACCCACCACCTGCGGACACCCGCGACGAAGGGGCACTCGCAGCCGTTCACCGTGCTGCCGACGGGATCGGGGCCCGGCGTGGCGGACACGCCGGTGACGATCGTCGGGCAGCTGTGCACGCCGAAGGACGTGCTGGCCAGCGGGGTGCGGACGTCGATCAGGGTGGGCGACACGGTGGTGTTCGCGATGGCGGGGGCCTACGCGTGGAACATCTCCCACCACGACTTCCTGATGCATCCGAAGCCCGGATTCCACTACCTCACCTGACCCGCCCGGGGAGCCGGGCGGGTCAGCGGCGCAGCGGGACCGACTCGATCAGCGCGACCAGGCCGTCGGCGTCCAGCAGGTCGACGGGGCGGACGGTCCTGTTGAAGCGCACGTAGTGGAAGGCGGCGCCCACCCGCTCCAGCGGCACCCCGGCCAGGTGCGACCACGCCAGCCGGTAGGCGGCCAGCTGCACGGCCGCGCCGCGGGCCGCCTTGCCGGAGGGCGGGCGGCCCGTCTTCCAGTCGACCACCTCGTAGGAGCCGTCGTCCCGCTCGAAGACGGCGTCCATGCGGCCGCGCACCAGCCGGTCGGCGATCATGGTCTCGAACGGGACCTCCAGGTCGAGCGGCTCCCTGCCCGCCCACTCGCTCTCCTCGAAGCGTTCCTGCAGCTCCGCCAGCCGGGCGTCGATCTCCTCCGGCTCGTCGTAGGCGCCGGGCAGCTCGAAGTCGTCGATCAGCCGCTGCTGCCCCCACCTGGACTCCAGCCACTTGTGGAAGGAGGTGCCGCGGCGGGCCAGCGGAGCCGGCTGGGTGGGAACGGGCCGGCGGATCCTGCGGGCCAGCGCGCGCGGGTCGGTGGCGAGCGTGACCAGCGAGGAGACGGTCAGCCTGGCGGGCAGCTCCACCACGGTCTGCGTGCGGCGCCCGCCGGAGGCCCGCTCCCTGAGCAGCAGGTCGGTGTCGCGCGCCCAGGCCCGCAGCCGCTCCGCGTCGCCCTCGCCGATCTCCTCCGCGCCCTCCACGCCCTCCGCACTCTCCATGCCCTCCGTGTCGGGCTCGTCGTCGAGCCCGGCCGTCTCCCCCAGGTCGGGCGGCTCCATCAGCGCCCGCAGCACCAGGTCGGCGCCCTCCTCGATGGCCTGCCGGCGGACGCCGCCGGGAGCGAGCGGCCAGGTGGCCTCCGCGGGCTCGGCGAGCAGCGGGTTGGTGGCCCCCTCCGCCGGCTCCGGCGCCCAGCAGGCGACCCTGCCGCAGGTGTCCCTGATCTCCAGCAGGAAGTCGGACGGCTCCAGCGGCTTGGACGCGGTCCCCCACCGGTACCCGGAGGCGATGAGGTGGTAGTGGGCGCGGGTGACCGCCACGTAGGCCAGGCGGCGCTCCTCCATCAGGTCACGGTCGCGGCAGCGCTCGTCGAAGGCGTCCAGCTCGTCCCTGGTGAGCCCGGCCAGCCTGGGCAGGTCGGCGACGTCGCCGCGCAGCGGGTAGGGCAGCTTGCGCGGATTGTCGGTCCAGCGGCTGTTGGTGACCGGGGTGGAGGGGAAGATGCTGCCCTTGGTGATGCCGGTCCTGCCCACCAGCTGCGACAGCCCCGGCACGACGACGATCGGCCACTCCAGGCCCTTCGAGGCGTGGACGGTCATCAGCTTCACGCTGTTGCTCTCACCGACCCTGCCGGCCTCCAGGCCGAACTCCTCGCTCTCTGCCGCCTCCAGGTAGGCCAGGAAGGCGCCGAGCGTCGGGTCCTCGGCGTCGCCCGCGAAACGGGAGGCGGCGTCGAGGAAGGCGTCCAGATCCGCGCGGGCCGCGACGGCGCCTGCCGTACCGGCTCGGGCCGCCACCTCGATGTCGAGGCCCATGCGGCGCTCGGCCTCGGTGATCAGGTCGGGCAGCGGCTGGTGCGTGTGCGCGCGCAGGTGGCGCAGCTCCTGGGCGAGCGCCACCATCCTGGTCCTGGCCAGCGGCGAGAACGCCTCCAGCCACTCCGGCCGGTCCGGCAGCTCGTCCAGCGCGTCGACCAGGCTGCCGCGCTCCTCGGCGAGGTCCGCGACGGCCTGGTCCAGCGGATCGGCCACGCGCTCGGTGCCCTCGCGCAGCTCACGGTTCAGCTCCCTGGCGAACTCGCCGAGCTGCCGCAGGTCCGCCGGGCCGATCCGCCAGCGCGGGCCCGCCAGCAGCCGGGCCAGCGCGTCGCCCGCGCCCGCGTCGTACAGCACCCTCAGCGTGGCCACGAGGTCGCTGACCTCCGGCACGGTCAGCAGCCCGCCGAGGCCCACCACCTCGACCGGGATGTCGCGCTCCTCGAGCGCCCGGCGCAGCACGGGGAACTGCGACCGCTTGCGCGCCAGCACCGCGATGTCCTGGGGCTGGACGGCCGGCGTCTTCTTGCGCTCCCCGCCGCCCCACGGCAGGCCGTCGGGCGCCACCTCATGGCCGAGCGCCTGCCTGACCTGCTCGGCCACCCACCGCGCCTCGTCCTCGGCGGTCTCGTGGAAGGCGCACGTCACGCGGCCCCTGTCGACCCGGTTCGGCCCCGGCACGAGCACCGGCACCTCGCGGGCCTCCATGCGCAGCGGCAGCTGGACGCGCGCGGCCACGTCGAGGACCCGGTCGCCGTTGCGGAAGCTGACGCTCAGCTGCCTGACCGGCGCCGGGTCGCCCTTGGCCGTCGGGAAGTCGGCGACGAAGCGCCGCAGGTTGCCCGACGAGGCGCCGCGCCAGCCGTAGATGGACTGGCAGGGGTCGCCGACGGCGGTGACCGGGTGGCCGGTGCCGTACAGGCTCCTGAGCAGGACGAGCTGGGCGTGACTGGTGTCCTGGTACTCGTCGAGCAGCACCACCGAGTAGCGGGCACGCTCGATGCGGCCCACGTCGGGATGGTTGGCGGCGATGCGGGCCGCCAGCGACATCTGGTCGCCGTAGTCGATCACCTCGCGGGCCCGCTTGAGCCGCTCGTAGGCCTCCACCAGGGGAAGCAACTGCTCGCGGGCGTCGTGCACGCCGATCGGCCGGCGCTGGCGGACGGTGGTCGCCTCGCCCCGGCGCTCGCGCAGCCACTCGCCCACCCTCCTGACGTCCGCGCTCGAACGCAGGTGCTCCGACATCTCACCCGCCAGCTCCAGCACGGCGGCCGTGACCGAGGGCGGGCCCAGCTCGATCCGGTCCATCGGCCCGTCGTACATCGCGACCACCCGCGAGGCCAGCTGCCACGAGACGGCGGGCGTGACCAGGCGCATCGTCGGTTCGAGCGCCTCGCGGACGGCGTGGTCGGTGACCAGGCGGGCGGCGTAGGCGTGATAGGTCGAGACGGTCGGCTCGTTGTCGAGCACCTGCGCCGGCACCAGCCCCGCCTCGGCCAGGCCGTTCAGGCGCTCCCGCACCCGGTGGGCCAGCTCGGCGGCGGCCTTGCGGGTGAAGGTGAGACCGAGGACGCGCTCGGGTTTGACCAGGCCGTTGGCCACCAGCCAGACGACCCGGCCCGCCATGGTCTCGCTCTTGCCCGAGCCCGCTCCTGCCATGACGACCATGGGTTCGAGCGGCGCCTCGATGACCGCGGCCTGCTCCGGCGTGGGCGGCAGGATGCCGAGCTTGTCCGCCAGCTCGACGGGGCTCAGCACACCTGCCCCCCGCTGTCGTTGACCGGGCAGCTCCCCTTGGCCGCGCACGTGCGGCAGCCGTCGTTGACCTTCGCCTGGAAGAACGGGCCCGACATGCCGATGGCGACCGTGTCGACCATGTCCCTGGCCCAGTTGTCGTCCCTGTCGAGCGGGGCCTGCGCCTGCTCCTTGGCCTCCTTGCCGGCGGCCTTGCCGACCTGCACCAGCGCGGCGCCGCCCGGCTCGGCCAGGCCGTGCCGCTTGAACGCGTCCAGCAGCACCGCCAGCTGGTAGACGCCGAGCTGAGGATGCCGGTCCAGCTCCTCGGGCCGCGGCTTCGAACTGCCGGTCTTGAGGTCGATGATGAACGCCCTGCCCTGCTCGTCCATCTCCACCCGGTCGACCCGGCCCTTGATCTGCACGCCCTCCGACACCATCGCCACGAACGACTCCTCCGTGGCGACGACGGTCCTGCCGTTGCGGCGCTGCCACTCCATGAACTTGGCGATCATCTGCTCGGCGACCCTGCGCTGCTTGCGGTTGAACCAGACGCCGCCGAAGTCGAGCTCGGTCCAGATGTCGTCGAGCCGCTTGCCCAGCAGCTCCTCCCCGGCCAGATCCTCGGTGGCCAGAACGGCCAGCGCGTGGACGACCGTGCCGAGACCCTGCGCCGAACTCGTGCCCGCCGCGCCCACCGCCGTCTCCAGCAGCCAGCGCAGCCCGCACTTGGTGAAGCTCTCCACGGCCGAGGGCGAGATGCGCACGATGCCGTCCGGCCAGCTCAGCGGGCGATCGTCGGACAGTGGGGTGAGCGCGTACCACTCGCTGGGATGCGCGCCCTGCACACCCTGCCTGGCCAGGCGCGCCAGATGCCGCGCCGCCTGCGTGCGCATGCGCTCCGGCTGCGCGGCGTCGGTGACCACGCTGCGCAGGTCGGCGACGAGCGCGGCCAGGTTCAGCCACCTGGCGTGGTCGTCGACCGTCGCCTCCTCCACCGCGCCCGGCATCAGCTCCGACAGGAACCTCGACGGACGCTCGTCGGCGTCCTCTCCGCCGATCGCGGTGACGACCAGCTTCTCCCGCGCCCTGGTGGCGGCCACGTAGAACAGGCGCCGCTCCTCGGCCAGCTGCCTGGCGGCCAGCGCGGCGACGGTCGCGTCCGTGGAGTCGAGCGGCGCGCCCTCGGCCAGCTCGACCAGCTCGTCGATGCCCAGCAGCGAGCCCTTGAGCCTGATGTCGGGCCACACCCCCTCCTGGACGCCCGCCACGACGACCAGGTCCCACTCCAGGCCCTTGGACCGGTGGGCGGTGAGCACCCTGACCGCGTCGCCGTCCGGGGCCCGCTCGGCGAGCGTGTCGCCGGGGATCTCCTGGGAGGACAGATCCTCCAGGAACACCTCAGGGCCCGCCTTCGGCATCCGGTCCACGAACCTGGCGGCGTAGTCGAAGAGGGCGACCACGGCGTCCAGGTCCCTGTCGGCCTGCGCTCCCCTGGCGCCGCCCGCGAGGCTGAGGTCGGTCCACCGCTCGGCCAGGCCGCTGGCCTGCCACACCGCCCAGATCACGTCCTCCGCCGTGCCCCCGGCCTGTACGGCGTCGCGGGCGGTCTGGATGAGCTTGGCCACGCGTTCGGCGGGATGGGCGATGTGCGGCTCGATCCTGACCAGCTCTCTGACGTCCTTGAGGGCGGCGATGAGCAGCTCGCCCGACGACCGCGGCGGCCCGGACCGGTCCCGGGGCGCGACCTTCCCGGCGTCTTCGAGCGTGTCGGAGCGGGCAGACGCATCAGCGGGACCCGCGGGCGCGTCGGAACCAGCGGACGCGTCGGAACCAGCGGACGTGTCAGAGCCGGCGGACGCTTCGGGACCGGCGGACGCGTCGGGACCGGCGGACGCGTCGGGACCGGCGGACGTGTCAGAGCCGGCGGACGTGTCGGAGCCGGCGGACGTGTCGGAGCCGGCGGACGCTTCGGGACCGGCGGACGCGTCGGGGCCAGCGGGCGCGTCAGCGGGTCCGGCGGAGGGGCGCGCTTTCCCGGGCAGGAGGTGGGTGATCTCGTTCTCGGCGATCTTGAGGGCGCGCCTGAGCCGGCGGACGCCGAGCATGTCGGTGCCCCCCAACGGCCCGGTCAGCAGTTCCTCGGCCGCCGCCTCGTCGAGCGCGCGCGGGTCGAGGACGACGCGGAGCGTGGTGAGCAGCGGACGGACGCCGGGCTCCTGCGCCAGCGGCACCTCGTCGCCCGCCACCATCGTCGGCACACCGGCGCTCACCAGCGCACGCCTGAGCAGCGGCACCTGCCGGGTGGCCGACCGCACCAGCACGGCCATCCGATGCCACGGCATCCCGTCGATGAGGTGGGCCCGGCGGAGGGTGTCGGCGACCACCGCCGCCTCCTGGCTGACGCTGTCGGCCAGGAGCACCCGGACCTGCCCGGGGTCGACGTCCTCGGGCGCGACCAGGTCCCGGTGACCGCGCGCTTGCCGCCGGTCGGGCCGCTCCCACGCCTTCCCTGCCTCCCCCGGACGCGTCCCGGCCACCGGGGAGACACGAGCGTCCGAGGCGGCGGAAGGCCGCCCGCCGGACGCCGCCGGGTAGCCGACGCTGGGAGCGGGAGCGGCGGGCAGGCGGGCGGCGACGCGGCGCGAGGCGGCCAGCAGGTCGGTGCCGCTGCGGCGCGAGACGTGGAGCGCCACCACGGGCGCGGGACGCCCCGCACGGTCGCGGAAGCGTTCGGGGAAGCGCAGGATCCCCTGGACGTCAGCCCCGCGGAAGCCGTAGATCGACTGGTCGGGGTCGCCGACGGCGACGAGGTCGCGCCCGTCGCCCGCCAGCTGGCGCAGCAGGTGCTCCTGCGCGGGATCGGTGTCCTGGTACTCGTCGACGAACACCGCGTCGTACGCCGAGCGCTCGCGGTGCCGTACCGAGGGGTCGGCGAGCAGCGCGGCGGCGGCCCTGACCAGTTCGGCGTAGTCGAGCGACAGCTCGGGGTCGAGGTCGAACCGTTCCTGGTAGCGCTGGGAGAAGCGGCCCGCGGCCGCCCAGTCCGCCCTGCCGTACTGCCGGCCCAGCTCCACCAGGCGCGCCGCGTCGAGGCCGCGCTCGCCCGCGCGGGCCAGGAAGTCGCGTAGCTCCTCGGCGAAGCCGCGCGTCTTGAGCGCCTCGCGCAGCGACTCGGGCCACAGGCGGGCGCCGTCCTCGAGCTCGCCGTGGAGCAGGCGGCGGATCTCCAGCAGCTGTTCGGGACCGGTGAGCAGGCGCGGCGGCTCCCTGCCCTCGAGGACGGCCTCCCTGCGCAGCAGCGCGTAGGCGTAGCTGTGGAAGGTGAGCGCGAGCGGGGTCCTGGTGGTGCGGCGCATGCGGCTGGTCACCCGCTGGCGCAGCTCCTCGGCCGCCTTGCGGCTGAAGGTGAGGATGAGGACGCGTTCGGGGTCGACGCCGCGCCGCTCGACGCGGTCGACGACGGCCTCGACGATCGTGGTGGTCTTGCCGGTGCCGGGGCCCGCGAGGACCAGCAGCGGGCCGCCTGGGTGCTCGACCACGGCGCGCTGGTCACGGTCGAGCGCAGGGGCCGCACCGGGCCCACTGCCTCGTCGCCGCACCAACCGCCAGGTCTGAGAACTCACAGCACTAGATTCCACCAGACCACAGGGACAGATCGTGCCGACTTGCCCGGTCTCCCTGCGCGATCCGCCCACCGTACCGGGAGAAATCGTCGCGCCCGTTTTCCGACACGCCCGCTTTCCTGCCGATCTGTACGGCACGCAGGGCTCCATCGGCACTGGTCGAGCCGGCGCCACGCGTCCGGCCAGGCCGGTCCCCCGCCGGACACGAGGGACCGCGCCCGTTCCCCTCCGTTTCCCCTACGTCAGATCTCGCGGAGTGCGGCGCTGAGGTTGCCCAGGCCGATCGGGCCCAGGTTGAGGGCGGCGGTGTGCCACTGCTTCAGGTCGAAGCCCGGCTTGCGGGCGGCCTCGGCACGCGCCTCCAGCCACGCCCGCTCGCCCAGCTTGTAGGTGATCGCCTGCGCGGGCCAGCCGAAGTACCTGACGATCTCGGCGTGGACGCTGTGCGGCAGCGCGCGGCCACGGTCACGCAGCGTCTCGCAGGCCTTCTCGAAGCTCCACCGGGAGCCGTCGGGCAGCGGCAGGTCCAGGTGGACGCCGATGTCGATCACGACGCGCGCGGCCCTGAGGGCCGATTCGGCCAGCATGCCCATGCGGGTGCCCGGCTCGGTGTGCCAGCCCAGCTCGTCGGCCAGCCGCTCGGCGTACAGCGCCCAGCCCTCGCCGTGCCCGCTGACCCAGGAGAACTTCGAGAAGCGCGACATCCGGTCACCCGCCACGGCGACCGCGCCGATCTGCAGGTGGTGTCCGGGGACGCCCTCGTGGAAGACGACCGACAGCTCGTTCCACGTGGCGAACCGCTCCCGCCCGCCCACCGGCCACCAGGTGCGGCCGGGGCGCGTCAGGTCCTCGCTCGGCCCCGTGTAGTACGGCGCGCCGGCCGTCGAGCCTGGCAGCAGCTTCACGTCGACCGTGCGCAGCGGCTCGGCGATGTCGAAGTGGGTGCCGTGCAGCGCCTCGACGGCGAAGTCGTGCCTGTCCCTGAGCCAGGCGTGGAAGGCCTCGGCGCCCTCGACGTACTGCGTCTCGTTGAGGTGCGCGATCGCCTCGTCGACGCTCGCGCCGGGCAGGATGGCGTGGGCCTCCTCGGCCATCTCCTCTTCGATCCTGTGCAGTTCGGCCCAGCCCCACTCGTAGGCGTCGAGCGGGTCGATGTCGGCGCCGAGGTTCTGCCGGGCGGCGACGGCGTAGCGCTCGGGGCCGACGCCGTCGTGCTCGGCGGCCCGCGGCGCGTACTCCCGCAGGAGGTAGCGGGCCGCGTCCGCGTAGCCCTGGTGGGCCTGGGCGGCGGCCTTGGCCAGCTCGCCGGCCAGCGGCCCGTCGCCGTAGGCGGCGACCAGGTCGTCGTGCGTGCCCGCGTACTGTTCGGCCTGGGCCGCGCCCTCCACCGCCTGCCGTCGTGCCGCCACCAGTCCCCTGCGCAGACCTTCGTCGAGCGAGGCCCGCCAGCTCGCCAGCATCTCCGGCACCGCGGCCAGGTGCGCGGCCACCGCGCGCCACTTGTCGTCGTCGCCGGTGGACAGCAGGTCGACGCTGTCCCGCACCGAGGAGAGCATGCCGAAGGGGCTGCGCAGGTCGCGGTACTGCTCGCCGGTCTCGAACCACGCGGCCTGCGCCTGCAGGCGTTCGCGCAGGTGGTCGGCGGCGCGGCGGTCGTCGGCCGAGGTGGGCCTGAGGGTGTCGAGCTCGGCCAGCGTGGACCTGGTCAGCTCGTGCCTGGCGGCGTGTCCCTCGGGGCTGTAGTCGGTGGCCACGCCGAAGTCGCCGGTGATTCCGAGGTAGACGGCATCGATGGGGTCGAGCTGAGCCGCTCTGGTGACGTATTCATCACAAAGCCGGAAAATGGGGGTCATTTCGGCAACCGTACCGACTGGGCCCCTGGTGGGCATGTTCTTTTCAGGCCGCCGGCGCCTCGACCGCCGCCATCCGCCTCGGGGAGCCGGGGATGAGCGGTACGGCCAGGAGCGGCGCCAGGGCCGCGAGTGCCCAGACGACCGTCCACGACGACGTCGCGGCCAGCACGACCGGGATCAGGACGGGAGTGAGGAAGCCGGCGGCGAAGAGCGTGGTGCCCTCCAGACCGAGAGCCGCGCCCTCGCGTCCCGGACCCGCCATGACGGCGATCTCGGTGTAGGCGACGCCGTGCCACGCGTTGGCCAGCAGCCCGCCCAGCGCGAGGGCGGCGACGGTCAGCGGGGTGGGCGCGTGGGTGAGGACGGCGGCGCCCGCCATGACCACCGCGATGAGCACGCCGATCCCCTTGATCATGGTACGGCGGTCGCCGCCGCGGTCGCTGAGCCGTCCCGTCCACACCCTGGCCGCGCCCCCACCGAGCTGCGCGATCAGCACGACCAGGCCGGCCAGCGCCACGCCCTCGCCCTTGACGTCGTGCAGGAAGATCGCGGAGAAGGCCAGCACGGCGAACTGCGGCACCGTCAGCAGCCCGCCGGCCAGCGCGAAACGCCAGACGTCCCAGCGGCGAAGCGGGGAGGCGGAACGCTCGCGCACGACGGCGGCGACCTCGGCGGCGGGCAGCCAGCGCCACGTGGCGGCCGCGGTGAGCGCGAAGAACCCGGCCAGCACGCCGTAGACCAGCGCGAACCCGTGGGCCTCGGCCAGCCACGGCAGCAGGGCGACCCCGACCGCGCCGCCGACGGGGATCGCCGTCTGCCGCACGCTCATGGCGAAGCCGCGTTGCCCGTCGGCGAACCAGGTCATGACCGCCCGTCCCGAGGAGCCGTTGACGCTGCCGCCCAGCGCCCCCGCGGCCACCATGCAGGCGGCCAGCGCCGCCACGGAGCGGAGGGGGACCAGCGCCATCATCGCCATGAGCGCCCCCGTCGAGAGCAGGCCGGTGAGCAGGATCCGGCGGTCGCCGTACCTGTCGGTCAGCAGTCCCCACCCGATCTCGGAGATCGCCACGCCGAGCCCCAGACCGCCCAGGACCAGTCCGAGCCGGCCGGTCGAGAGGTGGTAGTCGGCGCGCATCGTGACCCCCGTGACCGGCAGCCCGGAGAACATCGCCGAGAAGCTCGCCTGCGCGGCGACACCCAGCGACAGGACGATCCATCGGTGGTTGGGTCCTGGCACGATCAGCTCCCTGTAATAACCGGCAAAGGCGGTTATCTGACCGTCGCAGGCCACAAACTAACCTGTCAAGTCGGTTACTATGGGGTTCGTGGAGTTCACCTTCGTCAGCGGGAACCTGGGCCTCGACCTCGCCGGGACGGTCGGCCACCGGCGCAACGAGCGCGTCGACCTGCTGAGCACGCCCGCCGACCTGGCCCGGTGGACGGTCGCCGCCGGGCTGCTGGACGCCCCGCCCGCCGCGGACGCGGACGACCTGGCGCGGGCCAGGGCGCTGCGCGAGGCGATCTACCGGCTGGCTTCGGCCGTACGGCTCGGCGCCGGGTTCGAGCCCGCCGACCTCGACCTGGTCAACCAGGCCGCCGGGGGGCGGCTCCCGGACGTGCGGCTGCTCCCGTCCGGGGACGTGGCGCGCGCGGGAGACGTGGCCGCCGCCCTCGCCACCGCCGCCAGGGCGGCGATCGACCTGCTCGGCGGGGCCCAGGCGGCGAGCGTCAGGGAGTGCGAGGCCGCCCCCTGCACCCGGCTGTACGTGGACACCTCGCACCGGCGCACGCGGCGGTGGTGCGACATGCGCGGATGCGGCAACCGGGCCAAGGCCGCCGCCTTCCGCGCGCGAGCCTCCGGCTGATCCGGCCACGGCACGACTCTCGCCGGGTCAGGCGGGCGGCGGCACGGCCATGGGCACGCCCGCCTCACCACCGCGAGGCGCTCGGCGTCCTGCGACCGGCCTGCGGCCGCCGCGGGCCTCAACGGACGACGAAACCGCGCCAGACGACGCGACGCCTGTTCTCCACGGGCCACTCGCCGGCGCGGACCCCGGAGTGGACGAGCGCGATCAGGGCGGCGCCCATGCCGCCGACGACCAGCACGCCCACGAGCAGCATCAGGATGTGTCCCATGTTCACGACGAGCTCCGATCTAATTGAAACTTAAACTAGATGCCTCCAACCCGCGGAACGCCCGGCGCATTCCCTGTTGCGCCAGGCAGCGGCAGGCCGCTAGGGTCCGGGCGGTGATCGATCGGAGGAGGTGAGGAGCAGCATGTCGTCCGCCATGTCGTCGCGCTCTCCCTCCGGACGGGTGTCCGCCTGAGGGAGCGCTCCCGCAAGGAGATCCCTTGACCGAAACCGACTTCCGCGCTCTCACCGACGAGCGCGAGTTCCCCCTGTTCGACCGCGTCACCCGCCTTCCTGACTCCGGCGTCGGCCGGCGCAGCCGTGCCTTCGCCGAGCTCGCGGCCGATGGCGAGTACCGGCCCGCCTGGGTCTGGATCGCCCAGCGCGGCGACGAGGTCGTCGCCCGCGCCGCGTTCTGGGGCCCGGCCGACGCCGAGCACCCGTGGGCCCTCGACTTCTTCGACTTCGACACCGTCGAGACGGGCGCCGCCCTGCTCCGCGCCGCCTACGCCGCCCTCGTCCCACCCGGCTACCACTCCCCGCTGGGCAGGCGGCCCGAATACCACCTCTTCCTGCCCGCCGACTGGCGCGAGCGTCCCGACGCCAGGGCCGACGCCGACGCGCGGGCCAGGGCGGCCGAGCTGGCCGGCCTGGACTTCCACGTGGAACGGCTCAACCTCACCTGGAAGCGCGAGGACGGCCTGCCGTCCCGTCCGGCCAGGCTGACGTTCAGCCCCGTCACGGACGACGAGGTGCTGCTCGACCTCCTGGCGAACGTCCTGATCGGCAGCCTCGACGCCTGGGACAGCCGCGAGCTGCTCACCAGGACGCCGCGCGAGGTGGCCGCCGAGACGATGACGCTGCTCGCGGACATGCCCGGTGGACGCGGCCGGTGGCGGCTGGCCCACGACGCGTCCGGCGCGCTCGTGGGGATGGTCATGCCCACCAGGAACGCGAAGTCGGCGACCGTCGGCTACATCGGCGTCGACCATCGCCATCGCGGCAACGGCTATGCCTTCGACCTGCTTGCCGAGGCGATGCACCTGTTCGCCGAGGAAGGAGAGACGGAGATCAACGACAACACCGACGTGGGCAACGCGCCCATGGCGGCCGTCTTCGAACGGGCCGGATACCGCGTGTCCGGCCGCCGCATGCTCTTCACCTGAGCCGCTTCCCGTGGCGGCCGGCACCCGCCGGTCGCCGCACGCTCTTCACCCGAGCCGTTTCCCGCATGCCACGTCAGCCGCATCACCGCGCGACCGGCCGCACGCCGTGGCCCGGTGGCCCGGCCGCCCGGTGATCAGTCGCTCGCCGGGAGCCGACCGCCGGGCCCAGCCAGGCCGGCGATCGCCGTCCGCAGGCGAACGGCCCGCCCGGCCGGCGTCCTGGCCTTGAGCAGCGGGAGGATCAGCAGGTAGCGGCCGGTCTTGTCGAGTGCCTCGAACCGGGCGGCGGCCTCCGGTTCCGCCGCCAGCGCCTCGGCCAGGTCGGCCGGGACGGTGACGTCGCGCTGCGCGGTGTACGCCGCCTCCCAGCGGCCGTCCGCCCGGGCCGTGGCGACCTCCGCGAGACCGGGCGGACGCATGCGCCCCGCGGCGGTCAACCGCTCCACGTGCTCGACGTTCACCCGCGACCAGGGGCTGCCCTTCCGGCGGCGCGAGTACCGCTGCAGGTAGACGTGCTCGTCACAGGACTTGCGCCGGCTGTCGATCCAGCCGTAGCACAGCGCGACCTCCAGCGCCTGCGCGATCGTGACCGATGCGACGGGCGACCCCTTCTTGGCGATCTTCAGCCAGACCCCGCCGCCGGCGTCGTGATGCTCGGCCAGCCACGTCTCCCACCCCGCGGCGTCCGCGAAGAGCATCGCCCGCTCGGGGTCGCCGGCGCTGCTGGTGATGGGTGCTCGCGACATGGGTGGGCCCTTTCCTTCGGTCCGTGACAGGTCCTATCCTCCGCCGCAAAGTGCTCACCAAATGAGCACTTTGTCGGGGAAGTTGACGTCCCGAGTCCGCACCGGTCCGTTCCGCTCGCCAAACTGTTAGCAGTGTTATAGTCAAAAGCAAACACTTGGAGGTGGCCGGTGTCCCCATCCACGGACTTCGCCGCGCAGCGGCGTCCTCGCCGCCTGGTCCTGACGGTGCTCGGTCCACTGCTGGTGTTCATCGTCCCCATGCTCCTCGTCGGTCTGCTCGGCGAGCGCCTGCCCGATCGGGTCACGGTCAACCACTGGAGCTTCGACACCAGGATCGAGTTCACCTGGCGGGACTGGTCCGCGCAGCCGGTCTTCGGCGTGATGGTGTGGATGGAGGCGTTGCTCGTCATCACGTTCCTGCGTTACTGGCGGGTGCCCGTGGTGCAGCGCCTCCTGGTGGCGATCGGCTTCGTGGTCGGTCTCACGATCCCCGTGGCCTTCATGACCTGGTCGCTGGGGCTGGTCGACGTCCTCGGGGACGCGGCGCCGCCGGGCCGGCCCGTGACGGTCGAGATCGCGGGGACCCTGGGGGCCTTCGCGCTCGGATGGATGGCGGCGGGCCCGTCGCCGGCGCACCCCGAGGCCAGGAGCGCCCCGCCCCCGCACGTGAACGCCATGGCGATCGGCCCGTGGCAGCGGGTGATGTTCGTGACCTCCGCCTGGTCGGTCCGCAGCCTGCTGATCGGCGCTCTGCTGGCGGCCGCGGCCGTGTGGGTGGCCGTCCAGGCGTACACCGGGTGGCTCGGCGTGGCCCTGCTGGCGTTGTGGACGGTGGTGGAGACGGCGCAGGCGCGTACCCGTCTGCAGATCGACGGCTCCGGTGTCACGATGACGTTGCCCTGGCTGCGGCTGCGCCGCACCGTCCCGTGGGCGCGGATACGCTTTGCCGAGGCCAGGCCCGAGGCCCCGGCCGGCCGCTACAAGCTGGACGACCGGGAGCACGGCTGGGGGGCCGTCAGCGGCAGGGGGCCGGTGCTGGTGCTCTCGCTCGCCGACGACCGTTCGTTCGTGTACTCCACCCCGGAGGCGGACACGGCGGCCGCGCTGGTCAACGGCTGGCTCACCAGGCAACGACGCGGAGAGACGGGCTCATGCTGATCACGGTGGATTTCTCGTCGGCCCAGCCGCTGGCGGACCAGGTGGCGGGCGCCGTACGCGCGGCGCTGGCCGGCGGTACGGCGGGGCCCGGAGACCGGTTGCCCTCAGCGCGCAACGTGGCCGCCACCCTCGGCATCAACCTGCACACCGTCCTGCGGGGCTATCAGCAGCTACGCGACGAGGGCCTGGTCGAACTGCGGCGCGGCCGTACGGCCGTCATCTCAGGTACGGCGGACCAGCTGCGGCTGCGCCTCGCGGCGGCGGCCGAGGAGTTCGCGAAGGCCGCCCGGCAGGCGGGAGCCTCTGACGAGGAGGCGCTCGCCGCGGCCCGGCAGGCGCTCCACAGCCTGCGGGACTGACGCCGCCGTCGCGCATCCGCGATGTCACACGGTGGAGGAACGCGCGAAGGGCCCGGGCGCGTGCCCAAGGCCCTTCCGCGGGAACCCTACGAGAACAGGTGATCGACGACGCGGGCCGTGGCCTTGCCGTCGTCTCGGGGGGCGTACGTGGCCCTGAACGCCTCGTACCGGTCAGCGTGCGCCGCCGCCACCGTGTCGATCGACCGCAGCGCCTCCACCACCTCGGCCGACCGCGACAGCACCGGTCCGGGTGCCTGCTCGGCGAGGTCCAGGTACAGCCCGCGCTTCGCCGCGTACTTGTCCAGGTCGTAGGCGAGGAACACGATCGGCCGCCCGGTGGCCACGAAGTCGAACATCGACGAGGAGTAGTCCGTGACCAGCACGTCCGCCACCAGCAGCAGGTCGGACATGTCGGGGTAGGTGGTGACGTCGTGGGCGACGTCCGCGGGCACGACCGGCATGGCCTGCATCGGGTGCGCCCTCACCAGGAGTTCGTGGTCGGCTCCGAGTTCGGCCCTGGCCAGCGACAGGTCCAGCTTGATGGCGCTGTTCTTCCTGTCGTAGTCGCGCCAGGTGGGCGCGTACAGCACGACCTTCTTGCCTTCGGCCAGGCCGAGGCGCCGCCGTATGGCCGCCGCGAGAACCTCCCTGTCGGGCGAGGTGAGGACGTCGTTGCGCGGCAGCCCGCTCTCCAGCACCTCGCCCTTGTAGCCGAACGCCTCCCGCAGGACGGGCGTGGCCCACGGCGACTGCGACAGCAGCACGTCCCAGCCGCGGACCTCGGCGGCCTGCCGGTGCCAGACGGGCGGGCGCGGGTCGCGCGACATGTGGGGCAGGTCGTTGCCGATGCGCTTGGCCGGCGTGCCGTGCCAGGTCTGCAGGACCACCTGGTCCTCGCGCGCCCTGAACCAGGCAGGCAGGAAGGCGTTGGTCACGATGTGTCGGGAACGTGCCAGCGCGGCGTGGTGCTCCCTGCTGCCCGCGCGGACGACGGTGGCGGGGCCGGGCGGGACGAAGGCGCCGTCCTTGACGACCCAGATGTGCTCGCGGTCGTCGCCGCGGCGCAGCCGCTCCTCGTAGATGGCGCGGACGCTGTCGGCGTAGTGGCGGCCGTCGTTGACGACGTAGACGGTCGTCTCCTGGATCGGCTCGCCGCGCTGGGCCGGGTAGAACACGCGGCGCAGCACGTGGGTGCCCGCCACGCCCTTCTCGTCGGCCGGCCGGGTCTCCTCGGCCATCAGCACGGGCACGTCGAAGCGGGTGGAGACGAACCGGTAGCCGCGTCCGGAGAAGGAGTGCCACGTCTCGTCGAGGGTGGGCAGCGCGCCGTGGGCCATGCGCGCGGGGACGATCTCGCCCGTGGGGTGGCGCACGGACAGGTTCCAGGTGCCGGAGGGCATCGGGATCCGCTCGCCGAACCGCTCCGTCTCCGACGGCGTCAGCCGTACCGTGAACTGGTGGCCCGTGCGGGTCATGTCCGCGTGGAACATCAGCCCCGAGCGGTGCCGCATCGACAGGCGACGGGGCCCTTCGGCGTCCGGGTACTCGCCGCGCAGTTCGAGGACGGGTCCGTCCCAGGTGGCGGAGGTGATGACGGGCCTGATCCGGTGCGCGGAGACGACGACGCGGTCGCGCCGGTCGCCGAGCACGGTGATCTCCCTGTCGCCGACGGTGGCCCTGGTCTCCTCCAGGGAGTCTCCGAGCATGACCGAGGCCGCCGGGTCGCCCTTGGGCTCGACCCACAGCCTCCGGCCGTCCTTCTCCTGCAGCAGAGCCGGTACGGCCAGCGCCACGGTGACGTTGGTGCCGCCCTCGACGGGGTGGAACTCGGCCGCCATGCGGTGGCCGCCCAGCCTGGCGTGGCCCTTGGTGCAGGTGCGTCCGGGCAGGAAGACGGTCAGTTCGAGACGCTCGCCGTCGAGCCGGACCCCGGTCAGCTCGGCCCGGTTCGGCTGGAGCACGACCTGGAGCGCCCGGTCGGAGGTCCACACGGGACGCACCCACCAGCGCGGCTTGACGCGCAGCCCGGCGGGCCGTTCGGTCCTGCCGAGGGAGGCGCCGCGCAGCAGGCCGGTGGCCCGCGCGCCGCGCGACCAGAAGACGATCTCGGCCCGCCAGGTGGTGGTGTCCTGGACGGCGGGCCGGTGGCGCATCTTGCGCCGCACCGCCGACACGACGGCGCGCAGCGAGGCGCGCCAGCGCAGCGGCCACGGGCTGAGGGTGGCGGTGAAGCCGGACCAGTCGTAGTTGCAGCCCGGCTCCCGCGCGGCGTGGGTGGCCTCGGGGGCGAGCGTGCGGCGGGTGCGCATGCGGACGGGCGGCAGCCAGCGGGGACCGCGCAGCACGACGGTGGCCCGGTTGAAGCGGCGGCTGCGCACGGACAGGCCGGCCAGGTAGGCGTAGCCGTCGACGCGCAGCCGGCCGTTCTCCCAGACGATGTCGTCGATCTGGGTGACCGGCACCAGGTCGGAGCGGCGCAGGCGGTAGAGGTCGGCGGGCAGCTCGTCGGCGAACGGCAGGTCGGCGTACCAGCGCAGGCCCCTGCGGATGCGCTTGGACGGCTCGGCGGCGGCCGTGACGACCTTGGTGAGGGTGTCGCCGTCGATCAGCTCCGCGTCGGGACGGTGCTCGACGAGGTGGTAGGCGAGGCGGCGCTCGACGGGCAGTGCACGCTTGACCTCGGCGTCGACCTCGGCCAGGTAGGGCTTGAACAGGTTGACCAGCTCGCGCCTGCGGGCGGCGCCGCGCTTGACGGCCTGGTCGAAGCGCGGCCCGAGCGAGCCGCTGAGCACCGCGGCGTCGAACGCGCGTCGTTCGGTGGCCGGCAGGCCTCCTGCCCGGACGGTCCGCATGATCGCGTCGAGCGGCTCCCCCCGGTCACAGAGGTCCTGGACAACCTTCAGGCGCTCGGCGACGACATCGCCGGTTGGGGTGGCCATGAAGGGCACCGCCTTTCGGACCCGGGAACGGTGGGCAGTCCCTCGCTATGGTAATGCGCGTCACATACCGTAAATCCGCAAAAAGGGTGTCATGCCAGGTCAGTTGGTTCCTGAAAGTCCTCTGTAGGCAGCCATCGGGCATCGCGCATGTCCACGCGTTCGCCACGCAGCGGCGTGCCCTCCTCCCGCCAGTGCGGCAGTGCCCGGTCGACCAGGCCGGATGCGGCGGTTCCGTCGGCGTGCACGACGCGCCACCACGGCACGCCGCCGCCCCACGTCGACATCACGGTGCCCACCTGCCGCGGCCCGCCCTCACCGAGATACTCGGCGATGTCGCCGTAGGACATGACCTGCCCGGGCGGGATGCGTTCGACGAGGTCGAGCACCCGCTCGCCGTACGGTGTCACCACGCGGCGGGCCCTGCGGCGAGGATCTCGTCGAGTTTGCCGATGGCGTCACCGTCGACCTCGATGACGCCGTCACGCAGGTAGTAGTGCTCGCCGTCCTCGCCGCGCAGCCGGCCGCCGAGGACCGCGGCCAGCCGGACGAGCTGGGCGACGTCCCAGTCGGAGGCGGGCGTGCCGACGACGCGGTCGCGCCAGCGCGCGACGGGGTGGTGCTCGTTCCCGGCCAGGATCTCCCCGGGTTCGCGCAGCGAGAACCCGGCGGGCGCTATCGCTCTCGCGAGCTCGGCGAAGGCGAGCGGAGACTCACGCTCCACGTGCAGCTCGTAGCTCATGAGGCGGGAGCATACTCATGATCCCCACAGGTCCTGGGGCACCTTGCGAAATCTATGACAGAAAAGCCCGTTTCATCGTCCTTTGTTGCGCTGGCTCAGCAGCATGACGGCGCCGCCGAAGGCGATGAGCCCGATCACCACGCCCGAGCCGAACAGCCACATCCGCCACGGGCTCGGCCCAGGCGGGGAGGGCAGCGGCGCCTTCTTCCCCGCGCCGAAGTGCTTGTCGTCGGGCACGGGCACGCCGCGCTGCCGGCCGGACAGCTCTCCCGCCCGGTCGAGCGCCGCGGCCGCGTCGACCACGCCGAAACCCACCTTGTCGTCGTAGCCGGCGGACGGCCGGGCACGGGCGCTGCTGGTGATGGCCTGCGTGACCGTGCTGGGCGGCAGGTTCGGGTACCGCGACTTGACCAGCGCGGCGACCCCCGCCACCAGCGCCGCGGCCACGCTGGTGCCCTTGCCGGAGCCGAGCGCGCCGTTCTTCCTGAGCACGGGCACGTCCACGCCCGGCGCCGCGATCATGACGGAGGCGTTGTCGCTGCTGAAGGCGGCCCGCCTGCCCTGCCGGTCGACCGCCGACACGCCGATCACACCCGGGTACCCGGCCGGGAAGGTCCAGTAGGAGGTGCTGTTGGCCCTGGCGTAGGCGGTCTCGCCGTCGTTGCCCACGGCGGCGACGAGCACCACACCCCTGTCCAGGGCGTAGGCGACGGCCTCGCGCTCGGACCTCTGCACGCCGTACGTGCCGATCGACATGCTGATGACCTTGGCGCCGTGGTCGACGGAGTAACGGATCGCCCTGGCCAGCGGGCTCTCCCTGCTCATCAGCAGATCCTCCTGGGGCGGGACGACGTCGCCGCCCAGCGTCTCGTCCACGGTGATCGGGACCGACAGGATCCGGGCCCGAGGGGCGACCCCGATGAAGCCGCCCCTGTCCCCTGAGGCGGCGATCAGCCCCGCCATCGCGGTGCCGTGCTCGCCGGGGACGGCTGCTGTCGTTTCCAGCGTCGGCGACGACATGTCGGGGGCGACGGTGACCTTGCCCTTGAGGCCGGTCGTGCCGGGCGCGACGGCGCTGTCGATCACCGCCACGGTGACGCCCGCGCCCTTGCTCACCGGCCAGGCCTGCTCGGCGTTGATCGCGGTCAGCACCCAGCGCTGCTGCTCGCGCTCGGGGGGCGCCGCTGTGCCGTACAGGACCAGGATGGCCGCGAGCAGCGACCGCACGACCGTCAGCACGCGTTCCCCTGGGTGCAGCGCGGAACCTTGGGCGGTTCGGCGAGGAAGTAGGCGATCTGGCCGCTCACGGACTTGGCCGCGGACCACAGCTCGCTGTGCAGGATCTCCTCGGCGGGGATGGCGGCGCGGGTGCGGCCGTCGGTGTAGCCGGCGGCGGAGAAGACGATGTACGGCCCCGCGCCCACCCAGCCGTTGCGCTGGCGCTGGTCGAGCCCGAACCGCTCGGCCACGGTGCCGGGGAAGGCGACGGGCAGCACGCCCACGCGGTCGTCGATCGTCAGTTCCTCGGTCGCCGCCGCCCTCGACTCCTCGTCCCGCAGCACCGCGACGCCCACGGTGAAGACGAACATGGCGCTCTGGTCGACGTAGGTGGCGCGCAGCACGGTCAGGCAGCCGTGCTCTTCGAGCACCCTGGCCACGGCCCTGTCGGTCGCCGCCGAGCACCCGGCCTCGGGCGCGATGCCGACCCTCCTGGCGTACTGCTGGGCCTGGTCGAGGCCCTGGTAGGCGACCTCCTCGGGGAAGACTCCCGTGGCAGGCCACGCCTGCCAGCGCCGGGCGACCTCCTCCTGCTTGTACCGGGTCTGCTCGGCGGCGGTCAGCGGGCGCGACCTGGACTCGGCGAACAGGCCCGTGGTGCCGAGCAGGACCACCACGGCGGACAGCGTCACGATCGCGCCCAGCAGGCCGAGGAACATCGTGCGGAACCTGACGCCGCGGGCCAACGCCGCGAGCTCGGCCAGGTCCTTCGCCGCCTGCCCGTCCCTGCGGCCGGTGGCCGAGGGCCACGAGCGCACGCGGGAGCGCCGGGTCACAGAGGCGCCGAGCGGCGATCCGCTCCGCGCAGGCTGTCCCGATCGAGGTAGCCCGGACACGGGCCGCCTGCGTGCCCTCCCTGACGTGTCCCCCACCGCTCCTCACTCATTCTTGGTTCTCGCCCAGGAGAAACGTGAGCTCACCCTGGCGGTGACGGCCCCTTTTGTGCGTTTCTCATAGGTAATTCGTCCCCCTACGGACGCGGATCATGCCTCTTGGTGATGGTCTGCCCTGCGCGTCCGCTTGACCAGTGCGGCCATCACCAGCACGGCGGCGAGCGCCACCACCGCCGCGGCCGCCGCGATGGAACCGAAGACCACGATCCGGCGATGATCCCGGTGGATCACCTGGATGGGCGCGGCGGCCCTGCCGAGCGGCCGGTCCGGATCGTAGGCGTCCTTCCCTCGGGCCGTGTGCGTGTGGCCGGCCAGCCTTCCCGCCTCGGCGAGCGCTCCGGCCGCGTCGACCACGCCGAAGCCCGTGCCCGTGTCGTAGCCCCCGGACGGGCGCCTGGACGCGCTCAGCGTCATGGCCTGCGACACCAGGGCCGGCGACATCCGCGGATACCTGGCCTTGATCAGCGCGGCGACACCCGAGACCAGGGCGCTGGCCTGCGAGGTGCCCTTGCCCACCCAGTACTCGTTGCCCGGCCCCGCGCCCAGGATGTCGACACCGGGCGCGGCCAGCAACACCGAGGGGTTCCAGTTGGAGAACGACGCCCGGCGCAGCCCCCGGTCGGTCGCCGCCACCGAGACCACCCCGGGGAAGGCCGCCGGGTAGGAGTAGGGGGCGTACCCGCTGGCCTCGGGCTTGCGCGCGCCCTCGTTGCCCGCCGCCGCCACCAGCACGACGCCCTTGGAGATCGCGTAGCGGATCGCCTCGCGCTCCTGCTGGGTGGCGAGTTCCTTGGAGATCGACATGTTGACCACCTGCGCGCCCTGGTCGACGGCGTAGCGGATGCCCTTGGCCACCACGTCCTCGTAGCGCTTGGCGGTGTTGAACTCGCCGAACCCCGGCTCCTCGTCCTCGAGGATCACCCTGACCGACAGGATCCTGGCGCGCGGGGCGACGCCGATGACGCCGTCGCCGTTGCCCTGCCCGTGGCCGTGCCCCGCGATGAGGGAGGCCATGTAGGTGCCGTGCAGCCGCAGCGGCTGCACGTTCGGCGGGTTGGCGCCCTTGGTGAAGTCGGCGCCGACCGTCACCGAACCGGCCAGGTCGTGGTGGGCGGGATCGACCCCCGAGTCGAGGACGGCCACCAGCACGCCCGCTCCCTTGCTGGTCCGCCACGCCTCCGGCAGTCGCAGCGTGTCGATCACCTGCTGCTGGCTGTCTCGCACGCTGTCGGCGTGCGCGACCGGCGCCACCAGCAGGGCCAGCGCCACGGCGACGCCCAGCCGCCTCAGCATCGCCACCCCTTGGCCCCGCACTGCGGCACCCGCGGCGTGCTCAGCTCGGCCAGCACGCGCTCGCCGAGGTCGGCGGCGAAGGCGAACACGGCGGGCCGCTGCTCGCCGACGGCTCGCGCGGGCCTGCCGTCCACCTGGCCCGCGGTCGTCAGCACGAGGTAGGGGCCGGCCTGCCGTACGGAGCCTGCCTGGCGTCCCTGCGCGGTGAACCGGTCGGTCACGGTTCCCTCGAACGCCACGGGCCGCAGCCCCGGCACCGGCCGCCCCGAGATGGGAAAGACCTTCTTGGCCCGTACGGCACGCAGCTCGTCGGGCAGCGCGACCACGCCCACGGTCACCACGACGCCCTGCAGCGCGTCGAGGTAGGTGGCCCTGAGCACGCCCCTGCATCCGGCCTTGCGCAGCGCGGCGGCCGCCTTCGTGTCGACCGCGCCGGCGCAGCCGGTCGAGCGGGCGATGCCCACGCGGCGCGCTCGCTCCTGGCCGCCCTGCTCGGCGATGTAGGGCAGGGTGGCCGGGAAGATCTTGCCTGCCGGCCAGCTGTGCCACCGTTCGGCGACCTCGCGTTCGGCGGCGTTCTCGAGCTCGGCCTGCGTGGGCCCTCTGGTGAGCTCCGCGCCGGACGCGCTCGCCGCGACGCCCGCGGTGATTGCGCAGATCAGCGCCAACGCGGACGTCACGACCAGCGACGGCCATGCTCGTCGGTTGCTCACAACTCGACCTTAATGCGGAGCGCCCGGCGACATCCCCTCAACCCTGTCATACGCGTCCCTGCAAGACTCCGGATCGTCTCGCTGCCCGCGGCCTCGGAGGAGGCAGTCGAAGCACGCGAGCGCGCTCGAGGCCGCTCGCCCAGTCGGGCCGCACCGTGCCGTGAACGGGACCGGGGACACCGCGGCGCGGTGTCCCCGGTCGCGCGGCCCGGCCGCTAGTACGTGGGAAGGCTGGGGTCGACGGTCTTGACCCAGCTCAGCACGCCGCCGCCGACGTGCACCGCGTCGGAGAAGCCGGCGTTCTTCACGACGGCCAGCGCCTCGGCCGAGCGGGCGCCCGACTTGCAGTGCAGGACGATGCGCTTGTCCTGGGGCAGCTTCTCCAGGGCCGACCCGTTCAGGAACTCGCCCTTGGGGATCAGCGTCGCGCCCGGGATGGAGACGATCTCGTACTCGTTCGGCTCGCGGACGTCGATGAGGAAGATGTTCTCCCCGCCGTCCTGCATCGCCTTGAGCTCCTGCGCGGTGATCGTCGAGCCCGAGGCCGCCTCGGCCGCTTCGTCGGAGATCGTGCCGCAGAACGCCTCGTAGTCGTCGAGCAGCGCGGTGACCGTCGGGTTCTTGCCGCACAGCACGCACTCGGGGTCCTTGCGGACCTTGACGTCGCGGTACTTCATCTCCAGGGCGTCGTAGATCATCAGCCGCCCGACGAGCGGGTCGCCGATGCCGGTGAGCAGCTTGATGGCCTCGTTGACCTGGATCGAGCCGATCGACGCGCACAGCACGCCGAGCACGCCGCCCTCGGCGCACGAGGGCACCATGCCGGGGGGCGGGGGCTCGGGGTAGAGGCAGCGGTAGCACGGGCCGTGCTCGGCCCAGAACACGCTGGCCTGGCCGTCGAAGCGGTAGATCGAGCCCCAGACGTACGGCTTGCCCAGCAGCACCGCCGCGTCGTTGACCATGTACCGCGTGGCGAAGTTGTCGGTGCCGTCGACGATGAGGTCGTAGCCGGAGAAGATCTCCATCACGTTCTCGGTCGACAGCGCGGTGTTGTGGATGACGACCTCGACGAGCGGGTTGATCTCGCGGACCGTCGCCGCGGCGCTCTCGGCCTTGGGCCGGCCCACGTCGGACTGACCGTGGATGATCTGACGCTGGAGATTGGACTCGTCGACGACGTCGAAGTCGATGATGCCCAGCGTGCCGACGCCCGCCGCGGCGAGGTACATCAGCGCCGGCGAGCCGAGGCCGCCCGCGCCCACACACAGCACCTTGGCGTTCTTCAGCCGCTTCTGCCCGGCCATGCCCACGTCGGGAATGATCAGGTGGCGCGAGTAGCGGCGCACTTCATCGACGGTCAGCTCGGCGGCCGGCTCGACCAGAGGTGGCAACGACACAGTTCTACGCTCCCGATTAGGGGTCCTATCTCCACTGAAACCTAGCTCGGGAGTGGGGCATTCCCCAATCGCGTCTCACGGATCAGACGGCGGGCCTCCACGGCGACCGCCCCGGGCGCCTCCATCTGGGCGACGTGCCCGGCGTCACGCAGCAGGACGAGCCTGACCTGAGGGAACGCCCTGAGCGCCCGTCTGGCCATGGCGGGCCGGACGAGCCGGTCCTTGCGGCCGTGGATGATCAGGGTGGGCGCGGTCACCCCCTCCGCCAGCCGCCACAGGTTCCGCTCGCCGCGTCTGAAGTACTCCGTGACGATCCCGCGCGCCGAGCCGATCAGCGCGCTGCCCGCGTACGGCAGGCCGTCCCGCCTGCGCAGCTCCTCGACCGCTTCCCGGAGCCTGACCGGGTGCACCAGGGAGATGTCGGCGTAGCACATGGCCAGCGAGGCGTTGACGCGCTGCTCGGCGGGCACGAAGCGCAGCCGGTCGGCCACCCATTCGCCGAGCCGCGGGGTCGCCGAGGCGGCCACGCGCGCCGGGCCGTACCGGGGGACCAGGTCGGGCAGCGCGGGCGAGATGAGGATGAGCGAGCGCACCAGGTCGGGACGGGTGGCGGCCACGGTCACCGAGACGGCCCCGCCGAGCGAGTTGCCGAACAGGTGGGCGGGGCCGGTCCGCTCCATGAGACCGATCACCGCCGCGGCGTGGGCGGCGACGCTGTAGTCGCCGTCGGCGGGCGCGGGCGAGTAGCCGGCGCCGGGCAGGTCGATGGCGTGGCCGGTGACCAGGTCGCGCAGCTCTCCCATGAGGTCGGTCCAGTTGGTGGCCGAGCCCGCCAGGCCGTGCACGAACACCGCCTGCTCGGAGCCGCCCTCAGGCGTGGAGCGCACGTGCACGTCGCCGACCATCCTGCCGGGCCAGCGCGCGATGGGTTCGGTCACCGCTCGTCCCCCTTCCGTTTCCTCGACGATAACCCGCTTGTCGCGTGGTCAGCCCGAAACGGACATGGAGCACCCTATGCGGACTTGCGTGCCTTCTTCTTCGGCTCCTTCTTCGTGGTGGCGCCGCGCTCCTTCTTCGCCGCCTCGACGCTGGCCCGCAGCGCGGCCATGAGGTCGACGGCCGGGCCCGCCTCCTCCTCGCCCTCGGGAGCGGCGATGACCTCCTTGCCCGCCACCTTGGCCTCGATCACCTGCTGCAGCGCCTCGCGGTAGGCGTCGCGGTACTCGCCGGGATCGAAGTCGGCCACCATCGTGGCGATCAGCGACTCGGCCATCTTCAGCTCCTGGGGCCGGACGTCCACGTCCTCCTCCAGGAAGCCGAAGTCGGTCTTGCGGATCTCGTCGGGCCACAGCATCGTCTCGAGGACGAACACCCCCTCGCGCACCCGGAGCGTGGCCAGCGACTCGCGCTGCCGCAGCGCCACCTTGACCACCGCGACCTGTCCGGAGTTCTCCAGCGCGTCGCGCAGCAGCACGTACGGCTTGGCGCCCTGCGCGTCGGGCTCCAGGTAGTAGGACTTGGCGAAGTAGATCGGGTCGATCTGGTCGGCCGGGGTGAACTGCAGCACGTCGATCCGCCGCGAGGTGCTGAGCGGCAGCTCCTCGAAGTCCTCGTCGGTGAGCACGACGATCTCGCCGGTGGGCAGCTCGTACCCCTTGGCGATGTCGGAGTAGGGCACTTCCTCACCGTCGACCGTGCACACGCGCTTGTAACGGATCCTGCCGCCGTCCTCGCGG
This sequence comes from Nonomuraea sp. NPDC003754, assembly GCF_053605785.1. Classification (NCBI taxonomy): domain Bacteria; kingdom Bacillati; phylum Actinomycetota; class Actinomycetes; order Streptosporangiales; family Streptosporangiaceae; genus Nonomuraea; species Nonomuraea sp. NPDC003754. Next base: position 64,867 of record NZ_JBSGJX010000002.1, read on the forward strand.
TGCACCTGGTGGAAGGTGACGTCTTTCTGCTCCGTCGCCGAGTAGAGCTTGACCGGGATCGTCACCAGCCCGAAGGAGATCGCACCTTTCCAGATGCTGCGCATGGGGCACTCCAGGAGAAATAGCGGGCTGTCCTCATGGGCACATACCCCTCATGGGCGATCCGATGCCATATCCGATCGAACCAATGCTCGCCGTACCAGGGCCGTTGCCGGCCGACCGCGAGGAGTACGGGCTGGAGGTGAAGTGGGACGGCATCAGGGCCCTCGTCCATCTGGCGGCGGGCGGATGCAGGGTGACGGGCCGGCACGGTACCGACTACACCAGCAGGTATCCCGAGGTGTGCCGGGCGGCGGCGGGCTTCGGGCTCGGCCAGGCCGTCGTCGACGGCGAGCTGGTGGCGCTCGGCCCCGACGGGCGGCCGTGGTTCTCCCGGTTACAGCGGCGGATGCACCTCAGCGATCCGAGCCCGGCGCTGGTGCACCGGGTGCCGGTCACCTTCTTACCCTTCGACCTGCTCCACCTCGGCGGCCGGCCGCTGTTCGACCTGCCGTACAGGGATCGGAGGGCGCTGCTCGACGAGCTGGACATCGGCGCGCCGCCCTGCTTCCCTGGCGACTCCGACCTGCTGGCCGCGACGCTGGAGCAGGGGCTCGAAGGCGTGATCGCCAAGCGGCTCGACTCGCCGTACCGCGCGGGGGTGCGCTCCCCGTGGTGGATCAAGGTGAAGCACCACGAGAGCGCCGAGGTGGTGATCGGCGGGTGGAAGCCGGGCAAGGGACGGCGCGCCGGCGGCATCGGGTCGCTGCTGCTGGGGATGTTCGGCGCCGAGGGCTTCGGCTACGTCGGCCACGTGGGCACCGGGTTCACCGACGCGGCGCTGGCGCGCCTGCTGGCGCTCCTCGAACCGCTCGAGGTGCCCCACAGCCCCTTCTCCGGCGAGGTACCGGGACGCGCCAGATGGGTTAGACCCGAGCTGGTCGGGGAGGTGGCCTACACGATGTGGACCCACGACCGCAGGCTGCGGCACCCGGTGTGGCGCGGCCTGCGACCCGACAAGCTTCCGGCAGAGGTGACCCTGTGAAGGTTCCCGTCAAGGTCGACGGACGCCGGCTGACGCTCAGCAACCTGGACAAGGTGCTGTACCCCGAGACCGGCTTCACCAAGGCCGAGGTCATCGACTACTACACCAGGATCGCCCCCGTCCTGCTGCCGCATCTGCGGGACAGGCCGCTGACCGTGAAGCGCTATCCGAACGGCGTCGACGACGGCTTCTTCTTCGAGAAGAACGCGCCCCAGCACTCCCCCTCGTGGCTGCGCGTCGTGACGCTGCCCGTGCCGGGCAGCACCAAGAACCGCGAGACCATCGACTTCGCCGTCATCGAGGACCTCCCCTCGCTCGCCTACTACGCCAACCTGGCCGCGCTCGAACTGCACGTGCCGCAGTGGAAGGTCGGCGAGGACGGCAAGCCGCTCCCGCCCGACCTGCTGGTGCTCGACCTCGACCCGGGACCGCCCGCCACGATCGTCGACTGCTGCCGGGTCGCCGTGCTGCTGCGCGAGGCGCTGGCCGCCGACGGGCTGACCGCCTGGCCGAAGACGAGCGGCAACAAGGGCATGCAGCTGTACGCCGCGTGGGACAACCGGGTCGAGCCCTCCCACTACGCCCGCGAGCTCGCCCAGCGCCTGGAGAAGGAACATCCCCGCCAGATCGTCAGCGTGATGACCAAGAAGCTCAGGCCCGGCAAGGTCTTCATCGACTGGAGCCAGAACAACCCGGCCAAGACCACCGTCGCCCCTTACTCGCTGCGTGCCAGACCGCACCCGACGGTCTCCACCCCGCTGCTCTGGACGGAGGTCGAGGACTGCGGGAACCCCGACGAGCTGGTCTTCACCGCGCCCGATGCGCTGGCCAGGGTGGAGCAACACGGCGACCTGTTCGGCCAGGCGTAAGGTGGAAGCCGTCCGGTAACGAGAGGGGGATGGGAATGTCGCAGAACGAGGCCGAGCTCTCCATCGAGGTACCTCCCACGCTGTCGATCGAGGTGCCCGAAGCCGACGCGGCCGAACAGCTCAGGACGCTTCGCGAGGAGGATCTCGACGTCCGTCACGAACATCCCTTCGACGTGGACCCGGCCGACGCCTTCGAACAGGACCGCACCGTCGGCGACGATGACGACGATGACTACCGCTGACCTGGTTACCCGTGCGTAGGATGTGCGGGCACACAGCATCCGTCCCCTAGGAGACCCGCGTGACAGCAACCCCGGACGCCAAGCCCCGGGGCACCCGGCTGCCCCGACTCGCCCGCCGGCGCCAGCTGCTGAACGCCGCGCAGGAAGTGTTCGTGGAGAACGGCTACCACGCGGCGGCCATGGACGAGATCGCCGACCGTGCCGGGGTCAGCAAGCCGGTGCTCTACCAGCACTTCCCCGGCAAGCTGGAGCTGTACCTCGCCCTGCTCGACCTCCACGTCGACGACATGGTCAACAGGGTGCGCGAGGCCCTGGCCTCCACCAACGAGAACAAGCTCCGCGTCCAGGCCACCTTCCGCGCCTTCTTCGACTTCGTCTCCAGCCAGGGTGAGGCCTTCAGGCTCGTCTTCGAGTCCGACCTGCGCAACGTCGCCCCCGTACGGCAGCGCGTCGAGCGGTCGCTGCGCGAGTGCGCCGAGATGGTCAGCCAGGTGATCCAGGAGGACACCGGCTGCTCCAGCGAGGAGGCGCACCTGCTCGGCGTCGGGCTCGTGGGCATGGCCGAGGTGAGCGCCCGCTACTGGATCACCCAGCACGGCTCCATCCCCAAGGACGCCGCCGAACAGCTCATGGCCAGGCTCGCCTGGCGCGGCATCAGCGGTTTTCCGCGTACGGCTTAACCGCGTTCGCTCGGGGCGATCAGTGCTTCCCGTTCCCCCGTGACGGGTGACGATGGGATGAGCTGGCCCGTCTGAAGAGGAGCACGATGGAAATCAAGATCGGCGTACGCTCCGTACACCGCGAAATCGTTGTGGAGACCGACCTGTCGGCCGATCAGGTCGAGGAGGAGATCCGGAACGCGCTCGCCGCCGACCGGGGCGTCTTCGCCATCAGCGACGTCAAGGGCAGGCGTGTCATCGTCCCGGTGATCTCGATCGGGTTCGTCGAGATCGGCGAGGACGAGACGAGGCCGGTGGGCTTCGGCGGCACCATGTAGGGCGGCCCCATGACAGTCGGGGTACGGCGGGCGCCGCCGTACCCCTGGGCGTCCCCTTCTTACGTCAGGGCCGCGGACGGGGCTCCCGGGCCTGGAGACCGAGACGGCATCGGGGTGGCCACCGCCGCCGGGGAACGTGCTCCCGCCTCGGCTCTCCGGTGGGGCAGCCCGCGCTCTCCCGCCGGAGTACGGCGCGCGAGGCCCAGCGATTCGGTCCACATCTGGTCATAGAGCTGCTGTAGCGGCGCGAGGCCCTCATATCTGGCACGGTACAACCGTCCGCGTTCTCGCGCCGCCCGATGCGCGCACCCGGTCAGCTCTCTCTCACCGCGAAGCCCGGCGCCCGGGCGCTCCCGCCCCGCGAGGCCGTCAGATGCCCAGCGCCGCCATCCGCTTGCCGTGCTCCTCGGTCAGCCGCGCGAACAACCTGGAGATCTCCGCCTGGTCGTCGGGCACCGCCTCGACCAGGAGCAGGGCCAGCTCAGGACGCGCCGCCGCCACCCGCTGCCCCTGGCTGAGCGCCTCGCCGACCAGCCGGCGCGCCCACAGCGCCAGCCGTCCCGCCAGCGCGGGGTCGGCCTCGACCGCCGACCGCACCCGCTCCACCGCGAACGCCGACCGGCCCTGGTCGGCCAGCACCTCGTCGACCAGCCCGGCGATGGACGGGTCGAGGTGCCTGGCCGCCTCACGGTAGAAGTCGAGCGCGATCCCCGTGCCGACATACGCCTTGACCAGCGCCTCCAGCCAGTCGCCCGGGGCGGTGTTGGCGTGCCAGTCGTCCAGCGCGTCCACGAACGGCGACATCGCCTTGTCAGGATCGACCCCGAGGGAGACCAGTTTGTCGCGCAGGAGCTGGAAGTGCGCGTACTCGGCCACCGCCAGCTCGCCCAGCACGGCCCGGTCGGTCAGCGTGGGGGCCAGTTGGGCCGCGTCCTCGGCCAGCCGGAGGAAGGCGGTGAGCTCGGCGTAGGCCAGCACGCCGAGAAGATCGACGACACCCGGGGAATCTGTCATGGAGGCAGCGTACTTCGGGAACATAATGAATCTCGGCCTGCGTTGTGGTATCGAGTACACTGCTCTGTGAAAGTGCGACCGCACTGTGTTAATCCGGGAGATTCGCTCCCGCTAACCCCCACTTCCGGGCCTGCGGTCGCTGATGACGCGAGAGGGCAGGCTCTACCGCGAGGACCCAGGCACGGGGATGTTTTCGGCCCGATGGTCCCGGCAGGCCCGCCTTCATTTGAGACTGAGGCAGGCCACGCTGACGACTTTCCGAGACCTCGGAGTCACACCAGAGATCGCTGATGCCCTCGAGACCGAGGGCATCGTCGCGCCGTTCCCCATTCAGGAGATGGCGCTCCCACTCGCCCTCGCCGGTCAGGACCTCATCGGTCAGGCCCGCACCGGCACGGGCAAGACCTACGCGTTCGGCATCGCGATGCTGCAGAGCATCGGCAAGCCGCGCAAGAACCGTAAGAAGCCCCGCGGGCTGGTCGTCGTACCCACCCGCGAACTGGCCGTCCAGGTCTCCGAGGACCTGGTCACCGCCGCGGGCAAGCTCGGCTCCCGCGTGCTCACCGTGTACGGCGGGCGCGCCTACGAGCCGCAGATCGAGGCGCTGAAGGTGGGCGTCGACGTCATCGTCGGCACCCCCGGCCGGCTCCTCGACCTGGTCAAGCAGAAGCACCTCGACCTGTCGCAGATCACCACACTGGTTCTCGACGAGGCCGACCGCATGCTCGACCTGGGCTTCCTTCCCGACATCGAGCGGATCTTCAAGCTGATCCCCGACCAGCGGCAGACGATGCTGTTCTCGGCGACCATGCCGGGCGAGATCGTCGCGCTGTCGCGCAAGTACCTCAACCGCCCCACCCACGTGCGCGCCGAGATGGAGAGCGGCGAGGGTGAGGCCACACCGCAGGTGCGCCAGCTCGTCTGGCGTACCCACCGGATGGACAAGATCGAGATCGTGGGCCGCCTGCTGCAGGCCGACGGCCGCGGCCTCACGATGGTGTTCTGCGAGACCAAGCGCGCCTGCGACATGGTCGCCGAGCAGCTCGACACCCGCGGCTTCGCGGTGGCGGCCGTCCACGGCGACCTCGGGCAGGGCCAGCGCGAGCAGGCGCTGCGCGCCTTCCGCAACGGCAAGATCGACGTGCTGGTCGCCACCGACGTGGCGGCGCGCGGCATCGACATCGACGACGTCACCCACGTGGTCAACTACGACGCCCCCACCGACGACAAGACCTACGTGCACCGCATCGGGCGCACGGGCAGGGCCGGACGCACCGGCACCGCGGTCACCTTCGTCGAGTGGGAGGAGCTGACCCGCTGGAAGATGATCAACAACATGCTCGGCCTCGACTTCATGGAGCCGGAGGAGACCTACTCCACCTCGCCCCACGTCTACAGCGAGCTGGGCATCCCCGAAGGCACCAAGGGCGTGCTGCCGCGCGCCGCCCGCTCCAGGGCAGGTCTGGCGGCCGAGGAGCTCGAGGACCTCGGCGAGACGGGGCGCTCGCGCTCGCGTGGCCGCAAGGACAGGGAGGAGCGCGAGACGCGCCCCGCCCGCACGCCCCGCCAGCGTCGCCGCACCAGGGGCGGCCGCTCCACGGAGGCCGGTGCCGACGAACTCGTCCCGACCGTGCCGGACGACGCCGCGCTTGTCACCGAGGCGGTCGCCACCGCTCCGGCCGGCGCGCCCGCGACCGGGCTGATCGAGGACACCGAAAGCACCGCATCGACGATCGCGCCAGAGGAGAAGCCCATGCGCAGGCGCTCCCGCAGGAACGACGACACCCCTGCCATCATCTCCACCGAGGAGATCGAGGCCGCCGCCGACCAGCCGTCCAGGCGGACCAGGACCCGCAGGGGCGCCTCCTCGGAGGCGCTGGAAGGAGCTCTCGCCTCGGTGGCCGAGCAGCAGGCGGCTCCGCCCGTCGAGGAGCCGAGCTTCCTTACCACCCCGCCGCCGCCCCCTGCGCGCAGGGAGCCCGAGCGGATCGTGCCGCCGAACGCGTTCACGGTCATCTTCCAGTCGCCCGACCTGGCGACCGACGACGACGAGATCGCCCCGTCGGCCGCGTCCGAGCGCCAGCAGCAGCGGCGTCGGCCGCGTAGCACCGGTGGCGGCTCGGGCGGCCCCAGGCGCCGCTGACGCCACGAAGGCCGGGGCGCCCCACCACGGGAGCGCCCCGGCCTTCGTGCTTTCCCGCGTGTGCCTTTTGGCACGTCAAGCTGGGTAGATGCGCCATTTCGGCGTGTTCCCACCCTGCGCTCTGGGTATTGTTGCCTTACGTGAGTACGCCGCGCTTCCTGTCCTTGCCGCCCGGGGTCACCCCCGTGCAGATCGACACGCCCCTCGGCTCGTTCGCCGCCCTGGAGGCCACGCCGATCAGCGGCGTCATCGAGCGGCTACCCGCCTTGCTCGTGCCGGGCCTGACCGGCAGCAAGGAAGACTTCATCGCCGTCCTGCAGACGCTGGCCGCCGCCAACCGCAAGGTCGTCGCGATCGACATGCGCGGACAGTACGAGACGCCGGGCCCGGACGACGCCGCCGCCTACACCTGCCCCGCGCTCGGCAACGACGTCGACGCGGTCGCGACGGCCGTCGGCGGGGGCGGTCTCGTCCACCTGGTCGGCCACTCCTTCGGCGGCCTGGTGGCCAGGGAGGCGGTCATCGACGGCCGCACGAAGTTCGCCTCCTTCACGCTGATGAGCTCCGGGCCCTCGGGCATCGTCGGACCGCGCGAGCGGGTGGGCCGGGCCATCATGCGCGAGCTGCCCGAGCTGGGCCTCGAACACGTGTGGACCACCCGCTACGAACCCGAGGCGCTCGGCGGCGGCGTGCCCGACGAGATCGTGGCCTTCCTGCGCAAGCGGCTGTTCGCCAACAACCCCACGGCGCTGACGACGATGGCCGAGCAGGTGCTCGACCAGCCCGACCGCACCGAGGAGCTCAAGCAGATCGAGGTGGCCACGCTCGTGCTGTTCGGCGAGCACGACGACGGCTGGCCGCCCAGCGCGCAGGCGGCGATGGCCACACAGCTCGGCGCCGAGACCGTGGTGGTGCCGGGCGCCGTCCACTCCCCCGCCGTCGAGGCGCCGGAGACGACGGCGGCCGCGCTGACGAGATTCTGGAACACCGCCGAGGCCAACCGGCGCCCAGCCGTGTAATTATTTACTTACTATGGCGAGCATCGAAGAGATCGTCGTCCAGCCGCCCCAGGCTGTGACGTGGCTCGTGCACCTCGACCGCACCATGTGGGTGGGCGGCGTGCGCGGCCTCATGCTCCAGGCGCTCCATCCCCTGGCCATGCGCGGCGTCTGGCAGAACTCCAACTTCCAGGACGACCCGTTCGGGCGGCTCCGCCGTACTGCGGACTTCGTGGGCAGGGTCACGTTCGGCAGCCCGCAGGAGGCCGACGAGATCGGGCGCAAGGTGCGCGGCATCCACCGGATGCTGCGCATCAGCGACGGCGGCAGGACCTACCGTGTCGACGACCCCGAGCTCCTGCTGTGGGTGCACTGCGCCGAGGTGTCGTCCTACCTGGAGGTGGCCAGGAGGGGCGGTCTCGGGCTGACCGACCGGCAGGCCGACCGCTACCTCCACGAGCAGCGCAAGAGCGCCACCTACGTCGGCCTGCACCCGGACGACGTGCCAGGCTCGCAGGCCGAGATGGCCGCCTACTTCGCCGAGATGCGTCCCAAGCTGCGGGTCATCGACGAGTCGGCGGCGACCGTGCGCTTCCTGCTGTGGCCGCGGCTGCCGCAGGAACTGCGCAGGCTCTCACCCGGCAAGCCGGTCTACTTCCCCTTCGGCGCGCTCTGCTACTACACGCTGCCCGGCTGGGCCAGGCGGATGTACGGCACGCTGCCGGAGGTGCCCCGCTCGACGGTCACGGCGGCGCTGAGGGCGTTCCGGCTGGGCGCCAACTCGCTGCCCGAGCACGTGCACGACCTGGCCTTCGCCGAGCCGACCCGGCAGATGCTGGCCGCCTCGCGGGAGCGCCTGGCCAAGGCCGGCTACGACGTGAGCAAGGGACTCAAGGGCCTGACCGACCCGCGCAGGTGGCCGGGCACCACCCTGGCCGCCTGACCCGCCCGCCCGGTCCTGGTTCGGAGGCGAGAGCGCCCCGGTCACCGACACACGTGAGAGCACGCCGATCGCCGGCGATCACCCCGGTCCGGGACCCAGGTGAGAGCACGCCGATCGCCGGCGATCACCCCGATCCGGGACCCAGGTGAGAGCACGCCGGTCCGCCGGCCGTGCCGGGCCAGGACCGGTCAGGCCCAGGGAGCTCAGGCGAGGGCGTCCCACGGCAGCTTGTCAGGCGCCGCCGTACGGCCCTCGGGGCAGTGGCGGCGGAAGTCGCACCAGGAGCACAGCGGGCCGGGGTTCGGCGGGAACGGCTCCTCCGTCTCGCCCGCGCGGTAACGCTCGTCGGCCTCGCCGGCCTCCTCCGCGATCTCCTCGGCCCTGCGCAGGTGGCGGCCCAGCGACTCGTCGGTGTGCCGCCATTCGACGACCTCACCGGTCGGCAGGTGGTGCAGCTCGACGCTGGCGCACGGGGTCCGCAGCACCCGCGAGGCGGCGATCGCGTAGATCGCCAGGGCGAGCGAGCCCCGGGCGTCGTCCTCGGTCAGCGGGCGCCGGCCGGTCTTGTAGTCCACCACGACCAGCTCGTCGCCACGCCTGTCGAGCCGGTCGATACGCCCGGAGACGGCGATGGCCTTCGTCCGTGTGGCGACCGTCCGCTCCACGCCGACCGGCTCGTCGGCGGGGTCGAGCGTCTCGACGTACCCCGAGACCAGGCCGCGGGCGCGATCACGCCACTGCGTGGACTGCTCGGCGTCCCTGAAGCCCTCGGAGATCCACCCGTTGGTCAGCAGGATCGCCGCCATCGCCGGGGTCCTGCGCTCGTACGGCTGCCGCCACCACGCCGCCAGCGCGTTGTGCACGCTGGCGCCCACGCTGTTGTGCGCCCATGCCGGGCCCTTGGGCGGCTGCGGCCGGTCGAGGTAGGAGAACCTGTAGCGCCTGCGGCAGTCGAGCCACGAGTTGAGCCGCGACGGCGTGCACGAGTAGAGCCGTCGCGGCATGCCCTCGAGCGGGAGCTGCTCCAGCACCTACCGGTCGCCCAGGTTCAGCCTGATCCCGGCGGCGTTCGTGCCGTCGGTCAGCGGGCCCTCGGCGGGCGCCTCGCGGGTCAGCGACCCGGACACCCAGTCGTCGAAGTGCGGCTCCAGATCGCCGATCGTGGTCTCCTCGCCCTGGTTGGGCAGCACCCTGGTGGCGCCGGGCAGCGTGAAGAGCCTGCCGCCGATCGAGGTCAGCTGGTCGGCCAGCGCAGGGTACTCGCCGCCGAGCTTGCCGGGACCGTCGGCCTGCAGCGACTTGCCCGTGAAGACGGCGCCGAGCTCCTCGGAGTAGAGGGAGACGCCGCCCATCGTGATGCCGGGGGTCTCCAGCACCTCGAGACGGACGTCGCCGACGCCGAACACGCCCTCGTCCTCCATCTCGATGTCGGGCCAGGTCTCCGACCAGGTCTCCCGCCAGAACGGCTTGTCCTTGGGGTGCAGGGCGATCACCGACTCGTCTCTGCTGGCCACCTCGATGGCGGCGCCGACGTGGTCGGGAAGGCCGTGCGTGCAGATGACGGCGAGCACTTCGCGCTCACCGATCCGGTCGAGGATCTTGTCGGCGTCACGCGCCGGGTCGATGACGATGACCTCCTCGTCGTCGCCCACGATCCAGGTGTTGTTCTCGACCTTGTGCTCGGCACCGTCGATCTCGACGACGCCCTCGGTCACCACTCGCTCGATACGCGCTCCCACGCTGCCACCCTATCGCCAACCGGGGCCCGGATCCCGCCTTGCGAGCCGTCGAGCGGCGCGGGGTCGTGGGCCGGGGCCTGTCGGGCGGGGTGGGGTCGCGGGGCGGGTCAGGCGACGAGGGCGCGGACGGCGGTGATGATCAACTGAACGGCCAGCGCCGCCAGCAGCAGACCCGCGATCCGCGTGACCAGCTCCACCCCGTTCTCCTTGATCACCCGGATGATCCCCACCGAGAACCGCATGAACAACCACAGCACCACGTGCACCGCCGCGATCGCCAACCCCAGCGTCAGGATGCCGCCCCGCACCGCCCCCGCCTGCTGCGCGAAGACGATCGTGGCCACGATCGCGCCGGGACCGGCCAGCAACGGCGTGCCCAGCGGCACCAGCGCCACGTTGACGTTCGACTTGACCGTGCCCGCCTGCGGCTCCGTCGTCCCGCGCAACAGTTCCAGGGCGACCAGCAGCAGGAGCAGGCCGCCCGCGATCTGCATGGCGGGCACCTCGACGTGCAGGTAGCCCAGGATGACCTGCCCGAAGACCGCGAACACCACGATCAGGCAGAACGCCGTGACCGCCGCCTGCCTGGCGATGCGCCTGCGTTCGGCGGGAGTGCGCCCACCGGTGTAGGCGAGGAAGAGGGGGATGATGCCGGGCGGGTCCATGATGACGAACATCGTGACGAACGCCTCGACGAAGAACCTGACGTCGAACACCGTGCCCCCCAGATCCGTCAGGGGGGACCGTGCCCGAGCCTAGCCCTCCAGCCTCGGCGAGAACGCGCCGAACGGCAGGTCCAGTTCCTGGTCGTGTTCGCGCAGGTCGCGCAGGCTCAGCTGGTCGAGCACGAGAAGGCAGCCCGCCTCGGCCGGCCACACGATGGTCCACAGCCAGTTGCCGAGCGCCTCGCCCGCGTAGACGGCCCTGTCGTCGGGCGCCGCGACGCACCACAGCGGCGTCGGGTGGCCGAGCACCTCGATCTTGGCGTTGGGCGGCCCCTCGCCGAAACCCCTGCCAGGGTCGGGGCCGTCGATGCCCGCGTAGGCCGCGCCCAGCCCGACGCCCGGCTCCTCCGCGATGACGACCAGGTCGGCGGGGCCGTGCGTGACCGACGGGCCGGTCAGCGCGACCAGGCTCGCCCGCGCACCCGTGCGCTCGTCGCCCGCCACGCCGAAGCCGGTCACCAGCCAGCCGGGCGGCAGCGGCCAGGGCAGCCACACCGGCACGACCGCGCCGAGCCGGATCGCGTCGCGGGCCGTATTGGCCGGCTGCAGCGTCTGGAAGGGCAGGACATCGCCATGCGCGCCACAGCGCCACGCGCTCGACCACGCACTCGGTGCGTGAAGCGGGCCGAAACACCGTGGGCAGGTTGGTGCCGCTCTCACAGCTACTCACGGTGCGTCCCCGGGCACCGATCCGTCAAGGGCGGAGCCCGTTATGCCGCCGTAATCTTGACCATGTGCGCGTAAATTGTGTGGGCGCGATCATCGTCGCGGATTCGGAGATACTCCTGGTCAGACGCGGGCACCCGCCCGGTGAAGGGCTGTGGTCGATCCCGGGCGGCCGGGTCGAGGCGGGCGAGAGCGACGAGGCGGCGCTGCGCAGGGAGGTCCTGGAGGAGACGGGGCTGCGGGTGGCGGTCGGCGTGCTGGCGGGCGTGGTCGAGCGGCCGGGGCCCGACGGGGTGGTCTACGTGATCCGCGACTACGTGGCCACGGTGGTCGCGGGGTCGCTCGCGCCGGGCGACGACGCGGCGGACGCGCGCTGGTGCTCGCGCGCGGAACTTGACACCCTGCCGCTGACCGACGGCCTGCTCGCCGCCCTGCAGGCGTGGCACGTCCTGCCCCCCGACCACCCCGCCTAGGAACGTCCTGCCCTCCCGACCACCGTCCCTGCCCTGCCGGCCGCCCCCGAAGGAACGTCCTGCCCTCCTGACGGCCCCGCCGACGTCCTGCCGGGGCTGCCTGGCCGGGCGCTCGCGTCCTGCCCCTGGGCCCGCCCCCCTCCCCGTACGGCAAGCCGGGCCGGGCGCTCGCGTCCTGACCATGGGTCCCCCCCCCGTACGGCAAGCCGGGCCGGCCCCACCGCGGGCGCGTGGCGGGCGCCCGTCCATCACGCCACTCCAGCGCGACTTCGGCGGGCCGCCGTGACGTCGCCCGTCACCGGTCGGACGACAGCGTGGAGGTCCACAGGACGAGATGGTCGGAGTTGTACGTCGTGGAGCGGCCGAGCGCGACCACGTTGGAGCCGGAGACCGTGACGGCGCCGAGCCACTGCGTGCCCTCCCCGCCCAGCCGATCCCTGGTCAGGTCCTGGCGGTGCCATGTCAGCCCGTCCTCGGAGGTCCAGGCCGCGCTGTCGCCGCTGCCGGGAACGCCGTGCCAGCCCACCGCGACCAGCCCCTGGGGGGCGGCGGCCAGGTCGTGGACGGCGGCGGCCCGCTCGGCGGGCAGCCAGGCGTAGTCCCAGGTGGCGCCCTCGTCGTCGGACACGGCGGCGAACGCCTTGCGCGAGCCCGACACCTGGGCGGTCCCGATGGCGACGACCCGCTCGCCGTACCAGGCGACCTGGCGCAGGCCGGCGGAGGTGGCGTCGGGCGGCAGGAGCCGGCCGCGTGCCTTCCAGGCGAGCCCGTCGGCGGAGGTCCACACTACGCCGCTCTCGCGTTCGGCGCCGCCGGAGCCGCCGACCGCCACGTAGCCGCCCGGCCCTGCGGCGACGTCGTGGATGCGGACGCCCGCGCCGTCGCGCGGCAGCTTGGCCACGCGGCTGAACTTCCGCAGGTCGGTCGAGTACCAGAGGGCGGCCGCAGCCGTACCCGAGGCCGATCGCTCCTCGCCGGCGATCACGTAGCCGCCCTCGCCCGCGGCCACCGACTGCGTGGCCAGGTACGGCTGGCCGTCACCCCGGGCGGGCCCTTCGATCTTCTTCCACGAGCGGCCGTCCGCCGACGCGACGAGCAACGGCTCGGTGGAGGAGGCGTCCGGCATGGTGGTGCCGACGGCGAGCCAGCCCTTCCGGCCGTGCGCGAGGTCGGACAGCTGCTGCCGGCGGGGCGCGGCGAGCGTGACGGACTTCCAGTCGACGGCGTTCGTGCTGGTCCAGATGCCCGCGTCGGCCGACGCGGAGCCGACGGCGACGAAGCGGCCGTCGGCCGCCGCGACCCTTGCGGTCTCGCGGGCCACCCTGGTCAGGCCCCTGATGTCGGCCAGCCGTACCGTGGCGGGCCGCTCGCCGTCCTTGACCGTCATCAGCACGAGCCGGTTGTCGACGTCGGCGGCGGCCTGGTCGCCGCCGACGACCAGCGTGCCCGAGTCGGCCAGGGCCAGCCCGCGCACGGTCGCGCCCGGCATGCTGCCGAGGTCGGCGCGCTTGGTCCAGGTGGCCGCGTCGGGGCTGGTGTGAACGGTGTAGCTGTCGAGACCCGACTGGCTGACGGCGGCCAGGCCGGCGCTGTGGGCGACGACCGCGTTGACGCCGGTGCTCTGGGCGCCGAGGCCGCCGATCGCGCCGCACCTGGTCCACTCCGCGCCGGTGGGCGAGCAGTACACGTGCACGTCGCCGCCGGGCTCGCGGTGCCTGGTCGGGATCAGCACGAAACGCTCGGGGAGCACGGCGAGCGTGCCCGGCCGCGGCGCGATGCCGGGCAGCTGGGTGGCGGTGCGCACCCAGGTCCGCCCGCCGTCCGTCGACCGCATGACGACCGACCCGCCGCCCTGGGCCGGCTGGGCGAGGACGACGACCTGATCCTCCCTGGCCACGACGGTCCTGAACTCGCGGACCTTGTCGGGCGTGCCGATGTCGCGGCTGTCGACCCGCGTCCACGCGCGGCCGTCCGGCGAGTGCCAGGCGACGGGGCCCGGCGTGCCGTCCTGCAGGACCGTACGGCCGACGGCGACGAACCCCGACGACGTCCTGGCGATGTCGTGGATGAGGTCGCCCTTCCTGAACGCCTCCAGGCCGCTCTGCTCGACGGCCGCCCACGTCGACCCGTCCGTGCTGGTCCACAGGCCGCGCTCGTCGCCCGTGCCGTCCTGGCCGAAGGCGAGCCACCGGCCGTTCGCGCCGACCACGCGCTGGACGGTGGTGGTCGTGGAGCCGGTGACGTCGGCGAGCTGCCAGGTGGCGCCGCTGTCGGGGGAGAAGAGGAACAGCGGGCGGGGGACGGGGCTGGTGGTGTCGCTGCCGACGGCGACGACCGTGCTGCCGACGGCGGCCAGATCGTTGAGCTTCTGGTTGGAGCCGTCACCCGCCGCGGGGACCACGAACAGCTCGTCACCCGAACGGCCGGCGCCCGCGGCCAGGCGGAGGCCCTGCTGCCCGCCGTTCCACCACTGCCAGGCGATGACGCCGGCGGCCACGGTCAGCGCGAGCGTGATCACCACCAGGTAGGGGCCGACGCGGCGCCGCCTGACCGGGCTCGACCTGCGCATCGCCGAGGGCGCGGGACCGCGGTGGTGCCTGCCGGCGGCGCCGCCCGGCGGGGTCGGGCCCGAGGCGACGAGCAGGTCGGGACGGGTGGGGCGACCGCCCGGCGGGCGACCGACCCTGCGCACGGGCGCGTCCTGCCCGGACTCGTCGCCGGGGCCGCCTTCGGGCTGGGCGGGTACCTGGTCGCGCACCCCTTCGGGGTGGGCGGGGACCTGGTCGCGCGTGCCGTCGGGCTGGGCGGAGGTCTCGCCGTGCGCCCTTTCGGGGTGGGCGGTGGCCTGGTCGTGCTCGTGGGGCTCGGGCTGAGCATGGGCCTGGTGGTGCTCATGGGGCTCAGGCTGAGCATGGGCCTGGTGGTGCTCGTGGGGCCCGGGCTGGGCAGGGGCCTGGGCCTGGCGGTGTGTGCCTTCCGAGTGGGCGAAGGCCTCGCCGGGGGCCTGGTCGTGCTCGTGGAGGAGGGGCGGGCCGTCGACGCCTTGCCCCTCGTCTTCGTGCGGCTCGGGGCGCGGCGGCATCCGGTACGGCTCGACGCGGGACGGGGGTGGTCCCGTCCTGATGCCCGGCGGGCGGGGATGCGGAGCGGTCGGCCTGTCGCGCTCGGACAGGCCGGGGTCGGGTGCGCCCGGCTCCTTCCCGCTCCCGGCCGGCGTGCCCGGCTGCTCTCCGGTCGCGGCCGACGCGGCCGGCTGCTCACCGCTCCCGGCCGGCGTGCTCGGCTTGTCTCCGCTTTCGGGCGGCGTGCTCGGCTTGTCTCCGCTTTCGGGCGGCGTGCTCGGCTTGTCTCCGCTTTCGGGCGGCGTGCTCGGGGAGACCGGGGGGCGCGGGCGGGGCGGCCCGGTGGCGACCAGCTTGTCGGGGTGCACGATCCTGCGGGGGCGGGACGGCTCACCCTCGGACGACGCGGATGTGGGAGGTGTGGCCTGCCGGGGGGCTCTCGGCTCCTGGGGTGCGGCCGGTGAGCTGTAAGGTCTGCGCCCCTTCGGCCACGCGGCGGCCTCCTCCTCCGCCTGGTGGTCGTCGGGGGTCGGCGAGGCGAACGGCGGCATCCCCCACGGCGAGGCGACGGGCACCCCACGGGCGCGGTCGTCGCTGGGCCCCGGAGGCGCGTGCCTGATCCTCGGCTCCTCCGGCGTACCGGATCCGCCCGAGGGGCGCGGCGGCTCGCCTTCCCTGTGCGCCGCGTCCTCGGGTGAGCGAGGCTCTGGAGCGCGCGGATCGTCTTCCGGCGGCTGCCGTGGCGAGCGCGGATCGCTGGGGCCCGAGGCCACGCGACGCACCTCCTAGTCAGGAAATATCCGGACCGTCCAGTTATGTACGCCTAAAACGGGAGACGTACGCCGGTACTTCTACCCCATCCCGCCGAAATGATCACCTGCGCGCACCTCCACAGGATCCACACCAGCACGCCCGCGCCGCGCTGACGAGACCTCTCTAGCGAGATTCGTGGAACCCCCGGCGTGGTTTAGGAAGAAACGGTGGCGATCGCCCGCTTTTTGGTCAGCCACAGCACGCCCAGGGCGAACACCGACAGCTGGACGACGGTCCCCGTCAACGACTGCCACGGCACGGAGCCCTGCCTCATGGCGTCCTCGAGATCTCCGGCAGCCGAGCTGAGCGAGAACGCGAACACGTTGTTCACCACGTGCATGGCGACCGGCGCCTCGATCCCGCCGGTCTTCACCGCCAGCCAGCCCATGACGACCCCGAAGCTGAACACGTCGAGGATGCCCCAGTCGGTGTAGGCGTGCAGCGCGGTGAAACCGGCCGACCCCAGCACGATGCCGGGCCACGGCGAGGTGACGTAGGCGCCGAAGGCCTGTAGGAGCCAGCCCCTGAAGATGTATTCCTCCGCCGCCGCCTGGAACGGCACCAGCAACAGGATCACCACGAACCCCGGCACGAACGCCGCCCAGCCCTTCCAGCCGAACAGGTCCGAGGTGTTCTGGCCGGTGACGGCGTAGGCGACGTAGAGCGCCCCCTGCCCGAGCACCAGCGCCGCCACGGCGACGCCCGTGCACCGCGCCAGCCACCCCCACCGCAGGCGCCCCACGACCGACGACAGCGTGCCGGGCGGCCTGCGCTGGAACAGCGCCACGGCCGCGTAGACCAGCGGGAGCACCCCGGCGATCGACAGCAGCGTGACGGCCAGCGTGAACACGGGGTCACCGAACAGCTGCTCCCCCGCCATCGGCGCCGGGATGCCGGCGATCACCGCCACGACGGTTCCGGCCACCACCACCAGCACCGCCACCCCGAAGAAGCACGCCGCCACGAACAGCGTGCCGACCACCTGGCGCCACCAGGCGTTCAGCGGGTTCCTCGCCAGGTGGTCGTACCTGGTGCCGGGCGGCGCCGGCACGAACCACGCCGGCTTGGGAGGCGGCGTGCCGTACATGGCCTGGGGGTATGGCCCAGGTTGGTACTGCGGGCCGTATGGCGGCTGCGCGCCGTAGGGAGCCGGAGGCTGGTTGTCGTGCATCCCTTCATTCTGTCCGGCGGATGCGCATTAGTTCACAGACAAGGCGCCAGGCGAGGCGGATTCTCGAAGAGAGACATCCGAATCTGGGGAGCACTCATGTCAAGGCTGGGGCCGTTCATCACCCTGGCGGCGGGCGCCGCGCTCGCCGTCGGCCTGGGGGTGGTCAGTAACGCGGGGGAGCCGGCGGACACGACGCCCGCGCCGGTCGCCGTGGCGACCGCCGTCTCGACCGCGTCCGCCACCCCCTCACCCTCGAGATCCGTACGGCCGGCGGCCGTCAAGGCCGACTACGCGGGCCGGGTACGGGACAACGGCGGGCTCGTCGCCGTCTCCGTCAGGGACGGCAAGGCCATCGGATACTTCTGCGACGGCATCACCGAGGCCTGGTTCGCCGGCAAGGCCGTCAACGGCCGGGTCACGCTGAAGGGCTTCAACGACGCCAGCCTCACGGCCGTCGTCGGCGGCGGCAAGGCGAAGGGCGAGCTGCGCTTCGGCGACAGGACGTTGAGCTTCTCCGCGTCCACGGTCAAGAAGCCCTCGGGGCTCTACCGGGCGACCGCCCTGGTGCGCGGCGCGCGCTACCGGGCCGGGTGGATCGTCCTGGCGCTCCCGGACGGCAAGGGCTTCACCCAGGTCGGAGCCATGGTCAGGGACGATCAGCCGGTGCCCGTGCCCACGTTGACACCGGGTCTGCCGGTCGCCATCGACGGCGCTGCCGTCACCCCGAAGGACGTCGACGGATTCATCGAGGAGATGCCATGACCTTCGCCACGGACAAGCGCACCGCCGTGGGCCTGCTGGTGCCGCTGCTGACCGGGGCGCTGGTCGCGGTCGCGCTCGGCGTCTACGGGCGCCTGCACACCCCCACCGGCTACGCGGTCGGGCCCGCCGGGTTCTCGGGGGCCCTGGCGATGAAGTCCTGGCTGACGACGGGCGTCTTCCTGCTGGCGATCGTCCAGGTGGTCTCGGCGCTGTCGATGTGGGGCAAGCTCGGCGTCAGCATCCCCGCCTGGGTGCACCGGTGGTCGGGACGGCTGGCGTTCGTGCTCAGCGTGCCGGTCGCCTTCCACTGCCTGTACGCGCTCGGCCTGCAGTTCGACGCGCCCCGCGTGCTGGTCCACTCGCTCCTCGGCTGCTTCTTCTACGGGGTGTTCGTGGCGAAGATGCTGGCGCTGCCGCGCAGGGGACTGCCGGGGTGGAGTCTGCCGGTGCTCGGCGGGACGGCGTTCGCGGCTCTGGTCGGGCTGTGGCTCACCTCGTCGTTCTGGTTCTTCACCGCGGTAGGCGTGACCTTCTGAACCGTTCAGGACCCGGGCGTGAAGGTGGTGGTGCGCCGGAGGCCCGCGGCCCTGCCCTTGGCGGCCACCACCAGCGCCATCTTGCGCGACGCCTCGTCGATCATCTCGTCGCCGAGCATCACCGCGCCCCGCCGCTCCACGGTCGTGTAGTACTCGTACGCCTCCAGGATCAGCTCGGCGTGGTCGTAGTCCTCCTGGGCCGGTGAGAACACCTCGTTGGCGGCCTCCACCTGCGACGGGTGCAACACCCACTTGCCGTCGAACCCCAGCGCCGCCGCCCTGCGCGCCACCCGCCGGTATCCCTCGACATCCCTGATCTGCAGGTACGGCCCGTCGATCACCTGGAGGTCGTGCGTCCGGGCGGCCATCAGCAGCCGCATCAGGATGTAGTGGTAGGCGTCGCCCTCGGTGTAGCCGGGCGGCTGCTCCCCCACGACCAGCGTCCGCATGTTGATCGAGGCCATGAAGTCGGCGGGCCCGAACACCAGCGTCTCCAGCCGCGGCGACGACCCGGCGATGGCGTCGGCGTTCACCAGGCCGCGCGCGTTCTCGATCTGCGCCTCGATGCCTATCCGGCCCACCTCGAAGCCCATCGTGCGCTCGATCTGGGTGAGGAGGGTGTCGAGCCACAGCACCTGGGTCGGGTCCTGCACCTTCGGCAGCATCACGCAGTCGAGGAACTCCCCCGCGCCCTCCACGACCTCGATCACGTCGCGGTAGGTCCACTGGGTGGTGAGGTCGTTCACCCTGACGACGCGCACCTTGCCGCCCCAGTCGCCCTCACGCAGGGCCGCCACGACGTTCTTGCGCGCCTCCTCCTTGGCCAGGGGGGCGACCGAGTCCTCGAGATCCAGGAAGACCTCGTCGGCGGGGAGGGTCTGGGCCTTCTCGAGGAAGCGCGGGTTGGATCCCGGGACCGCGAGGCAGGAACGGCGTGAGCGCATGCCCAAACGCTAGCGTCGCGCCACGCGGGAGGGGAGCCTGGGTCGTTCTATCGCGCCCATGCATGGCGCGTGGGTGCGACCGGGTCAGCGGTGGCGGGCGGCGTAGGAGCGGAGCGCCCGCAGGAAACGGAGCGTGGGTGCGACCGGGTCAGCGGTGGCGGGCGGCGTATGAGCGGAGCGCCCGGAGGAAGTCGACATGGCGGAACCCGGGCCAGTACGCCTCGCAGAAGTGGAGCCGTGCCGAGGCCGCCTGCCAGATCAGGAACCCCGACAGCCGCTGCTCCCCGCTCGTCCTGACGATGAGGTCGGGGTCGGGGCGGCCCGCGGTGTAGAGGTGGGCGGCGATGTCGTCGGCGGTGATCGTGCGGGCGAGCTCGGCGATGGGCACGCCCGCGGCGGCCCGGTCGGTCAGCAGGGACCGCAGCGCGTCGACCACCTCCTGGCGTCCGTCGTAGCCGATGGCGACGGTCAGGTCGAAGCCCGCCCTGTCACGGGTGTGGTCCATGGCGAGCTTGAGCGCGTGGGCGGTGGAGTCGGGCAGCTCGTCGAGCCGTCCCGCCACGTGGAGCCGCCAGCGCGTGGCCGAGTGGATCAGCCGCCCGGCGATGATCTCCTCGATCAGCCGCATGTGAAGGCGACCTGGCGGGACTCGCGCTTGCGGACGTTGTCCGCGGAGGCGACGTAGATCGTGACATGCCTGATGCCGAGGTCGGCGCACCAGCCGAGCACGGTCTCGATGTGCTCGACGCCGTGGCGGTGCCCGTGGCTCGGGCTCTCGAGGCCCATCTCCTCGGCCCACCTTCTGTTGCCGTCCATCACCAGCGCGACATGGGCGGGGAGCGGACCCTTCAGCACCTGGGAGCGCAGATAGCGGGTATAGGCGGCGTGCAGCACGCCCAGCACCCTAGTCCCGTTGCACGGGCGACGTTGCGGACGCCCGCCACGTCCTGCTGGAGTGGCGTGGTGTGACGGGCGCCGGCCACGTGACCACGGTGGCGCCGGGGCGGCTTGCCGTACGGGCAGGAGCGCGGGCGGCCGGGGGACGAGCGGGCGGGCCGGGGACGAGCTGCGCCGACCGGAGACAGGTACGGCCTGACCAGGAGGGGAGACGGGCATGGGAGCGATCGAGGAGGGCGCGAAGAAGTCCGGAGTGTTGTGGGTGCACCTGGATCGGCCACGCCTGGCATGGCATGTCTGGCACGATGGGGCGATCTATCTAGTTACTGGCAGCGGGGAACAAAATCTGCCCGGACTGGATCAAAAGGACAGCGTGCGAGTAACGCTGAGGAGCAAGGACAACGGGGCGGAGCTGGTGGTGTTCGACGCGCGAGTCGAGGTGGTGGATCAGACACAGGCGGCCGACGCCGTGGCCGCGCTGGCGAAGGAGCGGCTCAACGCGCCCGACGCGGCCGGGCTGGCCGACCGATGGGCGGATACCGCCACCGTTCTTCGACTTACCCCATAAGGTGCTATAAGTGCAGGAACTACAGCCCCTCCTGGCCCATGAGGCCGCTCGTGTGGGCGACTACGAGCTGCTCGGCCGGTTGGGCGAAGGCGGCCAGGGGGTCGTCTATCTGGGCAGGTCGTCCTCGGGCGAGCGCGTGGCCGTCAAGATGCTGCATGCCCGGTTCTCGGGCGACGTCACCGCCCGCGACCGTTTCCTGCGGGAGGTGGCCGCGGCCAGGAAGGTCGCGGAGTTCTCCACCGCGAGGGTGCTCGACGCCTCCACCGAGGGCGACCGGCCGTTCATCGTCAGCGAGTACGTGGAAGGCGTCTCCCTCGACCAGCTGGTCAGGGAGAACGGCCCGCGACCCGCGGGAGCCCTCGAACGGCTGGCGGTGGGCACGATGGCGGCCCTGGCCGCCATCCACCGGGCCGACGTCGTGCACCGCGACTTCAAGCCGAGCAACGTGCTGCTCGGTCTCGACGGCGCCAGGGTCATCGACTTCGGCATCGCCAAGGCGCTGGACGCGACGACGGCCAGCGCGAGCGGCCTGATCGGCACCCCCGCCTACATGTCGCCCGAGCAGATCTCGGGCGAGGCCGTCGGCCCCGCCTCGGACCTGTTCGCGTGGGCGGTGACGATGGTGTTCGCGGCGACGGGGCGCCTGGCGTTCGGCGGCGACACCGTGCCGGCGATCTTCCACCGGATCCTCACCAAGGAGCCCGAGCTGCCCGAGCTGGACGAGCCGCTCGGCTCGCTGGTCAGGGGCTGCCTGGCGAAGGATCCGTCGGCGCGCCCGACCGCTCAGGAGGCGCTGCTGCGCCTCGTGCGCCACCAGCCCGACGTACGGCCCGCACCGGCCGCGCAGGCGCCGTTCCCGCCGTCCGCCGGGCCGGCGACGCGTCCTGAGGGCGTGCTCCCGCGGACGTTGGTCGAGACCGCGACCGAGATGGAGCCGGCACACCCCGGCAGAGCCGCCGAGCGGAGCGCACCGGAACCCGCGAGCGGGACAGCACAGCCAAGCGGGGCAGCACACCCGAGCGGGACGGCAGGTCCGAGCGGGACGGCCCGGCTCGGCGAGCCCGTACTCCCGGCCGACGCCGCGCACTCACACGAGGCCGCGCAGTATGAAGCCGCGCAGCACGAGCACGCACAGCACGCGGCCGGGCACCCGCATCAGGCCGCGCACCCGCACGAGGCCGCGCCCTCGGGTGGGTCCGCGCACCCGAATGAGGCGTCCTCGAACGAGGCCGCGTCCTCGGACCCGGCCGGGCGACCGCCGAGGAAGGCCGAGCCCCCGAGGCGATCCACGCCGCCCGGGGAAGCGCCGCACTCCGAGGAGGCCCCGCCCCGTGGCGAGACCGCACCACCCGGGCACGCGGCACCCGGCGGCTCAGCCGTACCCGGGCACGCGGCACCCGCCGTGGACGCGGCGTCCGGGCCTGCCACCCCGCCCGGGCAGCCGCCCTCCCCCGGCCGGGCGGCTCCGGCGGACACCCCAGCGCGCCCCGGCCAGCCAGCCCCACCCAACGGTGAGGCCGGCTCAGGGCACGCGACCCCATCCGGCCCCGGACACGGAACGCCACCCCATGGCCCCGCGCCGGCAGCCGGGCACGGAACCCCGCCCGGCGGTCCCGGGCACGGAACCCCGTCTGGCGGCCCTGGGCACGGAACGCCGCCCGGCGGCTCGGCGTCACCTGGACGCGCGGGGCAGGGGGCCGAGGAGGGCTCGGCGCCGAGGAAGGCGGCGGGGACGGCCCGGCGGAAGAGAACCGGGAGCCGCAGGAACACCCCCGACGAAGCGACGGCGGCCCTCCAGGCGGTGGGCGACGCCGCCACCGACCCCGGCATCCCGCCTGCCCGCCGCGCCATGCCCGCGATGCCCGGCAAGCGGGGGAGGACGCGCCGCCGGGAGGACACCGCGCCGGTCGAGCCGGTCCCGACCGCTCTCCTGCCCGAGCTGAACGCCGCGCGTCCGACGCTCACCCGGAAGCGGCGGCGGCTGCGCCCCGCCCTCCTGATGGCCACCGGGGCCGTCCTCGCCGGGCTGTCCGCGGTGGTGATCATGCCGAACCTCATGTCGAGCTCGGGGAATGGCGGCGGCTCATCCGTGCGGCAGCAGTACGTCGACCCCGGCCCGATCACCGGCCAGGTCGAGGATCCGCCCGTCAAGCAGACCACCAAGGCCAAGGCGAGGGCGACCGTGACCCTTCCCGCGCTGGAGGGCTGGCACATCGACGACGCCGTCGCGGAGCTGGAGGACCTCGGCCTGGCGGTCAGGCTGAAGAGCGTGCCCGACGAGGAGGCGGCGATGGACATCGTGATCTCGACATCGCCCGCCTCGGGCCGCCGCCTGGCCAAGGGCAGCACCGTGACGATCGTCGTGTCGGCCGGCCCGGAAGGGGAGCAGGCCGTCGACCCGTCGCAGAGCCCCACCACCGACCCCGGCGATTCGGGCGAGCAGGAGCCTGAGCCGACGGAGGAGTCGACGCCCGAGCCGCAGAATCCGACGCCCACGACGGCTGAGGAGTCCCCCAGCCCCGAGCCCGAGCTGACCGAGCTCAAGGGCGGCTGAGCCCTGTCCCCGCCCGCGCTCCCGCGGGCGGGGACCCGCCCCAGCCGTCCCGGGAGCTGACGGAGCGCGGCCGCCCCGGGAGCGGCCGAGCGCCCGTGGGACGACCCGTCCACAGCCGCCGGCAGCGGCCGACCACCCAGCCCGCCGTAAGCCCCGTCCACACCCCGGGAGCGGCCGGTCGCCCCGTCCACAGCCCTCAGGAGCCGAGGGAGGCCCTGGCAGGGCCGGCCGAGCGTCAGGGAAGCTCAGACGTGGCTGAGCTCGCGCACCGGCTCGACGGCGGGCTGGGCGGTCGCGGTCTGCGCCAGCAGCGCGCCGCTGATCACGATGAGGCCGCCGACGATCTGGTAGCCGCCGAGCGACTCTCCCACCAGCGCCCACGCCACCACGGCGCCGCCGATCACCTCCAGCGAGGCGACGGTCGCGCCCACGGCGGCCGACAGCCGGCGCACCGCGTTGACGCCGAGGATGTAGGCGACGACGGTCGCCACGACGACCATCCACAGGTAGGCGCCGAGCACGGGCAGCGTGTGCCCGCCGAGGGTGGCCTCGGTCGTGAACACCTCCCACGGGATGTTCCAGGGCCGCGAGAACGGCAGCAGCACGACGGCCGCCCCGATCATGCCCCAGGCGATCAGCCCGAGCGGGTCGACGTCGTCCCCGAAGCTGTCGCTCATCAGGAAGTAGCCGGCGCAGCAGGCGCCCGCCGCGAGGCCGAGCAGCAGACCGACGGCGTCGATCCGCATGCCCTGCCACGCCTCGACCACGATGGCCAGCCCGGCGACCGCGACCACCGCGCCGACGAACGCAGCCCGCGGCAGCCGTACTTTGCGGACGAACCGCACCCACAGCACCACCATCACCGGCGCCATGAACTCCAGCAGCAACGCGATCCCCACCGGCAGCCTCGTGATGGCCACGAAGTACAGCGACTGCACGCCGGCCACCGCCATGACCGCGTAGGCGCCGAAGAACGGCAGCCTGGAGCGCGGGATGCGCAGCGCCCGCGGTTTGACCACCGCGAGTACGGCCAGCAACAACAGCCCCGCGCCCGCCATGCGGGCCCACACGGCCTCCAGCGGCGCCAGTCCCGCGGCGCCCAGGAACTTGGCCATCGGCCCTGAGAAGGCAAAACACCATGAGGAGACGAACGCGATCGCCAGTCCTGCATGCTTCATCTGTCACCACCAATAGTAGGTTTTGATACTTACATGCCGGTCGCGGCGGAGGCAATGCCTCGGGCCCGGATACCCTGAGTAACGTGAGGATCTTCGTTGCCCGGCTGTCGGGCACCGCGGTCTTCGATCCGGCCGGCGACCAGATCGGCCGCATCAGGGACGTCGTCGCGGGGGTGCGCCCCGGGCAGCCGCCACGCGTCCACGGCATGGTGGTGGAGATCCAGCCCCGCCGCCGGGTGTTCCTGCCCATCACCCGGGTCCGCGGCATCGAGGCCGGCGCGGTGATCTTCACGGGCCGGCTGAACATGCGCAGGTTCGAGCAGCGCCCCACCGAGACCCTCGTCCTCGGCGAGATGCTCGACCTGCGGGTCGAGGTGGACGGCGAGCCGATGACCGTCCACGACCTCGCCATGGAGGAGGTACGGCCGGCCATCTGGGAGATCACCAAGGTGGCGGTCGTCGGACGGAAGCGGCGCGACGCCAGGGTCGTCGACTGGCGAGACGTGTCCGGCTTCGACACCCTCCAGCACGACCAGGGCGCGGCGCGCCTCATCGCCGCCTTCGAGTCCATGCGGGCCGCCGACCTCGCCAACGCCCTGCACTCCCTGCCCGGCAAGCGGCGCATCGAGGTCGCCGCGGCGCTCGACGACGAGCGTCTCGCCGACGTCCTGGAGGAGCTGCCGCTGCGCGACCAGATGGGCATCCTGGGCACCCTCGCGCCCGAACGGGCCGCCGACGTCCTGGAGGAGATGGACCCTGACGACGCCGCCGACCTGCTGCAGGACCTACCGGAAGGGCAGTCCGCGCGGCTGCTGGCGCTGATGGAACCGCAAGACGCGGCACCGGTGCGCAGGCTGCTGTCCTACGGCGAGAACACGGCGGGCGGCATGATGACCACCGATCCGGTGATCCTGCCGCCCAGCGCCACCATCGCCGAGGCGCTGGCGCAGATCAGGCAGAAGGACCTGTCCCCCGCGGTGGCCGCGCAGGTCTTCGTCACGCGCGCGCCGAACGAGACGCCCACCGGCACCTACCTGGGTGTCACCCACTTCCAGCGGCTGCTGCGCGACCCGCCGTCCACGCTGCTCGGCGCGGTCATCGACGCCTCGCTCGACCCGATCAGGCCCGACCTGCCGCTGCCCGAGGTCACCTCCTACCTGGCCACCTACAACCTCGTGGCCGCGCCGGTCGTCGACGAGCTCGGCCAGCTCGTGGGCGCGGTCACCGTCGACGACGTTCTTGACCACCTGCTGCCAGAGGACTGGCGCTACACCGAGGACTGGCGCGATGGCGATTGACCGGCTCGACCAACCGCGGGAGTTCAGACGCCGCTTCCGCCCCCACTACGATCCCGAGGCGTTCGGCAGGCTGTCGGAGGAGATCGCCCGCTTCATCGGCACCGCCCGGTTCCTCGTCTACATGACGGTCTTCGTGGTGCTGTGGGTGGGCTGGAACGTCCTGGCCCCTGACGAGCTGGTGTTCGACTCCTACCCGTTCATCTTCCTGACGCTGATGCTCTCGCTCCAGGCCTCCTACGCGGCGCCGCTGATCCTGCTGGCGCAGAACCGCCAGGACGACCGCGACCGCGTGCAGTACGAGCAGGACCGGATGGCCGACGAGCGCACCCAGGCCGACCTGGAGTACCTGACCCGCGAGATCGCGGGACTGCGCATGGCCATGGGCGAGGTCGTCACCCGCGACTTCCTCCGCTCGGAGCTGCAGCGCCTCAGCGAGGAGCGACCAGGATCTTCGTGAGCATGGCCGTGCACTGGGCGAGCTCCTCGGGCTCCAGCACGTCGAGGAACTCGGCGCGGATGCCGCCCAGGTAGGTGGGCGTGGCCTCGGCCAGCCGTACGGCACCGGCCTCGGTCAGCACCGCGAACAGGCCGCGCGCGTCGTCGGCGCACGCCTCGCGCTGGACCAGCCCCTCGCGCTGCAGCCGGTCGATGAGGCGGGTCAGGCCGCTGCGCGACAGCAGGACCCGGTCGGCCAGGTCGTTCATCCGCAGCCGCCGTCCCGCCGCCTCGGAGAGCTGGAGCAGCACGTCGTAGGAGGCCAGCGGCAGGTCGTGGGCGGCGAGCAGCTCGGTCTCCAGGCGGCGGGTGATGCGCACCTGGGCCCGCTGCATCATGCGCCAGACGGCCGACTCCTGCGGCGAGATCCCCACCATGGCGGCATCCTACTGAGAAGAGCGGTGACGATCGGGGACCCAGATCGGCCCCTTCGTTCGGCATACCCTGTCTGGGTTCATACCATGGACTCATGGCACCTTCCCCGGAACAGGTGACAGCCGCGCTCGCCACGGTCAACGACCCCGAGATCCGCCGGCCGATCACCGACCTCGACATGGTCAAGAGCATCGACATCTCCCCCACGGGCGAGGTCGTCGTGGGCATCTACCTGACGGTGGCGGGGTGTCCGTTGAAAGACACGATCACCCGCGACGTCACCGCCGCCGTCTCCCGGCTCGACGGCGTCTCCGCCGTGCGCGTCGACCTCGACGTGATGAGCCAGCAGCAGCGCAAGGACCTGCAGACCAAGCTGCGCGGCAACCGGGCTCCCGAGAAGGAGATCCCGTTCAACCAGCCGGGCTCGCTGACCCGCGTGTTCGCGGTGGCCAGCGGCAAGGGCGGCGTCGGCAAGTCGTCGGTGACCGTCAACCTGGCGGCCGCGATGACGGCCCAGGGCCTCAAGGTGGGCATCGTCGACGCCGACATCTACGGCCACAGCATCCCGCGCATGCTCGGCGCGTCGGAGCGGCCCACCAAGGTCGAGGACATGATCATGCCGCCGGTGGCGCATGACATCAAGGTCATCTCGGTCGGGATGTTCAAGCCCGAGGGCAACTCGCCGGTGGTCTGGCGCGGGCCGATGCTCGACCGCGCGCTGCACCAGTTCCTGGCCGACGTCTACTGGGGCGACCTCGACGTCCTGCTGCTCGACCTGCCGCCGGGCACCGGCGACATCGCGATCTCGGTCGCGCAGCGCCTGCCCGGCGCGGAGATCCTGGTCGTCACGACGCCGCAGATGGCCGCGGCCGAGGTGGCCGAGCGCGCCGGCAGCATCGCCGCGCAGACGCACCAGCAGATCGCCGGCGTCATCGAGAACATGGCGTGGCTGCCCTGCCCCCACTGTGACGAGAAGATCAACGTCTTCGGTGAGGGCGGCGGACAGATCGTCGCCGACGCGCTGACGCGCACGCTGGGCGCGAGGGTGCCGCTGCTCGGTCAGGTGCCGCTCGACACGCGGCTGCGCGAGGGCGGCGACGAGGGCAAGCCGCTGGTGCTGACCGACCCCGACGCTCCCGCGGCGGCCGAGCTGCGCCGCATCGCCGCGCAGCTGTCGAAGCGCTCCTCCAGCATCAAGGGCCTGCAGCTGGGCCTGTCACCCTCGGGTCGCTGACCGCCGCCCGTACGGCACGCCCACGACAGCCCACCGTGGTCACCGCTCGCCGCCCGTCCTTCACGGCACTCGGGCGGCGAGGGTGACCACCGAGACGTGACGGCCGCCTCAGGTGGCCCCGAAGTCTCAAGGTGGCCCCGAAGCGGCCCCGGAGCCCGAGGCGGCCCCGCAGTCTCAGGTGGCCCGGAGCCTCAGGTGGCCTCGGAGTCGTAGGGGGGCAGCTCGCCGTACCCGAGCTCGGAGACGGGCTCGACGGTGACGGACACGGGCTCGATCGCGGCGGGCCGGTCCTTCCACGCGTCCTCGACGTCGTCCAGCAGATGCTTGCGGACGAAGTTCTTCGGGTTGAGGTCGGCGGGGTCGAAGTCCGCGAACTCCGGGCCGAGGCCGGATCTCAGGTCGTCGCGCGCGCTGGTGGCCATGCGCCGCAGGTTGCGCAGCGTCTTGCCAGCCTGCGCGGCCGCCTGCGGCAGCTTGTCAGGACCGAAGACCAGGAGCGCGATCACGACGAGCGCTCCGACCTCCATCCAACCGAGTCCGAACACCGCAAGCTCCTACACTGTGCAACCGGGGCCAGGGGACGATCCGGGCCAGTTCCAGACTAAGGGCTCGCCCGGGCGATGGAGCACCCGAGCCCGGGCGAGGTCACCGTCAGGAGGGTCGCGGCGTGGGCTCCGGCTCGGCGGTGACGACGAGGGTGGCCATCCGCTCCTCGCCGCCGCGCTTGTACTTGATGGAGATCTTCGAGTTCGGGGCCTTGCCGCGGATCAGCGAGATGAGCTCGGTGCTGTCCTGGATGCGCAGGCCGTCGATCTCGAGGATGACGTCGCCGGCCTTCAGGCCCGCCTTGCCCGCGGGACCGTCGGCCTCGACCGGCTGGCGGCCCTGGGTGGGCTGGGAGGCGATGCGCACGCCCTCACCGCGGTAGCCCGAGTCGACCACGATGCCGATCTTGACCCGCTTGGCCGAGCCGGTGGTGATGATCTCCTGGGCGACGCGCCTGGCCTGGTTGATCGGGATCGCGAAGCCGAGGCCGATGCTGCCGCTCTGGCTGGAGACCGCCCGGCTGAGCGTGGCGATCGCGGAGTTGACGCCGACGACCTCACCCTTGGCGTTCACCAGCGGCCCGCCCGAGTTGCCGGGGTTGATGGCGGCGTCGGTCTGGATGGCGCTGATGTAGGCGGGGTCGGGGTCGTTGTCCTCGCCGGCCACGACGGGCCGGTTGAGCGAGCTCACGATGCCGGTGGTGACGGTGCCGGTGAGGCCGAGCGGCGAGCCGATGGCGATGACGGGGTCGCCGACGACGACCTGGTCGGAGTTGCCGAGCGTGATCTCCGGCGTGCCGAAGGTCTCCTCGGGCTTGACCACGGCCAGGTCGGAGCCGGGGTCACGGCCGACGATGCGCCCGCTGGTGCTCTTGCGGTTGTTGAATACGATCTTGATGGCGCCGCCCTGGGCGGCCACCGCGACGACGTGGTTGTTGGTGACCACGTAGCCGCCCTTGATCAGGAAGCCGGAGCCGGTTCCCGCGTCGCTGTTGCCCTCGACCTCGAGGGAGACCACGCTGGGCAGCACCCGCGAGGCCACTCCCGCGATCGAGTCGGCCGCCCTGCTGGTGTCGCCGGACGGCGCGGGCCCGAGCGAGTAGGACGGGTCGGTGCCCGAGCTGCCCTGCCTGGTGAGCAGGTAGGTGCCGACGCTGCCCATGATCGAGGCGAGCAGCGCGATCACCACGGCCAGCGCGACCAGCACTCCGATGCCCGGCCCCCGGCGCGCGGCCGCGGCCCCGCCGTCGGCGGGCGTGGGCGGCGGCCCCCATCCGTGACCCATGCCGACCGCCTGCGTGGGCGGGGGCGGCAGCGAAGGACCGTGATCGGGGGCGCCGAACACGGCCGTGTCGTTGGCGGCCGGTCGTCCCGACGGATCGCCCCAGCCCGTGCCGTACGGCTGGGCGGGCTGCTCGGCGTGCTCCCAGCCGAGCTGCTCCGTCCTCGCGCTGTCCCATCCCTCCTGGGCGGGCAGGAAGTCGGGCCGTCCCTGGGGCTCGGCGAGGTCCGACGGCGTGCGTCCGTCCATGGGGCGCGTCTCGTCGGTCATCTAGTCTCACCACTCCTTGTTCGGACACCGTCATCTTCCCGCTTACGGTGTACGAGAGTTGTTACGCGAGCGTCAAGCGAACGGGTTGACCCAGGAAAGCACACGGTGGGCGCCCCGGGCGAACCGCTGCCAGAAGCCAGGCTCCGCCTCGTGCGGCAGCCCCCGGACGGCGGCCTCGACCACGTCCGCGGGAGCGTCGGCGACGACGGTGTAGACATGGCCTCCACTCGCCCAGATCATCTCCCGTCCTGCAGCGTCCCGGATCCAGATCGTATTCCCGTCGCGAGACCGGCTACGCCAGCCCGCCAGCCGCTCCTCGTCCAGGGTGCCCCGCTGCACGAACACCGAGACAACGGACACCCCATCCGAGTATCCCAGCTTCAGGTAGCCGTCGTTCTCGGCGGCATGGGCGAGCTCGAAACCGCCGGGCAGAACGCTGGGCAGGCTCCAGCCCCGCGCCCTCAGGGCGGTGAGAGTCCCGGAGCCGAGCGCCGTCCGGGCGAGCGGGGCGGACTGCGCCATGGGAAGCGGCGCGGGGATCGTCACGTCGACGAACGCCTCGGCCATCGCCACCCTGCCGCGGCCGTCCAGCACCTCGCGCCGCAGCGGGACACCGCTGGCCGCGTCGACCCAGAACCGCGCGGCCGGGCGCCCGTCGTGCCGGAGCGCCTGGATCACGCGGGCCGTCCTGCCGCACGCGCTCCCGGCCGGCGCCTCGACCACCCGGTAGTTGGCGGCGAGCGCGCGCAGCATCCCGTCGGAGGGGGCCAGCAGGCCGCCCGCGGGTGTCCCAGGGTCGGCGGCGCGCCGGTCGACCGTCATCCCGGTCCCGGGGCTGTTGCGTACGGCGAGCACCGCGCCGGACGTGCTGACCAGCGTCCCCTCGTACGGCTGGCCCCTCGCGGCCATCGCCGACCGTCTGAGCAGCGACAGACCCGTGTCCTCGTTCTCGGACCCGTCGGGCACGGCGTGGACCGCGCCCGGCAGGCCGACTGCCATAGGCAGCGCCAGGGTGAGGACGGCGGGCAGCCGTCTCACGGGGTGGCGGAGGGCGGGTTGCCGTAGGGGGCCGTGGTCTTGTGGACCTGCTTGAACACCTCGACCGGAGGGGAGACGGACGGGCCCTGGTCCTGGCCCGCGACCACGAACAGGGTGCCGAGCGCGACCGCCGCGGAGACGACGCCTACGGCCACGTAGGCCGGACGCCTGCGGGACCGTCCGGGCCGCGACGAAGCGCCCGAGGCGCCGCGAGGCCGGTTGTCGGGCGGAGCGATGCTGCGCGGGCCGGGAAGCGGAACACCGCCGAAGGTGGGAAAGGGCCGCTCCCTGGGCGGCACCGGGTCGCCAGGCTCACCCATTCGCAGCAGAGACATCGTGAGGTCGGCCGGCATCGGAGGGCCTTCGAGCGACCGCAGGCGCGACTTCAGCGCCCGCATCGACTCGACCTCCCTCCTGCAGTCGGCGCAGAAGGCCAGGTGGGCAAGGGCGCGTTCACGCTCGGCGTGGCGCAGCTCGCCGTCCACCAGCGCGGATACGCGCTCTCCAAGGTGCGACATATCAGACTTCCTCCCCACGGGTCACGGTCGGGGGGAGTTCAGAACCACGGGGCGCCCTGTGCTCCAGAGCCTCCCGCAGCTGTGCCCGGCCACGGTGAATCCTGCTTCTGACCGTGCCAAGCTTCACGCCGAGCGTGGCCGCGATCTCCTCGTACGACAGGCCTTCGATGTCACACAGCACGACCGCCGCCCTGAACTCCGGGGCCAGGGAGTCGAGCGCCGCCTGGATGTCCGGCTCCATGTGGGCGTCGTCCCACGCCTGGGCGGGTGAGGGCTCGCGACCCTGCAGCCGCTCGGCCGCGTCGTCGCCCAGCCCCTCGAAGCGGATCCGCTGCCTCCTGCGCGCCATGTCGAGGAACAGGTTCGTGGTGATCCTGTGCAACCAGCCCTCGAAAGTGCCGGGTGTGTAGCTCGACAGCGACCTGAAGACCCGGACGAAGACCTCTTGGGTGAGGTCTTCCGCGTCGTGCACGTTGCCGGTCAACCTGTACGCAAGCCGATACACGCGCGCGGAGTGCGTCCGCACCACTTCCTCCCAGGTGGGAGGAGTCCACTCAGACACATCTGACACGTGAGGACCGGCCTGGTGGTCGCTTCCGTCCACCAGCACTCCTCTCTCTGGGACCACCGCTACCGTCATAGTGCCTGGTTTCGTCCCTTCGTGCGCACTGCCTGCCTTCAGGACCGGCAAAGCCCGTTTAAACCTGCAACGCGTTGGGCGCGACCAGAGTTCCCGTCCTGGCGTGTCTCCCCTAGGCTGCGATCGGTGACCAATTGCACGGAAGTGGGGAGGAGAGGCCGATGACCAGCCCGGTAGAGGCCACTCTGGCCTATGCGGAGCAGTTCCATCAGGAAGACGAGATTCTGCACGCGGCGCGGCAGCGCGGCCATGAGATGGGTGCGCCGCCCATCCTTCCCGGAGGCGGTGCCGCGCTGTGCTTCCTGGCCACCGTGCTCAACGCGCGCGCCGTGGTGGAGATCGGCACCGGGTGCGGGGTGTCGGGGCTGTGGCTGCTGCGCGGCATGCGCGCCGACGGCACCCTCACGAGCGTGGACGTCGAGCCCGAGCACCAGCGCCTGGCCCGGCAGAGTTTCGCCGACGCCGGATTCTCCGGCGGCCGGATCAGATTGATCGCCGGGCGCGCGCTCGACGTGCTGCCCAGGCTGTCGGACGGCGGCTATGACATGGTGTTCGCCGACGCGGCCAAGCAGGAGTACGCCGACTATCTGGCCGAGGCGGTGCGGTTGCTGCGGGTGGGCGGGATCGTGGCCTTCGACAACGCGCTGTGGCACAACAGGGTCGCCGACCCCTCCCAGCGCGACCCCGACACGGTCGCGGTACGCGAGCTGGGCAAGCTCGTGCAGGGCGACGACCGGCTGCGATCGGTGATGATCCCGCTCGGCGACGGCCTGCTGGCCGCCGTCAAGGTCTCCGCCTGACCGGCCGGCCATCGCCGGCCCCGGACAACGATCCGGTGGACGTCACCGCCCACCGGATCGGCGCGCGGCGGCTCAGGAGCGGGTGAGCCAGTCGAGCAGGACGCGGACGCCGAAGCCCGTGGCGCCCTTCGTCAGCGTGCCCTCGTCGACCGTGCTGCGACCCACGCCCGCGATGTCCAGATGCGCCCACGGACGCTTGCCGGTGAACTCCCGCAGGAACAGCGCGGCGGTGATCGAGCCGGCGCCGTAGCGCCCGCCCACGTCGGCGTTCTGCATGTCCGCGATGGGCGAGTCGAGGGCCGGGCGGTAGTCCTCGATCAGCGGCATCCGCCACAACCGGTCGTCGCTCCTGGCGCCCGCCTCGACCAGCTCGTCGGCCAGCTCGTCGGCGGAGGAGTAGACGGCGCCGATGCTCCGCCCTAGGGCGACGCTGATCGCCCCGGTGAGGGTGGCGATGTCGACCATCGCGTCGGGGTCGAGCACGGCGTCGGCGTAGGCGAGCGCGTCGGCGAGCACCAGGCGCCCCTCGGCGTCGGTGTTGGTCACCTCAACGGTCGTGCCGCCGTAGTGCGTGATGACGTCGCTGGGCCGCTGGGCGCTGCCGGACGGCATGTTCTCGGCCGCGGCGATCAGGCCGGTGACCCGCACCCGCGAGCCCATGGCGGCCAGCGCGCCCATGACCGCGATGACCACCGCGCCGCCGGCCATGTCGGTCTTCTGGGTCTTCATGTTGTCGGTCGGCTTGAGCGACAGGCCGCCCGAGTCGAACGTGATGCCCTTGCCGACCAGCACGACGTGCCGCTCGGCGCCCTCAGGGGTGTAGGAGAGCTGGATCAGCCGGGGCGGGTGGACCGAGCCCTGGCCGACGGCCAGGATGCCGCCGAAACCGTCGGCGCGCAGCGCGTCCTCTTCCCAGACCTTGGCCTCCAGGCCGGTGGCGGCGGCCTGCTCGGCCAGCCAGGCGGGGTTCTTGGTCGAGGAGGGGGTGTTGGTCAGGTCGCGGGCCAGCGCGACGGCCTGCGCCACGGCCTCGCCGCGCCGTACGGCCGGCTCGTCGGCGCCGGCCAGGGTGAGGGCGGCGACGGGCGGGGTGCCCTGGCCGCCGATCTTGAAGGTGTAGGCCGCCAGCAGGGCGGCCTCGGCGAAGACGGCGGCGTCGCAGGGCGGGAGCACGACGGTCAGCTCCTGCTTGCCTCTGGCCCTGCGCGTCAGGCCGGCGGCCGCCTTGCGCAGGGCACGCGGCGAGCCGTCGCCGACGCCGTACAGAAGGACCCTTCCCACCGCGTCGCCGCGCGTGACCGGGACCTCGACGATCTCGCCCGCCTCACCCTTGGCCTCGTAGTGCGCCAGCAGCGCGGCCACCGGCACGGGCAGCTCGACCTTGGGGTTCAGCTCCGCGTCGTAGGGGAGGGCGAGCAGTGCGGCGTCGGCGGGCGCTTCGGGGAGCACGGACACCGTCGTCTGGATGGGCACGGGATAGTCTCCAAACGTGATCGGCCCCGGCGGAGGGTACGCCAGGGCCGTTCGATCAGGTGGTTGAGCCGGCGTCAGCCGACCACGTTCTTCAGCGCTTCGCCGAGCGCCTTCGCCTCGTCGGCCGAAATCTCCACGACGAGCCGGCCGCCACCTTCGAGCGGGACCCGCATGACAATGCCGCGCCCTTCCTTGGTGACCTCCAGCGGACCATCGCCGGTCCGCGGCTTCATCGCCGCCATGCGTGTATCCCTTCCTGCCATGGACTCCGCGGTTGCGATCAACGACCGCCCCGGTGGGTGGCCGACGCATTCACGTCTTCTGTGATGTCCTATTCTCCCGCATCGGAGTGCCAAATGGGTAACGATCTCCTCCCAGCATCCGTTGTCCAGGGTCGCGAAGCCGTCCAAACTGGTGCTCGTGAACGCACGCGCGGCGCTGTTCGATCTGTACGGGGACCACCTGCGTTCCCGTGGTGGGAAGGCGTCGGTCGCCGCCCTGGTCAGGCTGCTCGCGCCGCTGGAAATCGCGGCTCCTGCCGTCAGGACGGCGGTTTCGCGCATGGTGCGGCAGGGCTGGCTCGACCGGGTCAGGCTGCCGCAGGGGCCCGGCTACGAGGTCACCGCCAAGTGCGTCAGGCGCTTGGACGAGGCGGCGCTGAGAATTTACCGACCCGGAACGATCAGCTGGCAGGGGCACTGGCACCTGGTCGTGCTGGAGCCGGTCAGGGACCGGGCCAAGCGCGAACGCTTCCGCGCCGACCTGGCCTTCCTCGGCTACGCGCCGCTGTCGGAGACGACCTGGGTCGGCCCTCGCCGCTCCCCCGAGCTCGATCCGCTGCTGGCCAACGAGGGCGTCCGCGCCGACATGTTCGACGCCGTCCTCGACGGCGACCCGCGCGCGCTGGTCGCGAGCGCGTGGGACCTGGCAGCCATCGGAAGGGCCTACGAGGAGTGGCTGTCCGAGGCGCAGGAGCTGATCGCGGGGCTGCCGGGCGGCGCGCCGAACTCCCGCGTCTTCGCCACCAGGAGCAGACTGGTGCACGGCTGGCGCAACTTCCTGTTCCGCGACCCCGGGCTGCCCGCCGAGCTGCTGCCGCCCGGCTGGCAGGGCGAGAAGGCGCGGGCGTACTTCGAACAGGAGGCCGCCAGGTTGCTGCCTGCGGCCGCCGCTTTCGTCGACAAGGAGCTGTTGTGATCCGTTACGAGGTCGCCGACGCCGTCGCCACCGTCACGCTCGACCGTCCCGACGCGATGAACTCGCTGACCGCCGAGCTCAAGGCCGCCCTGCTCGAAGCGCTGCGCGAGGCGGCCGCGTCCGGCGCCGTGCGGGCCGTACTGATCACCGGGGCGGGCAGGGCCTTCTGCGCCGGGCAGGACCTGCGCGAGCACGCGGACAACCTGGCGGCCGGCAGGGGCCTGGCCGACACCGTCCGCGAGCACTACAACCCGCTGGTCGAGGTGATCACCGGCATGGCCAAGCCGGTGGTCGCCGCGGTGAACGGCGTGGCCGCGGGCGCGGGCGCCTCCCTCGCCTACGCCTGCGACCTGCGCGTGGCCTCGGAGCGGGCCAAGTTCGCGATGGCGTTCACCGGCATCGGGCTGGCTCCCGACTCGGGCGCCTCGTGGACGCTGCAGCGGCTGGTCGGTCAGGGACGCGCGGCCGAGCTGCTGCTGCTCGGCGAGCCGCTGGACGCCGCCCGCGCGCTCGAGCTCGGCCTGGTCGCGCGCGTGGTGCCCGACGACGAGTTGCTGAAGACCGCCCACGAGCTCGCGGTACGGCTGGCCGCCGGCCCGACGAAGGCGTTCGCGGCCACCAAGCGCGCCCTGGCGTTCGCGGCCACGCACACGCTGGGCGAGTCGCTGGCGCTGGAGGCCGACCTGCAGGACGAGCTCGCCGCCACGGAGGACCACCAGGGCGCGACCCGCGCCTTCCTGGCCAAGCAGCGCCCGACCTTCACCGGCCGCTGACCGCCGGCACCGGCTCCTCGGCGTCCTCCCGCCGGCCCGGCTTCGGCCCGAAACCCGCGGGCTCGCCCGGTCAGAGGAAGAGCTCGATCACGGGGACGGTCACGTCGGGCCTGGTCACGGGCAGCTGCAGGGTGAGGGTGTCCTCGGGCACGCCGCGCAGGTAGGCGTGGCCGGGCTCGTGCGGATCGACGCGGAGCACGCGCACCTCGGAGGCGTCGTGCAGGAACTGCGCGTACTTCACCCTGCCGGCCAGGCCGTCCAGGTGCACGTACTTCATCGGCCAGTTCAGCAGGTGCAGGTAGAGCCGGTCGCCGCGCTGGGTGTAGCGGCAGTCCTGCGGCGGGGTGAAGGCCGCGGCGCCCGCGCCGTGGACGGCCCTGCCGTGCAGCCTGGTCCACCTGCCGATCGCGCGCAGCCGCTCGACCGCGCGCGGCTCGAACTCGCCGCGCGCGTTCGGACCCACGTTCAGCAGCATGTTGCCGCCCTTGGAGACGGTGTCGACGAGCATGCTCAGCAGCAGCTCGGGCGACTTCCAGTCGAGGTTGTCGCGGTCGTAGCCCCAGCTGCCGTTGAGCGTCTGGCACGCCTCCCACGGCACGTGGCCGGGCACCCCGCCGGGCGGCATGACCTGCTCGGGGGTCATGAAGTCGCCGCTGCCCAGGTCGAGCCGGTTGTTGATCATGATGTCCGGCTGGAGCTCGCGGACCATCGCCTCCAGCTCGGCCGAGCGCCACTCGTCCCTGCCCTTGGCGCCCATGCCGCGTCCCGGGTAGCTGAAGTCAAACCACATGGTGTCGATCCGCCCGTAGCCGGTGAGCAGCTCGCGGACCTGCCCGTGCAGGTAGTCGGCATATTTCCGGATATCGCGGTTGGGGTCTTCGCCGAGGTCACGCCGCGGGTGATACAGGTCGACGGGGAACTCGGGATGGTGCCAGTCGATCAGCGAGTGGTAGAGCCCGACGCGCATCCCCCTGGCCCGGAAGGCGTCGAGCATCGGCCGCAGCAGGTCCCTGCCGTACGGCGTGGCCGTGGCCTTGTAGTCGGTGAGCGCGGAGTCCCACAGGCAGAACCCGTCGTGGTGCTTGGTCGTGACGACCAGGTAGCGCATGCCCGCGTTCCACGCCTCCTCCGCCCAGACCTCGGGGTCGTACAGGTCGGGGTCGAAGTGGTCGAAGTAGCGCCGGTAGTGCGCGTCGTCCAGCTTCTCGTAGGACTTCACCCACTCGTGGCGGGCGGCGGCGGCGTAGATGCCCCAGTGGACGAAGAGGCCGAACCGCGCCTCGGTGAACCAGCTCATCTGCTCTCCAAGCGGGGAAGGGGTACGGCCGCGCCGTACCCCTTCCGGGTGCGTTGATTACGGGTGGACCGAAACTCCGGAGAGCCCGATCCTGCCAGTGCCCGCGCGCTGGACGCGGACGTAGCGGGCATCGGCCGCGATCTCCACCAGCGAGGGGCGGAGCACCTTGCCCGGCAGGCTCACCCGCTTCGCGTCCGACAGGTCGGCCGCGGTGGCGACGACCACCTCGACGTCACCGGTGGTCATCGAGGCGTCGTTCCAGAGCTCGACCGAGCCGATCCGCTGGACGGAGCCGAGATCGACCTGCCACCAGGCGCCCGGCTCGCCGAGCGTTCTGGTGTCGGTCGTGGTCGAACCGTCGACCGCGTTGGCGGCGACCGCCGTACCGTCGGTGGAGGACTGGGCGGCGGGCCCGCCGCGGGCCAGGTCGGGGGCGAGCTGCTCGACGGCGCCGCCGGGAGTCGCGCCGGCCGCCGCGGCCACCTCGACGGCGGCCTCCGGCAGCCGCTCCAGCGCGGTGTGGTTGCCGGCCATCTGGGAGCCACGACCGGACAGCGCGGGCGCCGTGGTGTCGGTCCAGTTGCCCGTGGCGACGTTCTCGATGCCGTATCCGGCCCAGTTGGAGACCCACTTGTAGCCCATGCGGGTCAGCACGTTGCCCTCGACGCGGATGTGGGAGCTCTGCTCGTCGAGGTAGACGCCGTTGCCGTCGCGCTCGGTGTTGCCGTAGGCGGAGCGGTTGACGTAGTTGCCGGAGATCACCGTGCCGGGCTGCGGGCCCTGGGTGTAGATCGCGCCGCCGTCGTGCATGTCGAAGCCGACCATCATGGCGTCGACGATCCGGTTGCCGGTGATCCTGTTGTCGCGCATGTCGGGGCGCTGCGCCTCGGGCTGGTTCCATCCCCAGCCGACCGAGATGCCGGAGTAGGGCAGCTGCTCCAGGGTGTTGTGGTCGACGGCCAGCTCGCTCTCGTAGCCGGCCCAGACGCCCACCGCGTCGGTGTACTCCACGCCGACGTGGGTGATCGTGTTACGGGCGACCGTGTTGCGCTCGCCGCGCAGCTCGGCGGGCGGATTGGGCTCGGTGTCGCCGACGTAGACCGCGCCGGAGGACAGGTCGGTGAAGGTCGAGCCGGTGACGGCCGAGTCCTTGGTGCCCTTCTCCAGGATGATCCCAGCGCCGCCGAGCCTGGCGAAGGCGCTGTCGGCCACCGTCACCCGGCGCCCGCCGCGCACCACGACCGCGGCGGCGGGCTTGGTGTAGTGGCGGCCGGCGTGGTCGACGGGTCCCGTGGCCCCGGTCAGCGTCAGGCCCGCCTGCGTGCCGGCGTAGCCCTCGTCGGTGTCCGGCTGGGTGTAGGCGGCGTGCTCGAAGGCCAGCCCCGAGACCGTCACCCCGCTCGCGCCCTCGATCCGCAGCAGCGTCTCGCGCGCCGGGGTGATCACGTCGCTCAGGTCCTCGCCCTGCCTGGGCAGGTAGGTGACGGTACGGCTGCCGCGGTCGTAGACGAACTCGCCGGGCTGGTCGAGCAGCTCGACGGCGTTCTCGAAGAAGGACACCTTGGTGTAGCGGCTGGAGTCGACGGTCGTGCTGTCCCACGCCGGCCCGGTGCGGCCGGTGCCGCCGGCGGAGTTGGTCCAGCACGGCTGCGCGAAGGTGAGCAGGTCGCCGTCGACCCTGTCGATCCTGCAGTGGTAGTTGCGCCAGCGGATCCTGATCACCGCCTCGGCGTTGGCCGGCGCCTGCCACGCCGCGACACCGCTCTTCACCGCCCCGGTCATCCCGGTCCTGGTGGCGTCGCACACGCTGGCGGGGCAGGCTTCGCCGCGGGCGCGGACCGCCCTCACCCCGCCCACGAAGAGCTGGCGGGGGATGACGCCCTCGGGCGCCCGCGCCACCCAGAACCGGCCTTCCCGCCGCCAGCCGGTGATCGGCACGCCGCCCGACAGCACGGGCCTGGCGCCGGGCGCGGCGGTCCAGGTGACCGTGTGCCCGCCGGGCCCCGAGTCGCGGGCGTCGAGCACGAGCGGCTCGGCCATCCGGTAGCGGCCGCCGCTCAGGCGCACCTCGATGTCGCGCTCCATGCCCCCGGCGACGGCCGCGCGGACCTTGTCCCTGGCCTGCTCGAGCGAGCACGGGTTGACGCTGTTGCACGCCTCGCTCGTGGCGTCTGGGGCGGCGTAGTAGACCTTGGGGCCGGGCGCGGCGTCGACCGGGCCGGCCGGCGACGCGACCTCGGCGGTGCCGCTCAGAGGACCGGCCTCGGCGTCGGCGGTGCCAGTGAAGGGGGCGGCCCCGGTCGGGGAGGCGGCCTCGGTGTCGGCGGTGCCGGTGAACGGGGCGGCCCCGGTGTCGGCGGTGCCGGTGGAAGGGGCGGCCCCGGTCAGGGAGGCGGCCTCGGCGGTGCCGGTCAGGGGGAGGGTGAGCAGGACGGTCAGGGCGAGCAGGCGTCTCATGGGATCTCCAGCGGGGGGTTCTTCTCGCCGAAGAGCCAGGCGCGCAGGAACGCGTCCAGGCCCGGGCGGTGGGCCGTCTTCACGGCGTGCGTGATGAAGTCCTCGGTGGAGGCGTTGCCGTCCTTGTTGCGCTGGACCCAGCGGCGCATGACACGGTCGAAGTCGCGCTCGCCGATCTCCTGGCGGAGCGCGTAGAGGACCAGCGCGCCGCCGTCGTAGATGTTGTAGCCGCCGAGGCCCTTGGGCCTGCCGGGCGGGCCGTCCTTGGCGCGGACCTCGTCGAGCTTGCCGTACACCGTCCGCATCTTGTCGGCGAGCGGCTGCCCGCCCTGCTCCTCGGCCCACACGGCGGCGTAGAAGACCGCCGGGCCCTCGTTCAGCCAGGCGTCCTGCCAGGTGGCGGGGGTGACCGAGTCGCCGAACCACTGGTGCACCAGTTCGTGGACCATGGTGTTGGAGTACGTCGGCCTGGTGAACCAGCCGGTGCCGAACAGGGACAGGGTCTGGTTCTCCAGCGCGTCGGTGTAGCCGGGGTAGATGTGCACGCCGTAGGTCGAGAAGGGGAAGCGGCCGAACCTGGCCTCGGCCCACTCGAGCTGCCCGGCCGTCTCGGCGGCGATCGGGGCGTAGGTGCCCTCCTGCCCCTGCGGGACGACGTGGCGCAGGGGCAGGCCGTGGGGGCCGGTGCCGTACAGGTAGGTGCCCTTGACCACGGCGAGCCCGAGCAGCTCGGGCGGCATCGGCTCGCGCTCCTCGAACCGCCAGACGTCGCCCTCCTTCGCGGCGAGTTCGCCGTTGGCGGTGGCGACGTAGCCGTCGGGGACCTTGACGCGGAAGGTCCAGGTGGCCTTGTCGGAGGGGTGGTCGTTGACGGGGAAGAAGGTGTCGGCCCTGCTGGCCTGCGCGGCGGCGGCGAACCCGCCGTCGGGGCCGAACCGCCACCCGGTGAGGCCGGAGCGCGAGGCCTTGCCGTTGCCGTGCAGGGTCAGCGTCGCCGTGAAGGGGCGATGCTCCTTCACGGGCTCGGCGGGGGTGACGGTCAGTTCCTGACCCGTCCGGCCCTGGGCGAGCGCCCACGTCGCGGGCCGGCCGTCGACGGTGACGGAGTCGATGACGTGGCCGTCGGTGTCCAGGTTGAAGGACGACAGGTCCTGGACGGCGGTGGCGCTGATCGTCACCGTGGCGGTGAAGTCGTAGGTGACCGGGGTGAAGTCGAAGGAGACGTCGTAGTGGCGGACGTCGTAGCCGCCGTTGCCGAGATCGGGGAAGAGCGGGTCGCCCAGGCCCGGCGAGCCGGGGGCGGGGGTGGCGGCGGCGGGTGGGGCGAGGGCGCCCGCCGCCAGGGCGGCGAGGGCCAGGGTGGCGATGGTTCGCTTCATGGGGGGTGTCACACCTATCGTCGGGGACGGCTCAGCTGGTGCCGCCGCTCTTCTGGATGACGCTCTCGAACTCGGCGCGGATCTTGTCGCCGCCCTGTGCCTTCCAGTCCTTGATGAGCTGGTCGAGGTCGGACAGCGGGGCGCGGCCCGCGATGATCGAGGTGAGCCGGTCGGTGCGCATGGTCGACAGCGCCTCGAACCGGTTCTCGCTGGTCGGCGAGAACAGGCCCGTGGTCGGGTCCT
This sequence comes from Nonomuraea sp. NPDC003754, assembly GCF_053605785.1. Lineage (NCBI taxonomy): Bacteria > Bacillati > Actinomycetota > Actinomycetes > Streptosporangiales > Streptosporangiaceae > Nonomuraea > Nonomuraea sp. NPDC003754. Next base: position 106,559 of record NZ_JBSGJX010000002.1, read on the forward strand.
CGACACCGACGGCGATCATCTTGGCCAGCGCGTCGTGGGTGAGCTTGACGGCCTCGCCTGAGGAGGCGTCGAAGACCGGCTGGGTCGGCGCCCCGAGATACTTCCACGGCACCGTCGTGTCCTTGGCGCCCTGCTCGGTGAGGACCGGGTTGCCCTTGTCGTCGCGGGTGTGGTCGGTGCCCTCGACGCCGTACTGGATGAGGGTGTACTCCTCGCTGCCGAAGGGGGCGGCGAAGAAGTCGGCGACGCGCAGGACCTCCTTCACCTTGGCGGCGTCGGCCTTCTTCACGAAGTTGACGGCGAAGACGATGTTGTTGAGGAAGGCCGCGGTCGTGCTCCCGATCGGGAGCAGCGGCCGGGGATCGGCCTTCGGGTCGATCTTCTTCTGGGTCTGCAGGTAGCCGGCGGGCCCGAGGAAGGCGGGCATGCCGTCGTAGGTCAGCGCGGCGCGTCCGGCGTTGAACTCGTTCTTGCGCTTGAGCGAGTCGAAGCCCTCGGAGCCCGGGTAGATGACGCCCGCTTCGCGCAGCTTGCGGGTGTACTCGACGGCGGCGCGGTACTCCTCGGTCTCGAACCCGGCCACCAGCTTGCCGCTCGGCTCCAGGCGCCAGCCGTTGGGCGCGCCGAACAGCTGGGCGAAGATGGACAGGCCGAACAGGCCACCGGTGGCCGTGACCAGGCCCCAGCGCTTCTCCTTGGGGTTGGTCACCGCCTTGAGCAGCTCGGCCAGCCGTTCGGTGTCGCCGACCTGGGCCAGGTCGGTCACGCCCGCGGCGGCGAAGAGGTCGGCCCGGTAGAAGCCGAGCCCGCCGACCATGTTGCGCGGGATCGGGATGCCGTAGAGCTTGCCGGCGACGATGCCCTGCTTCCAGAACACCTCAGGGACGGCCGCCAGGTTCGGGTACTCCTTGACGGCGTCGCCGCTGAGGAACGGCGTCAGGTCGCTGCACTGGCTGGCCACGAAGGCGGGCAGGTTGTTGACGCCCTGCGTGGACACGTACGGGAACAGGTCGGGCAGGTTGCCGCCGGCGACCATGGTGTTGAACTTGGTCGGCCAGTCGGCCTCCGGCACGATCATCAGCTCGGCCCGGCCGCCGAGCCGCTTCTCGATCTCCTGCCACGCGGCGTTCTGCTCGCGGGGCGGAGGCGGCGGCAGGAAGGTCTTCGACGCCATCGTCACCGTGCCGCCCGACATCGGCGGCCTGGCCACCGCCTTGAACAGCTCCTTCGGGTAGGTGAAGTAGCCCTCGGGCACGCCCGCGGGCGTGCCGGGCAGGTCCGGCCGCGCCGCGCCGGGAAGCGGCACGTACGTCGGCAGCTTGATGGTCAGGCCCTGCGCCTTGGTCGCGGGGGCGGGGCCTGCGGCGCCGCCGCAGGCGGCCAGCAGCGGGGAGAGGGCGGCGCCCGCGGTCGCGGTCGCGCCGAGGCGGAGGAGTCCGCGCCTGGACAGGTTCATGGTCTTCCTTCGGGGGTGGGGGGCGGGCTCAGCCCTTGATGGCGCCGGTGAGCACGCCCTTGGTGAAGTAGCGCTGCAGGAAGGGGTAGACGAGCAGGATCGGGACGATGGCCACGACGAGCACGGCCATCTGGATCGCCTGCACGGGGGCCGGGGCCTCGGTGCCCACGGCGCTCTCCAGCGTCCTGCCCTGCAGGATGAAGGTGCGCAGGATGTTCGGCAGCGGGTGGCGCTCGGAGTCGTCGATGTAGAGCAGGGCGTTGAAGAAGTTGTTCCAGTAGGCGACGGCGTAGAACAGCGACACCACCGCGATCACCGCCTTCGACAGCGGGAGCACGATACGCGCGAGGATCCGCAGGTCGCCGGCGCCGTCCATGCGGGCGCTCTCCAGCAGCTCGCCCGGCAGGTTCATGAAGAAGGAGCGCAGCACCACCAGGTTGAACGCGCTGACCAGGCTGGGCAGGACGAGCGCGCCGAAGCTGTTGAGCAGGCCGAGCTGGTTGACGAGCAGGAAGTTGGCGATGATGCCGGGGTTGAAGAGCATGGTGAACAGCGCGACCATCAGGATCCACTTCGATCCGGTGACCTCGCGGCGGCTCAGGCCGTAGGCCATGCAGACCGTGACCGTGACGCCGGCCAACGTGCCGATGCTCGTGACCAGCACGCTGACGAGCAGCGCGCGGGTGACCGTGCCGCCGTCGAAGACCGCCCGGTAGGCGTCGAGCTGCGGTGAGGTGGGCAGCAGGACGAACCCGCCGCTTCTGGCGATCTCCGACTCCGAGGACAGGCTGGTGCCGAGGACGCCGACGAAGGGGTAGATCACCAGCAGCGTGATCGCGGTGATGACGATCGCCTTGAGGCCCGCGCCGAGCCCGGACGGCTTCTCCATCCACGCGGGACGGTCACCTGCCCGCATTGCGGTACACCCCCTCGTGGCCCAGCAGGTGCGCCACCTTGTTCGCGCCGAGGACGAGGACCGCGCCGACGACCGCCTTCACCAGGCCGACGGCCGCCGCGGGGCCCCACTGTCCGTCCTGGACGCCGTTGAAGTAGACGAAGGTGTCGAGCACCTCCCCGGACTCGGGCCCGACCGCGTCACGCTGGAGCAGGATCTGCTCGAAGCCGACCGACAGGATGCTGCCGAGGTTGAGGATGAGCAGCAGGATGACGATCGGGGTGATCCCGGGCAGCGTGACGTGCCAGAGCCTGCGCCAGCGGCCGGCCCCGTCCATCGCCGCCGCCTCGTACAGCTCGGAGGGGATGGACAGCAGCGCGGCCAGGAAGATGATCGTGCCCCAGCCGCAGTCCTTCCAGATGACCTGGAGGGTGACCAGCAGCGGGAAGGCGTCGGGGTCGGTCATCATGTCGTAGCGCGGCAGGCCGGCGCTCTCCAGCACGTCGGGGAGCACGCCGGCGCCGCCGACGACCTGCTGGAAGATCGAGACGATGATCACCCAGCCGATGAAGTGCGGCAGGTAGACCACGCTCTGCACGAACCTGCGCAGCTTCTCGCTGACGACGCTGTTGAGCAGCAGCGCCAGCGCGATCGGCGCGGGGAAGAAGAGCACCAGCTGGGTGAGCGTGATGCGCAGCGTGTTGCCCACCGCGTCCCAGAACCGGGGGTCGCCCAGCATGGTCGCGAAGTTCTGCAGCCCGACCCACTGGCTGTCCAGGAAGCCGATGTACGGCTGGTAGTCCTGGAAGGCCGCCACGTAGCCGAAGAGCGGGACGTAGTGGAAGACCAGGAAGTACAGCAGGCCGGGCAGGGTGAGGGCGAGCATGACCCGGTCCCGCCAGAGGCGTTTCCTGAGCGGTAGGCGCTGGGGCGTGACCGCGGGGGATTCGGCCCCGGTACGGCGTGCCGTACCGGGGCCGACGGCTTCGAGGGGAGTCGTCATGCGTGGTCCTTCCAGTTGGCGTGACCGTAGTAAGCGCTTTCCTCATTCGTCAAGGGCTTCTTGACGGTTTCCCAGGAAGGGCTTAGCGTGCGGCGCACGTTCTCCATAGAACGCGCTTACTATGGCCTTGGGTCTTCAACCGCGGGGAGTGATGTGACGGTCATGGAGGTGCGGCTCAGACCGCGCACGGTTCTGGCCATGGCGCCGGGTGTGCGCGAGGAGGTCTTCGCCAAGGGCGCCCTCGACCGGCTCGCCGAGCTGGCCGACCTTCACGACGACGTCCTGCACGACCTGTCGACCGGCGCCGCGCGGCGCGCGCTGGCCGGCGCCGAGGTGCTGGTCACCGGGTGGGGATGCCCGCCGCTCGGGCCCGAGCTGCTGGAGCGGGCGCCCGGGCTGCGGTTCATCGCCCACGCGGCCGGCACGGTGAAGACCTTCCTCGACCCCGCGGTGCTGGCCCGCGGCGTGCGCGTGTCGAGCGCGGCCGAGGCCAACGCCGTACCGGTGGCCGAGTTCACCTACGCCGCCATCGTCTTCGGCGCGAAACGCGCTTTCACCCTGGCGCACCGGTATCGGGAGCACGGCACCAAACGCGACTTCAGCGGCATTCCGTGGCTGGGCGCGCGGCGCATCACGGTCGGCGTCGTGGGACTGTCGCGGATCGGGCGGCGGGTCGTCGAGCTGCTGCGCGGCCTGGAGGCCGAGATCCTGGTCTACGACCCGTACGCCGACCCCGTCGAGGTGGCGGGCCTGGGCGCGGCCCTGGTCGACCTCGACACGCTGGCGCGCCGATCGCACGTGGTGAGCCTGCACGCGCCGAGCACCCCCGAGACCCACCGGATGCTCGACCGCTCCCTGCTGGCCAGGCTCATGGACGGCGCGGTCGTGGTCAACACCGCCAGAGGCACGCTCATCGACACCGAGGCCCTGCTCGAAGAGGTCGCGAGCGGCCGGCTGGACGCGATACTTGATGTCAGCGACCCCGAGCCGCTGCCCGCCGGGCACCCGCTGTTCGGGCTGCCGAACGTCTTCCTCACCCCGCACCTGGCGGGCGCGCAGGGCAACGAGCTCGGCAGACTGGCCGACTCCACGGTCGAGGAGGTGGCCAGGTACTGCGCGGGGCAGCCGCTGCTGCACGAGATCCATCTCGACGCGCTCGACCGGATGGCATGATCTTCACACGGGCAAGGAGGAGCCGGTGACCGAGATGAGCTCGGCGACCATCGCCGACGTCGCCAGACGGGCCGGCGTCTCCAGCGCGACGGTCTCCAGGGTGATCAACCGCAACTACCCCGTCGCCACGTCGACGAGGGAACGGGTCGAGGCGGCCATCGCCGAGCTGGGCTACGTCGTCAACGCCCACGCCAGGGCGCTGGCCGGAGCCACCAACAGGACCGTCGGCATCATCATCAACGACGTGGTCGACCCGTTCTACGCCTACATCGCCAGGGGCGTCGAGCGCGAGGCGACCAGGCACGGCCGGCTGTGCATGGTGTGCTGCACGGAGGGGAGCCACCAGCAGGAGCTGGCCCTCATCGACCTGCTGCACGAGCAGCGCGCCGACGCGGTGATCCTGGTCGGCGGGGCGCACGAGGACCGCGCCTACGCCGCCGAGGTCGGCCGCAGGGCCCGCGCGCTGCACGCCGCCGGCTCGACACTGGTGCTGTGCGGGCGGCCCTCGCTGGGCGACGACGTGCCGACCAAGGTCGTGGAGTACGACAACGAGGGCGGCGCGTTCGCGATCACCGACTATCTCATCACGCAGGGGCATCGCCGGATCCTGTTCCTCGGCGGGCCGTCCTCGCTGTCCACGACGATCGCCCGCCTGGCGGGACACCGCCGGGCGCTGGAGATGCGCGGGCTGCCGCAGGCCAAGGAGCTGGTGCACACCGGGTCGTTCAGCCGCAGGTTCGGCTACGACAGGATCAGGGAGCTGCTGGCCGAGCGGCTCGACTTCACCGCGGTCTTCGCGGCCAACGACACGGTCGCGGCCGGTGTCATGCAGGCGCTGGAGCTGGCGGGCGTCTCCGTGCCCGGCGAGATCTCCGTCGTGGGCTACGACGACGTGCCGGTGGCCCAGGAGCTGCGCCCGCAGCTGACGACCGTGCGCATCCCGCTGGAGGAGATGGGCCGCCAGGCGGTACGGCTGGCGCTGGGCGTGGCGGGCGAGGGCGACTACCTGGCGCCCGTGCAGACCACCACGCGGGTGGGGACCACGGTCGTCGTGCGCGACTCGGTAGCAAGCGCTTACTGAGCACTGCGGGCCTACCCTGCGTAGAAACTCATAGAAAGATTCCGTTGGTCTTGACGCGCTATAGAAAGCGCTTACATGCTGCCGTCATGACCACCACCCCCCTTTCCCGCCGTGGCTTCCTCGGCGCGGCCACCGTCGGCGCCGTCCTGCTCGGCTCGTCCCCCGCGCGCGCGGCCACCGCGTCCGCCCGCCGTACCGTGGTGCTGCGGGCCAGGCCCAGCGCGGAGAGCGAGCGGCTGCGGCTCCAGCAGGCCCTCGGCACCACGAACTTCCACCACACCGGCCTCCACCTGCCCGCCGCCGGCACGCTCACCGTCGAGGTCGAGGCGAAGGACGGCCTGCTGCCCACGCTCCACGTCGGCGCCCCCGACACCCACGCCGACGTCACCTACAAGAACCCACGCGCCTACCCGCTCACCGCGGGCGCCAACACCGTCACCGACCCCGGTGGCGGCATGATCTACCTGTCGCTCGTCGGCGCCGCGAGCGACGACGACAGGAAGGCCAAGGTCAAGTTCGTCAGCGGCGCGAGGCCCGTCCCGACCTTCGTGATGGGGGAGACGACCGAATCGGCCTTCCAGGCGCAGCTCGACACGCTGACCACGGCGCCGCAGGTCGAGCTGGTCTCGCCGTACGGGATCGTCACCGTGACCAGGGACGGCATGCTGGCCTGGCGCGACCAGGACCACCACGCGCTGCTCTCCCTGCTCGAGACGATCATCTCCTCCCACGCGGCCATCTCGGGCATCGACCGGCAGGAGCGCAGCCCGCTGCCGTTCCACCTGGTCGAGGCACCGCGCATGCCCACCGGCGCGGGCGCCTACGCCACCCACGGCTGGACCGCCTACCCGCGCACCTACCTGGACCGGCTGCTCACCGTGGACGGGCTGCGCACCCGGGGGTGGGGCGTCTACCACGAGCTCGGGCACCAGCACCAGCAGATGGCCTACAAGCCGACCGACCTCACCGAGGTCACGGTCAACATCTACTCGCTGGCGGCGCAGCGGACACTCGGGCAGCCGTCGAACCTCACCAAGCCGGACGCGAAGACCGGGCTCACGCCGTACCAGAGCGCGCTGCCGAAGCTGCCCAGCTCGGGATACGTGAAGGGGTTCGGCGCCTTCGAGAAGCTGGTGCCGTTCCGGCAGCTGGAGCTGGCGTTCGGGGACGACTTCTGGCCCCGGCTGCACCGGCTGGTCCGCGACGAACGGCCGCCGTCGGAGTGGACGGAGACGGACAAGCGGTGGGGATACCTGGCGCTCTACACCTCTCGGACGGCGGGGCGGGACCTGCGCGGGTTCTGGGAGCGGTGGGGGGCGCCGGTGACGGCGGAGTACCTGGCGCGGGTGGCGGCCCTCGGACTGCCTGCGCCCGACGTGGACCCGAGCACGCTGGCCGAGTAGGAGCCCGACACCGATGCGCCCCTCCCCCTCCACCCCGAACCCCGAACCCCACCAGACCTCCCCGAACCCCGCACCCGACACCCCCTCCGAGCCCCACCCGACACCCTCCTTGAACGCCGCACCCGACACCCCCTCCCCCACGTCGACCGACGCCCGCGGCGCGCTCCTTCGGGCCGCACCGCCGGATCCGGTGCAGGCCCTTCACCGGCGCGGGTTCCTCGGGCTCGCCGGTGGCCTGGCCGCGTTCCTCCTCCCCGACGGTCCGTTGTCCACAGCCACCCCGGCCGGCCCCACCTTTTCCACAGAACCCCGCTCGGCCCCCACCCCCACCACCCCGACCAGCCAGACTTCCGGCGTGACCGAGTTCGCCACCCTCCGCGCCAAGGCCACCGCGATGCTCACCGGCGCCCCCTTCCACCCCGCCGACCCTGCCTTCGCGGCCCCTCTCGCACGGCTCGACGCCTCGGCCACGACCCTGCGCGACACCCTCGACCGCTCACCTGAGCGCACCTCCCTCTGGCCCGATCTCCCCCTCAAAGGCGCCTCCGGCGACATCTCCAGCAGTCACCAGCGCCTGCGCACGCTGGCCACCGCCTGGGCCACCCCCGGCTCGAAGCTCCACGGCGACACCACGCTCGCGACGGAGCTCCTCAGCGCTCTCGACTTCCTCTACGCCCGCGCCTACAACGAGACCAAGAAGGAAGTCGGCAACTGGTGGCACTGGGAGATCGGCGCCGCCCGATCCCTGATCGACACCTGCCTGCTGATGTACGACGTCATCAGCCCCGGCCAGCGCGCCGCCTGGATCCGGGCGGTGGACCGCTTCTGTCCCAACCCAGACCGCCGGACCAACCTCACCAACTTCTCGGAGACCGGCGCCAACCGGGCCGACAAGGCACTGATCGTCGCCCTGCGCGGAATCGTCGGCGACGACGCCGCCAAGATCGCCCTGGCCCGCGACGGGCTGTCCGACGTGCGCGACGCCGGGCGCAACACCCTGTTCGGCTACGTCACCGCACGCGACGGCTTCTACGCCGACGGCTCGTTCATCCAGCACGACACCGTCGCCTACACCGGCTCCTACGGCGTCGTGCTGCTCCAGTCGGTGAGCACGGTGCTCGGTCTGCTGGGCGGTTCGAGCTGGGAGGTCGCCGACCCCAAGCGGGCGGTGATCCTCGACGCCGTGGAGCGGACGTTCGCGCCGTGGATCCACGACGGCCTGATGATGGACAGCGTCAGAGGCCGCGCGGTGTCACGCGGCGCCTACCGCGACCACGACGCCGGGCGTGACACGGTCGACGCCGTGCTCCAGCTCGCGACCGGCGCGCCCGAGCCCTACGCGAGCAGGTTCCGGGCGCTGGCCAAGGGCTGGGCGAGCAGGGGCAGGTTCATGGAGCGCGCGGGCATCGCGGCGACGGCCAGGGCGCGTGCCGTACTCGCCGACGCCGCTGTCACCGCCGCGCCCAGACCGGTCGGACATCACGTCTTCGCCGACATGGATCGGGTCGTGCACCGCCGTCCCGCCTGGTCGTTCGCCCTCAGCCTCGACTCCAGGCGGATCGCCGGCTACGAGTGCGGCAACGGGGAGAACTACCGCGCCTGGTACCAAGGCGACGGCGTCACCTACCTTTACACCGACCTCGACCACTACAGCGCCGACTACTGGCCGACCGTCGACTCCTACCGGCTGCCGGGCACCACGGTCGACACGCGGCCCCGCGACCCGGCCGTCTCCGTCAGCGGCACCGGCACCTTCCGCCCGGCGAACGCGTGGGCGGGCGGCGCCGTCCTCGGCGGGTACGGCGTGGCGAGCCTCGAACTCATGGCCATGGGCACCACGCTCACGGCCAGGAAGACCTGGGTCTGCCTCGACGACGCGGTCGTCTGCCTGGGAGCGGGCATCACCAGCACCGACGGCAGGACGATCGAGACCGTCGTCGACAACCGCGGCACCTCCGGGCCGCTGATCGTCGACGGCATGCCCCGGGAGGACGGCGAGAGCACGTCCACCGCCTCGTGGGCACACCTGGAGGGCGTGGGCGGTTACGTCTTCCCTGGTGGCGCGCGGCTGCGCACGCTCCGCGAGGTGCGTACCGACACCTGGAGGGCGATCAACGACGGCGCCGACACGGGTGGCACGCCAGGGCCGGTGTCCAGGGAGTACGTCACGCTCTGGTTCGACCACGGCGCCAACCCGTCGGGCGCGGGCTACGCCTACCTGCTGCTCCCCAACGCGACCGCCGCGCAGACCGCCGCCCACTCCGGAGTCGAGATCCTCACCAACACCGCGCAGGTCCAGGCGATCGCCGCCGAGCAGGGCGACGCCCGGCTGTTCGCCGCCACCTTCTGGTCAGCGGGCGAGGCGGGCGGAGTCACCGCCTCGGCGCCCTGCGCCGTCCTCGTACGGCGCGCGGGCGACCGGGTCTCCCTGGCGGTCTCCGACCCCGGCCGCACGGTCGGCACCGTCACGCTCACCCTCGACCACCCCGCCCACGGCGTGGTCGGCAGCGACGACACCGTGACCGTCCGACCGGGTAAGAACCCCACGATCACCGTCAACCTGGCCGGATCGCACGGTCACACCCACACGGCCGAGCTCACCGTCGGCCGCCATCGAGAAGGCTGGGCATGATCCCTCCCTACCTGTCCCTGCCGCCCACCGACCGGCTGCTCTCGCCGCGTACCGGCTGGACGCGTGCCCATTGGGAGGCGCTGACCGACCACCTGCTCGACTCGGTCGTGCCGTACGCGTCTCCTGGGTTCGCCCAGTACCGGCTCCCGGGACGCGCCAGCTGGTCGGGCAGGGCGCTCGACGGTCTGGAGGGATTCGCCCGCACGTTCCTGGCCGCCGCGTTCCGCATCGCGGGCGCGCGCGGCCAGGTACATCCCGCGCTGATCGAGCGCTACGCGACCGGCCTCGCCAACGGCACCGACCCCGCCAGCGGCGAGGCGTGGCCCGAGCTGACCGACTGCTCCCAGCAGATGGTCGAGGCGGCCTCCATCGCCGTCGGGCTGCACGAGTCGAGGCCATGGCTGTGGGACCGGCTCCCTTCCGAGGTGCGGGAGCGGGTCGTCGCCTGGCTGAGCGGCTTCCTCGGCAAGCGGACCTGGGACAACAACTGGATGCTGTTCCAGACCGTGAGCGAGGAGTTCGTGAAGTCGGTCGGCGGGCCTTATGCGCAGAACGAGATCGACAGAGGCCTCGACCGGATCGAGGAGTGGTACGTCGGCGACGGCTGGTACACCGACGGCGGCACCCGCAACTTCGACTACTACGGAGGCTGGGCGCTCCACCTCTACCCGCTGCTGTGGACGCGCATGTCCGGTGACGCCGACCGCGCCAAGCTCTACCGTGCCCGCCTGACCGAGTTCCTCACGACCTACCAGCACTTCTTCGGCGCGGACGGCGCGCCGATCCACCAGGGCCGCTCGCTCTGCTACCGATTCGCCTCACTCGCCCCGGTCTGGCTCGGCGCCCTCGTCGAGGCGACACCTCTCGCCCCCGGTCAGACGAGGAAGCTGGCCTCGTCCGTCGCCCGCCACTTCACCGAACGCGGTGTCCCCGATCGCCGGGGCCTGCTTTCCCTGGGCTGGTACGACACCTTTCTGCCCACCACGCAGGCGTACTCGGGGCCGGCTTCGCCGTACTGGGCGTCCAAGGGCCTGCTCGGCCTGCTGCTCCCGCCCGAGCATCCGGTGTGGACCGCCCGCGAACAGATGCTCCCCATCGACGAGCACGATGTCACCGTGGCCATCCCCGCCACCGGCCTGCTCCTTCACGGCACCCGCCACGACGGCATCGTCCGTCTGGTCAACCATGGCAGCGACCATGGCGCGCCACCCGACGACCCCCACTACGCCAAGCTCGCCTACTCCACCCGAACCGCCCCCGAAGCCGCCGAACACGCCTGGACCCGAAACGTCGACAACCACCTCGCCCTCGTCACCCCTGACGGCCTGCCCTCCGCGCGCGGCGCGATCCATCCGCTGACCTGCGAGGGACGCACCGCTTCCTCCTACACGGCAACCCCCGACGGCACCCGCATCACCACGACCTCCATCGTCCGCGGCCCGTGGGAAGTCCGCATCCACGAGATCGCCACCCCCCAGCCACTCACCCCCACACCGAACCCAACCCGCCGCCCCCCGCTACAGCCAACAACCACAGCCACGCTGACACATCCGCCCACAGGCGCCCTCCACCTCACCACCCCCTCGACGCCCCAAGCCGGAGCGCCATCCCAACCCCACGCATCCCCGCGCCCTGCCACCGAGCCAGCCACACACTCAGCCACGCCCCAGTTCGACTCGACGACCCGCCTCGACCCCGAGCCGGCCACACCCCGAACCGACCCCCCGACCTGCCCGACCTGCCCGACCAACGAGCCGGCCACACCCCGAACCGGCTCGACCACCAACCCCACCACCGAGCCGACCGCATCCCAACCCGCCTGGACCACGCGCCCCACCGAGCGATCCGCACCCCGAACCGACCCCCCGACCTGCCCGACATGCCCGACCAACGAGCCGGCCACACCCCGAACCGGCTCGACCACCGGCTCCACCACTGAGCCGATTGCACCCCACCCCGCCGAGACCACCGAGCCGGGTTCAGCCCAAACCACCCGGCATGCCGCCACCCCGACCTCACCCGGAGAAGGACCCTCCACGGCAGCGCACCCCCCTAGCCCCGGTGACGCGGAATCCCCGCCGCCCCTCGCCCGATCTCCCCACACCGACGAGCGCTCCCCCATCGCCACCCAGACCAGTGAAAGGCCTGCCGGACCGGCGGTACGAGAAGGCGGCTACGCCGTGTCCGACACCTCACCCCCCGACATCGCCACCGGTCCAGGGTGGGCGCTGGCCCGCCGTACGGACGGGCTCACCTCCGCGATCATCGGCCTGTACGGCTGGCAACACGCCGACGTGTCCCGTGACGTGGAGTCGAACGCCTTCGGCCCCCACTCGGCCGTCCCCTGCCTGCACGCCGACACGCCGGGCCTGCACGTCTCACTCGTCGTGTTGTCAGGCGACACCGTCCACCCGTCCGCACTCCGCGAGGCGATCACGGTCGACGTGTCACCCCACGCGGTCACCGTCGCCTTCCCCGACGGCGACCGCCAGACGCACCCCCTGACCACCTCACCCACGCACCTGGCCCACTCCCCGCACGCCGAACCACCAGCCATGCCCTCATGAACCCGGAAGCCCGCCCCCGACTCCCGTGCCCACCCACCCGCACACCACGTCCCCAGAAGATCGATCCGAACACCACGTCCCCAGAAGACGTCCTCGACCGCGCGACACCATGCACGCCACCCACACGGGCACCACACGAAAACCCGACCCGCCTGAACGCCAGGCTCGACCCCCGGTACTACCACCGAACGCCCGGCACACCGCCGAACGCCCGGCACAGCCAACGAACCGTCCAGCATGACCCGCCGAACCTCCGGGACAACCAGCGAACGTCCAGCACAACCGCCGAGCGCCCAGCACGACCACCGAACCTCCGGCACAACCACAGAACCTCCGGCACAACCGACTGTTGTCAGTCCTGGAGATGTCTGACCGAGGCGATGTCCACCACGCGCCCATCCAGGGTGGTGATCGCGCACGGTGGCACTCCGTCCACCAGCAAGTGGGCGGGGACTGATGCGTCACCCACCAGCGTGCGCAGGAGATCGACGGTGATGCCGCCATGAGTGCAGACGACGATCGCGGACGACTCGTGTGCGTGATCAGCGAGGAAGGCTTGGAAGCGCTCGGCAGCCCGGTACGACGAGTCGCCGCTGAGAGGAACGAAGTCGCGATGTCGTACTGCTGTCGCCCAATCGGCCAGGAAGTCCTCGAGAGATTGCGTACCGTCCCAGTTCATCCGTTCGCGCAGTCGGGCATCCTCTCGCACGGGGACACCGACCGCCGACGCGATGATGTCGGCGGTCTCGCGGGCCCGCCGCATCGGGCTGCTGAACACGGCGCCCGGATCAACGGCCTGCAGCCGGCGAGCGGCTCGATGCGCTTGGCGGCGCCCGATCGCGGTCAGACCCGGATCACCGGCGCCTTGCTCCTTCTCGCCATGCTGAACCACGTAGAAGATCGCCATATTGCCGCAGGATGTCCCATGGTGGCCCATCGCCGCACGCCAATATCGCGGCGCACAGAACCGGGTCGGTCGCATGAGAGGGCGTTCACGCGACCTCTCCAGACGCAGGGGCCGAGCCGCTCACTTGTCGTAGCCGTTCAGCCGCTGTGGACGGCCAAGCACCTTGGCAGCGTCCAAGGAAGCCAGACGGCCATGTCGAGTTGATAGTCAGCGAATGACGCACGATGCGGGCGGCCGAGTAGGAGGAGAGAAACATCCTTCGCCCTGAGCCCGACCAAGGCGCGAGTCGATCAGCCAGCGCGAAGGCGCACGATGCAGTCCGCGATGTGGTCGTTCACCAGGCCGATGGCCTGCATGAGCGCGTACGCGGTGGTCGGCCCCACGAACCGGAAACCGTACCCCTTCAGCTCCTTGGCGAGCGCCTTCGACCCGGGCGTGATCGCAGGAACGTCAGCCATCGAGCTGGGAACAGGAGAATCAGGATCAGCATGCCGCCAGACCAGCTCGGACAATCCCCCGGGCACCTCGAGCGCGGCTCGGGCATTGGCGATCGTGGCCTGGATCTTGGCCCGGTTGCGGATGATGCCCTCGTCGGCGAGCAGCCTGTCGACGTCCGCCTCGGTGTAGGTCGCGACCTTCTCGATGGAGAAGTCGTCGAACGCCTTTCGGAAGTTCTCCCGCTTGCGCAGAATCGTCAGCCACGACAAGCCCGACTGGAACGCCTCCAGGCTCACCCGCTCGAACACCCTGTCATCGCCGTGAACAGGGCGACCCCACTCGTCGTCGTGGTAGGCGATGTAGAGCGGGGTCGTCATGCCGGTCCACTCGCACCGAATGACCTCGCTCACGAACGGCCCTTCTTCTCGCGGCCGATCGAGGCAGGCCGCCCGCTGCGGCCGTCGCGGCTCGCGGACGCGCGCTCCGTCCCGGCATGGGAGGAACCCACCACGGGCGAACCGATGTCGCCCCACGAGCGGCTGACCTTCTCGGTGCTCGCCGCATCGCCGTCCTCGTGTTCGGCGTCCGGAGCGGCGTCACCGTCGTCTCCGGAGTCGTGCTCACCGGCCAGGGCATCGGCACCCGCCCCGCTGCGGCGGCTGGGCAGAGAATCCTGGTGCGCGGCGGGACGGGCAGGCGAGCCGGCGTCCCCATCCGATCCGACGGCCGGCGACGCGCCGTTGTCGCCCTCGTGCTCTTCAGGGGAAGAGACCGCTTCGCTGTCCCGCCACACGCCGGTGGAAGCCAGGCCTGCGTCGCGCTCATACTCCCCGAGAGAAGACGCGGGCTCCCCCAAGCGAGAGACGTGGTCGCCATCGCCAGGCGAAGAGGAGTCCGCGTCATCGCTGTGCGCGGCGGAGGAGGATGCCACACCAGAGTCGCCAGCAGCGCCGACCTCGAGATCGTCGGCGACGTCGCGCACCGCAGCGCCGGGCGCGAGGTCACGATCGACAGTCGCGGAAGCGCCCGTATCGTCCCTGCTCGCAGCAGTGGAGGCAACCGAACCATGGTCACCGGACACACGCACCGCAGCGCGATCGCCAGCCGCCGAGGCATCCTCGTCATCCCCGCCCGCAGTAGTGGCGGCAACAGAGCCATGGTCGCCGGACACACGCATGGCAGCGCCGACGGCGCGGTCGCGATCGCCGAGTGCGGAGGCGTCCTCGTCATCCCCGTGCGCGAAGGTGTCGGCGAGGGTCGCGTCGCCCTTGTCATCCTGATGTGCGGTCGCGAGGGATGCGTCGTCTTCGTCGGTACGGCCGGCGGGCCCGGCCTCGTCGTCGTCAGGCAGCGCGACGGAGGGCGCGGTGGGGCGGTGGTCGGTGCGTGGCGCGGCACCGGGACTCGCGTAAGCCTCCTGGCGCGCCTGCAGCCGGCTGGCCAGCAGCTCCGACACGCGCTGCTCCAGCACGGCGATGCGGGTGTCGCGGGCGCTGATCGCGTTGGCGGCTCTGCGCAGGCTCTCGTCGACGCTCTGCGTGTGGTAGCCGACCAGGTTCACCGGCAGCTGCAACGCCATGAAATCGACGGCCGTGAGCTGCCCAGCCTCGGGAAGGCCGAGCGGCGGGACATCAGGCGGGAACTCTCCCAGCTCACCGCCCTTGCCAAGGGAGACCACGACGACGCAGGCGAGGATCGCCAGCGCGGCGATGGCGAGTACGACCAGCACATTGGAATCGTACTCGTACGATCGAGACATGAGGCCTGTAGTGCTGACGCCAGGCGCGCCCGAAGAGTCCGGGTGGACGCCCGCCGACACCCCCGACGAGGTGCGGCAGCTCGTGCGGAACGGGGGCACGGCGCTGGTCAGGCTGCCGCGGCAGCTCGACGCCGCCCTCGCCGCCGCGGCCGTCTTCCGATGGGCCGGCGCGGGCGTGTTCGTGACGGAGCACGCCGACCAGGTACGGCTCGCGCTGGACATGACCGATTCCCTCGCAGGCACCCGCGCCCCCGCAGTGACCCGCCGCGGCCTGGCCTGATCGCCCGCCGCGCCTCGACGAGGTGTGCTGTCGCCGGTACGCGAAGGCGTGCGCGGGAGGCGCTTGGCACGTGGAACCTCGCGGGCGCGGGCACCTTCCCGAGGGTTTGCCGGAAGCCCGAGCGGTGTGCTTCACCCCAGGGAGAGGCAGCCCGGGACACGTGTGGTTCATCCCCAGGGAACGGTGCGACCCCAGTCCCAGGGAAAGGAGTGGGTTGAGGCCCGGGAATCGGTGTGAGAAGGGTTTCCCGCCGGGCGTGTCGTGGTTGAGCGGCCCAAGGGCCCAGAGTCATGAGCGATCCCAGGGGGCCACGCGCGTCGCGGGCGACCCGAGGGGGCCACGCGCGTCGCGGGCGACCCGAGGGGGCCACGCGCGTCGCGGGCGACCCGAGGGGGCCACGCGCGTCGTGAGCGACCCGAGGGGGCCGGCGTGTCGTGGGCGGCTCAAGGGGCCTGGCGTGTCGTGAACGATCCGAGAGGCAGGAAGTGCAGGCGCCACCCACCCCACGGCCAACGCCGAGCCCCTTGGGATGGGCCGGCCCGCGGGTCCCGTGGACGCCCGCAGACCGCACCCAGCGCGGCCGCCTGCCGTAGGCACCGAGCGCGCGGCGGCCTGCCGTTGGTCGGGAGCCCGCAGACCGTACCGAGCGTGACGGCGTGTCGTAGGAAGCCTGCGCGCCCATCATCGGGACCACGCGCGCCCGCGCGGGAAGCAGCTACCCGCCGGTCGACTCGCCCAGCTCCTCCACGCTGGGTTCCATCGGCTGTCCCGGCGACTCCAGGAGGTTCAACGCCTCCTCCACCGACGTGGTCCACGTGATCGCGTCGAAGACGTTCGCGCGCGTGAACCCTTCGTCGTACATGTGCTTCACCAGCGCCCGCAGCGGCTCGTACAGCCCCCACGGGTCGAGGATCACCAGCGGCTTGGTGTGGACGCCGAGCACGCGCGCCGTCCAGATCTCGAACAGTTCCTCCAGCGTCCCGATGCCCCCGGGGAGCACCAGGAACGCGTCGGAGCGGGCGTCCATGACGCCCTTGCGTTCGCGCATGTCGGCGGTGATGACCAGTTCGTCCGACTCGGTGTCGGCGACTTCGATGTCGACCAGCACCTGGGGGATCACGCCGATGGTGCGGCCACCGGCGGCTCTGGCTGCGCTGGTCACCGCGCCCATGCAGGAGACCGTGGCCCCGCCGCTCACCAGGGTGTGACCCCTGAGGGCGATTTCGGTGCCGACCTCGGTGGCGAGGTCCACGTACTTGGGGTCGATCTTCTGACTGGATGCACAGAAAACGCAGATGTTCACGGAAACGGAGTCTATTGAGGCTCTGTCCGGTGGCTCGCGACGGCCTCCAACTCCTCGGTGCTGAGGCGGCTGCGGTTGTGCTCGGACTCGACGATGATGTTCACCGCCTCGTCGACGTCGTCGGTGAGGTGGATCAGGTCGAGGTCGGGGGCGGAGATCTTGCCGGTCGACAGCAGCGTTCCCTTGATCCAGTCGAGGAGGCCGCTCCAGTACTCGGTGCCCACGAGCACCACGGGGAACGAGGTGACCTTGTGCGTCTGCACCAGGGTGAGCGCCTCGAAGAGTTCGTCGAGCGTGCCGAACCCGCCGGGCAGCGTGATGAACCCGCACGAGTACTTCACGAACATCGTCTTGCGCACGAAGAAGTAGCGGAATTCGATGCCGAGGTCGACGTAGTCGTTCATGCGCTGCTCGAAGGGGAGCTCGATGCCGAGGCCGACGGAGATGCCGCCCGCCTCGGACGCGCCCTTGTTGGCCGCCTCCATGGCGCCGGGCCCGCCGCCGGTGATGACGGCGTATCCGGCCTTGGCCAGCTTGCTCCCCAGTTCGACGCCCAGCTGGTACTCGGGGGAGTCGACGGTGGTGCGCGCCGAGCCGAACACGGTGACCGCGGTGGGGAGTTCGGCCAGCTGGCCGAAGCCCTCGACGAACTCGGCCTGGATGCGCAGCACCCGCCACGGATCCATGTGAACCCAGTCGGTGGGCCCTTGGCGATCGAGAAGGCGCTGGTCATAGGTGGATTCAGGAACGAGCTGGCCGCGGACGACCGCAAGACCCTGACGACGTTCGGGACGTGTCCGTTTCATACGGAGCACGCTAGCGCGCCCGGTTAAAAAATCTTGAAAAAAGGAGGGAACCGGATTTCGAAGCCGCTGCGTCTAACTGCCGAGGGTGCTGCTCGGGACTGAAAGTGGCTTTCCCCGCCAAATGGCCGGCGAGGAAAGCCACTTTCACGTTGTAGGGGGGTTACGCGCCCGGGGAGAGCCAGTTCAGCATCGCGGTCTCGCTGGCCCTGATCTGGCTGAGTGAGGCGTATTCACCCTGCTGGTGGGCGAGGTTGGGGTCGCCGGGGCCGTAGTTGACGGCGGGGACGCCGAGGGCGGAGAAGCGGGCGACGTCGGTCCAGCCCAGCTTGGCGCGGGGTGTGCCGCCGACGGCGGAGACGAACGCGGCGGCCACGGGGTGGGTGAGCCCGGGGCGGGCGGCGGGGGCGCCGTCGGTGATGGCCACCTCGAACCGGTCGAACACCTCCCGCACGTGCTCCTCGGCCTGCGCCAGCGACAGGTCGGGCGCGAAGCGGAAGTTGACGGTGACCACGGCCTGGTCGGGGATGACGTTGCCGGCCACGCCGCCGCGCACCGACACCGCGTTGAGCCCTTCGTGGTACTGCAGGCCGTCGACCACGGGCTGCCTGGCCTCGTAGGTGGTGAGCCTGGCCAGGATCGGCTCGAGGGCGTGGATGGCGTTGACGCCGAGCCATGACCTGGCGCTGTGGGCGCGCCTGCCTCGCGTGGTGATGTCCGCGCGGAGCGTGCCCTGGCAGCCGCCCTCGATCACGCCGTCGGTCGGCTCCATGAGGACGGCGAAGTCGGCGGCCAGCCAGTCGGCGTGGTCGCGGCTGACCCTGGTCAGGCCGTTGCGCTCGGCCTCGACCTCCTCGCAGTCGTAGAAGACGTAGGTGACGTCGCGGTTGGGGGCGGGAAGGAGGGCGGCGAGCTTGAGCGCGACGGCGACGCCCGCCTTCATGTCGGAGGTGCCGCACCCGTAGAGGAGGTCGCCCTCGATCCTGCTGGGCAGGTTGCCCGCCGTGGGGACGGTGTCGAGGTGTCCGGCGATGAGCACGCGCTCGGGGCGGCCGAGGTTGGTGCGGGCGACGACGGTCTCGCCGGACCTGTCGACGGTGAGGTGCGGAAGCCGTCTGAGCGCCTCCTCGACCGCGTCGGCGAGCACCTTCTCGTTGCCGCTGACCGATTCGATGTCCACGATGGTGGCGGTCAGCGCGCCTACGTCCTGCGTCAAGTCCAGCATGGCACCCAACCCTAACCTCGGGCGTACGGCCGGCCACAGGCCGGACCGGCGGGCACGGGGGCCGCCGGGGTCAGGCGTTGACGCCGTGCTCCCTCAGCACGTCGTTCAGCGCCGCCTTGTCGTGCCGCTGGCCGGGCTCGAGCCGCTTGAGCACCAGCACGCACGGCAACCCGAACGTCCCCCCGGCGAACTCCTTCGGCCGCGTGCCGCCCACCGCCACGCACCAGTCGGGGATCCGCCCGCGCCCGAGCTCCTCCCCCGTCTCCACGTCGATCACCGGCATCGAGGCGGACAGGATCGTTCCAGCCCCGACGACCGCCCCACGTCCCACGCGGGCTCCTTCGACCAGCATCGCCCTGCTGCCGATCAGCGCGTCGTCCTCCACGACGACGGGCACCGCGTTGGGCGGTTCGAGGACGCCGCCGATGCCCACCCCGCCGGACAGGTGGACGTTCTCCCCGATCTGCGCGCAGGAGCCCACGGTGGCCCAGGTGTCGACCATGGTGCCGCCGCCGACGTACGCCCCGATGTTGGTGAACGACGGCATGAGCACCACGCCGGGCGCTAGGTAGGAACCCCATCTGGCGATCGCGCCCGGCACCACCCTGACCCCGTCGAACGTGGTCTTCAACGGCAGCCTGTCGTGGTGCTGGAAGTCGCCCACCTGCGACCTGGCCATGCCGAGCACCTTGAAGCTGAGCAGGATGGCCCGCTTGGCCCGCTCGTCGACCACCACCTCACCGTCGGCGGAGATGGTGGCCACCCGCGCCTTGCCGGTGTCGAGCTGGTCGATCGCGCCGACGACGACGCCTCTGGCGGCCGCGTCGGAAGGCGAGAGCGCCTCCCGGTGGGCCCACAGCTCGTCGATGGCCGCCGGCAGCGGACTCGCATGGCTCTTGCTCATGGCCACGGAGCTTATCTGTCCGGGTAGGTTTCTCAGCGTGCGGCATAGCTTCTCCCGAGCCGTCCTGACCATCGCGATCATCGTCGTCGCGCTCGCGGTCGCCATCGCCGTGGGCGTCTACGTGCTGCTCAGGAAGGCCGATCCGCTGGCCGAGGACATCGAGAGCTGCGTGGTGCGCACCCCGAAGGGCGAGCTGGAGCTCGACATCGAGCAGGCGCGCATCGCCGCCACGATCGCGGCGGTGGCCGAGCGCAGGCGCCTGCCGGAGCAGGCCGTCGTCATCGCGTACGCCACGGCGATCCAGGAGTCGAAGCTCTACAACCTCTCGTACGGCGACCGCGACTCGGTGGGTGTCTTCCAGCAGCGGCCCTCGCAGGGCTGGGGCAGGAAGAAACAGATCATGGACCCGGTCTACGCGACCAACCGCTTCTTCGCCGCGCTGGTGAAGGTGAAGGACTACCGGAAGCTGCCCGTCGCGGAGGCCGCGCAGGCCGTCCAGCGCTCCGCCGCCGGGTACGCCTACGGGCCGCACGAGACGAGCGCGCGCATCCTGGCGGCGGCGTTCACCGGCAGGGTGCCGCGGGCCGTCCACTGCACCTATCCGAAGACGGCGACGCCCGCGCCTTCGCGGACGGGAGAGGCGCGGCGGGAGCTGACCAGGGCGCTGGGCGCCGTGAGCGTGCCGACGTCGAGGCGCGGGTGGCTGATCGCCGCGTGGTCGGTCGCCCACGCCCAGGAGTACGGCCTGCGCAGCGTCGGCTTCGACGGGATCGTCTGGTCGCCGGAGGGCTGGAAGGCCGGCGGCACGGCGGGAAGGCGCGACGTCGAACTGACCTGAGCCAGGCGGCAGACGACGGAGACCGCGCCCGGCGGCACGGCGGGAAGGCGCGACGTCGAGCTGGGCTGGGTCAGGCGGCGCGGCTGACGATGGTGATCGAGCCCGGCGGCAGCGGCTGCGCGTAGCTGGCGGTCCAGCCCTGGCCCTGCACCCGCTCGAACGACAGCAACCGCCCGTCGGCGGCCCGGTAGTCGGCGAAGTCGAGCAGGCCGCGCTCGGGCCGCCCGGTCTCGCCCTCCGACCGGAAGGCCGCGGTGCCCCTGTCGACGGGGTGGAACTCCACCCCTTCCATGATCAGCATGGTCTTGGCCGGGATCATGCCCTGCGTGGGCACGTCCGTCCAGAGCAGGACCTCCAGGTGCGGCGGATCGGTGGAGACGAGGCCGTGCCGTACCTGGACCGACAGCCACACCGGCCGCCGGGAGCCGTCGTCGAGCAGGTACTCGGTCCACTGCTGGCCCTGGCACGACACGTGGACGGCGCCGCGCACCTGGGCGGGCTTGCCGTGGGTCTCGATCTTGTCGCCGACCCTGATCGTGCGCGGGTCGTCGTAGTCGGAGCCGACCGTGCCCTGCCCGGAGGAAGGAAGGGGGGACGCCGCGCCCGCGGCTGGGCGGCCCTTGCGCATGGTGGTGAGCAAGGCGCCCAGCAGGAGGACGATGGTGACGACGCTCAGCCCGATGACGACCATGGAGGTCATGCCGCGGGATCCTACTGGAGGCGACGCACCGCCGCACTGATGCGTTCGTCGGTGGCCGTCACGGCGATCCGGATGTGGCTGCCACCAGCGGTTCCGTAGAAATCCCCAGGTGCGACCAAAATGCCGGTTTCGGAGAGGCGGCGCACCTGATCCCAGCAGTCGGTGCCGTCGGAGGCCCACAGGTAGAGCCCGGCCGTGGAGTGGTCGACGCGCCAGCCGGCCTTCTCCAGCACCGGGCGGAGCAGCCGCCGCCTGGCGGAGTAGCGCTCGCGCTGCTCGTCGGCATGGGCGTCGTCGCCGAGCGCGACCGTCATCGCGGCCTGGACCGGCTCCGGCATGATCATGCCCGCGTGCTTGCGGATCTCCAGCAGCCTGGCGACCAGCGCGGGATCGCCCGCGACGAACCCGGCACGGTATCCGGCCAGGTTGGAGCGCTTGGACAGCGAGTGGACGGCCAGCAACCCCTCGTGGGAGCCGCCGCACACGTCCGGGTGGAGGATGGAGATCGGCTCCTCTTCCCAGCCGAGCTCGATGTAGCACTCGTCGGAGGCGACGATCGCGCCCCGCTCACGCGCCCAGGAGACCACCTTGCGCAGGTGTTCGGCGGGCAGCACCTTGCCCGTGGGGTTGGAGGGCGAGTTGACCCAGATCAGGTCGACGTCGGCGGGACCGAGGGCCAGCAGCCCGTCGGCGGCGATCGGCGTGGCCCCCGCGATGCGGGCGCCCACGTCGTAGGTGGGATAGGCCAGCTCGGGGATGACGACCCGCCGGGCGCCGAGCAGCGTCGGCAGCCAGGCCACGAACTCCTTCGAGCCGATGAGCGGCAGCACGGCACGCTCGTCGAGCGTGACGCCGTGCCTGCGGCGCAACCAGCCCGCCGCCGCGGCGCGTGCCTCGCGCGTGCCGTACGTCAGCGGATAGCCGGGGCTGTCGGCGGCCCCGGCCAGCGCGTCCTGCACGATCTGCGGCACGGGATCGACCGGGGTGCCGACCGACAGGTCGACGATGCCGTCGGGGTGCGCCTGCGCGCGCTCCTTGTAAGGCGCCAGCCGGTCCCACGGGAAGTCCGGCAGATTGTGCACCTGTCAGTGCTCCTCGGCCTGCGGCGGCAGTGCGGCGACGACGGGGTGGTCCTTGTCGATCTTGCCGACCTTCGAGGCGCCGCCCGGCGAGCCCAGGTCCTCGAAGAAGTCCACGTTGGCCTTGTAGAAGTCCTTCCACTGCTCGGGAAGGTCGTCTTCGTAGAAGATCGCCTCTACGGGGCAGACAGGCTCGCACGCGCCGCAGTCCACGCACTCGTCGGGGTGGATGTAAAGCATGCGCTCGCCCTCGTAGATGCAATCGACGGGGCACTCCTCGATGCACGCCTTGTCCAGAACGTCCACGCAAGGCTGCGCGATGACGTACGTCACGTCGAGCTCCTTCTTAGACCGCGGGTTTTCTACGCCCTAGTATTGCCGGGTCAGCCAAGTGTCGGGAACGGAGGGTGGCAAACTCATGGCCGCTCGCCTCGTCATCGCCCTGACAAGTGCGGATATTGGGGCCAGGGTTACCACACGGAGAATGGTGCCCGGTGGTTTCCGCGACGCCGTGGGCATTCTCGAATCGTGGGACGGCGGCGTGCTGCGCGTCCGCAAGCGCGACGGCACGCTCGTGGAGATCCAGGAGGAGCATTTGGTGGCCGCGAAGGTCGTGCCTCCTCGACCTGAGCGAGTGTAGCGGCGAGTATCTTTCATGTGACTGTGCGTACCTGTGCCGCCGTAGCCGCCGTTCTCCTCAGCGCCGGATGCGGCGCCGCGAAGACGGAAGAGAAGCCGCTGCCTCCGGTCGACGTGAAGGCCGCCTCGATGAAGGCCGGGTTCACCACCGTCGAGCGGCTGGCGGAGGCCGCCAAGAAGGAGGGCGAGCTCAACGTCATCGCCCTGCCGCGTGACTGGGCCAACTACGGCGAGATCATCGACACCTTCGCCGACAAGTACGGCATCAAGGTCAACCAGTTCGAGCCCACCGCCAGCAGCCAGCGCGCGATCGAGTCCGCCGCGCAGCTCAAGCCGGACGTCTTCGACCTCAGCCTGGAGGCCGCGGTCGCCAACGCCGCGCGCTTCGCGCCGTACAAGGTGGCGGGCTGGCAGGACGTGCCCGACCACGTGAAGGACCGGAACGGAGCCTGGTACGCCGGCTACGGCGGCTACATGTCGCTCGGGTACGACTCCCGCCACGTCAGGCCGCCCGCCTCCTTCGCCGACCTGCTCAGGCCCGGCTACAAGGTGGCGCTCCCCGGCGACCCCCGGCAGACCGCCGCCGCCTTCAACGGCGTCATGGCCGCCTCGCTGGTGAACGGCGTGCCCCAGGTGCAGCGCGGCGTCGAACTGTTCGACAAGCTGCGGAAGGCGGGCCAGCTGACCCAGCAGAGCTCCGCCAACGTCGTCGTCGACTGGGACTACCTCAACGCGACCCGCACCGCCAAGCCCGGCGAGAGCTGGAAGGTCACGATCCCGAAGGACGCGCCCCTCGGCGCGTACTACGTGCAGGCGATCAACAAGGACGCCCCGCACCCCGCCGCGGCCAGGCTGTGGCAGGAGTTCCTGTTCTCCGACGAGGGCCAGAACCTGTTCCTCAAGGGCTACGCCCGTCCCGCGCGGGGTGAGGCGATGGTCATGAAGGGCACCCTCGACACCCAGGTCGCCGCGCAGCTGCCCGCCCCTCCCGGGCCACCGGTGCTGCTCACGATCCCGCAGACCGACGCCGCGAAGGCCTACCTGAAGAAGAACTGGGCCCGGTGAGACAAGTGTGCCCGGTGTGACTGATATGTCGTAGAGACCTTCAGCCCCTAGAGTTGTTGTCCCACTACGGGGGAGCTGATCGGTCTTGCGATACGACACACCGAGCATGACGCGGTTGACCGCTCGCGCCTACGACAGCGGCTTCGGCTATGTCTCGCCGCAGGGAGCGCCACTGGTCGACCTGCTCGATCCGCAGCCGGGTGAGCGCGTGCTCGACCTCGGCTGCGGCACCGGCGTGCTGACCGCCGAGATCGCCGCCAGGGGGGCGAGCGTGCTCGGCATCGACGGCTCGCTCGCGATGATCGAGAAGGCCCTGGCCCAGTACCCGGGCATCGACTTCATCGTGGGCGACGGCCACGACTTCACCGTCGCGCAGGCCTACGACGCCGTCTTCTCCAACGCCGCCCTCCACTGGATGAGCCGCGACCCCCGCACCGTCGTCGCCAACGTCCGCGAGGCGCTGCGGCCCGGCGGCCGCTTCGTGGCCGAGATGGGCGGCGCCGGCAACTGCGCGGAGCTGACCGCCGCCGTCTCCACCGCATGGCGCGAGTACGGCCTGCGCGAGCCCGAGCTGCCCTGGTACTTCCCCACGCCCGCCGAGCACTCCAGGCTGCTGGAGAAGGAGGGCTTCGTCGTCAGGCTGCTCGAGTACTTCGACCGGCCCACCCCGCTCGACGAGTGCCCCCGCGGGGCCGCCGACTGGGTCCGCGTGTACGCCGGAACGCTCCTCGACGGGCTGCCCGCCGACCTGATCGAACCGCTGCTCAGGCGGGTCAACGAGCTGGCCGCCCCGGCGCTCCGCAGGGAGAGCGGCTGGATGGCCGATTACGTGCGCCTACGCTTCGCCGCCGTCAGGCGCTGATACGTACTCCATGATGCACAGGGCTGTTTTGCGCGGCTATGGTCTGTTCCGTGGCGGCACAAGTATGGCTGCGCCGCGACCGCGGCGCGAGGGACTGGTGAACGGAACAGGATGAACTTCTGCCTGAGCGACCTCGTACCACCCTTGCGGTGGAGCGACGCTGCCGCGATCACACTGCTCCACGGGCAACCGCACCTGCCTGACGCGTGGTGGCGGAGCCTGCCCATGCCGCGGGTGCTGGCCGCCATCGGACCCGAGCCCCTCGGCGAGCTGCTGACGGAGATCGCGCTGGAGCAGTGGCCCGCCGCGGCCATCGGCGACGTCCTGCCCGCGCTGCACGTCCTGGACCCCGACGAGGCCGACGAGCCGCACGTCGCGATCGCCCTCGACCGGGTGGGCTCGTGGCCGGGGCTGCTGTCGCTGAGCAGCCGCGAGCTGGTGGACCAGCCGTTCGTGAAGGCGCGGCCGGTGCTCACCTCGCTGTTCTCGGCGGTCTTCGTACGGCTGACGCCGGGCGAGGAGGCCGTGTCGCACCCGGAGGCCGCGGCATCGCTCCCGCCGGAGCCGGACGTCCTGGACACCCCCGCGGAACGGGACATCCTGGACACCTTCGCGGAGCCGGACACCGCACGGTCCGACACCGCACAGCCGAACGTCGCGCAGCCGGAACTCTCCCAGCCGGCCCCCGCGCAGCCGACCCCGGCGCGGCCGGAGGCCCCGGAGCGGGACGCAGCCGACGTCCTGGAGTCCGCCGCACCCGGACGGGGCGCCGCGGGCGTCGCACGGCTGGAGGCTCTCGCGCCGGACGCCCTGGAGCCGGAGACCTCGGCGCCGGACCACCTGGAGCCCAAGACCTCGACGCCTGACGCGCTGGAGCCGGAGGCGGCCGCTGCGGCACCGGACGCCTCGGGACCGAACGCCTCGCCGGACGCCTTGGGACCGGACGCCTTGGGACCGGACCCCTCGGGGCACGGTCTGCAGGCGTCGGGTGCCGACTCCCCCGTCGAGTTCGGCATGCCCGCGCCGAGCGCCGTGTCCCCGGTGGAACCCGCCTCGCCAAGCGCCGTGTCCCCGGCGGAATCCGTCACACCGAGCGCCGTGTCCCCGGCGGAACCCGTCTCGCCGAGCGCGGGCGCCCCGGTGGCGCCGGATCGGCCGGTCGCCGGGTCGCGGGCCGAGGCGCCGCCGCTCCCGTCGCGCAAGCCCCGCTCCACCAAGCAGTCCTACGGCACGCCGTTCGACGCCTTCGGGACCGGCACCACGACGGGCGGGCAGGACGCCGCCCCGCCTGCGGCGCCCGAGCAGGCCGCGTCCGCGCGAGCCGAGCGCTGGGACGCCTTCCAGGCGTCCACCCCGCGTCCCGCCGACAGTGGCCAGGACTCCGCGTTCAAGCCGGTGTCCGAGGAGCCGCCGGCCCCGGGGGTGCCCGAGGCGTCCCGGCTTCAGGAGGCGGCCGGTGCCGGTGCTCTGTGGGCGGACGGCGTCCAGGAGCCCGCAGCCGACGTCCTCGATGGCACGGGCGCCGCGAGCCCCGGTGTGGAACGCGCCGAGCGTGCGGGCGACAGGGCCGACGAGGCCGCCCCGGATGGCGAGCGGCCGCACCCGGTGGGCGACCCGGTGGCCGACCCGGTGGGCGAGTGGTCCTTCGCCGCCGTGCCGGACGACGAGCCGGCGGCGGGCGTCCCGGACGGCGACCTGCCCGCTTCGCGGGTCCCGAGTGACGACCTGCCCGCAGCGCGCGTCCAGGGTGACGACCTGCCCGCAGCGCGCGTCCCGGGTGACGACCTCTCCGCTGCGGGTATCCAGGGTGACGACCTGCCCGCAGCGCGCGTCCAGGGTGACGACCTGCCCGCTGCGGGTGTCCCGGGTGACGATCTGCCCGCTGCGCGCGTCCAGGACGGCGACCTGTTCGGGTCGGACACGCCCGACGGCCTTCCTGTCACCGGCGCGTCCGGCGGCGAACTGCCCGAAGCGGGCGTCCCGGGTGGTGACCTGCCCCACGCGGACGTCCCCCACGACCGGCCGGCCGACGCGGGCGCCGCACATGGCGACCTGCCCGACGCGGGCGTCCCGGGTGATGACCTGCCCGACGCGGGCGACGCGAGTGGGGAGCCGGCCGACGCGGGTTTCGCGAGTGGTGGCCTGCCCGAGGCGGGTCTGTCCGGTGGCGAGCCGTCGGCGGCGGGTGCCCCCGCCGGGGCGGTCGACCTGCACGCGCTGATCGAGGCCTCCTTCGCGGGTCTGGACGACAAGACGTGGGCCGTCGCGCAGAACCGCGTCTTCACCGATGCGCCTTCGGCCGTGGAGCAGCTGGCCAAGCTGTTCGCGGCCCCCAAGGCGGAGATCGTCGCCGTCGAGGCCGAGCTGCGCCAGCGCCTGCTGCGGTGGCTGGCCGCCGAGGAGACCGCGCCCTACCGGGCGCACCTCGACGACCTGCGCGCCCGGCTGGGCGTGGATCCGCCGCGGGACCTGCTGATCGGGGCGGCCGACTGGCACGGCAGAGAGGTGCGCGCGCTCGACGTGCCCGCCTGGCAGTTCGTGCAGGCGACGCTGGCCGCACCGGCGCGGATCGCCGAGGTACCCGGCTCGCCTGCCGTTCCGGAGCCGCAGTTCCTTGGCCCGGCGGAAGAGCCGCAGTTCTCCGGCCCGGTGGTGGCCGGTGAGCCGCCCTTCCCTGGTCCCGGGGTGGGAGAACCGTACCTGCCTGGTCCCGGGGTGGGAGAACCGCATCTTCCTGGCCCTGGAGCGGGAGAACCGCACCTCCAACGACCGCAGGAGCCCGCAGCGGCGCCCGTGCTGGAGCCGCGGTTCCAGTCCGTGCCGGGGGTCGAGCCGTACGCCGGGTCCGTCCAGGCGCCGCCGCATCCGGAGCCGCAGGGTGCGCCCGGTGAGGCGGCGGCCCGGTTCGAGGACTTCCCTGCGCCCGCGCCATCCGACGGCAACGGCAACGGCAAGCCGCACCAGGCCTTCAAGGACGTCTCGCTGACCAAACGCTGCTTCCGGCAGCCCGACGGGCGCTGGTGGCTGCGGATCGACGTGACCGCCGAGCAGCTGGCCACCGGTGAGTGCGCGCTGCCGAGCGGGTTCGCCGCCTACCTGGGGCTGACCGCGGGCGCGAGCTGGACGGTCAGGAGCGCGGCGGGCGAGCTGTCGATCAGCTGGCTGGGCAGGCCGTGCATCAGTCAGATGGGCAGGCTGCTGGCCGACGTCGGCGCGCGGGAGGGCGGGCACCTGTTCATCACGCTCTCGAAGGAGGGCGTGCTGCGGGCCAAGCACCTGCCGGTGGCCACGCCGGGCGCCAGTAAGATCTCCAAGGCGCTGCGCCTGGCCGACTACACCGGCCTGAGCAGCGCGATCGAGCACGCCGCGAGAATCATCGCCATAAGGATTGGCATGTCGGGCAACGTCAGTCTGGACGACCTCAAGACCAGGCTCCGCGAACGCGGGGACCGTGACCTGCTCGACCTGTTGGACTGAGCCCGTGGCGCGGCTCGCGATCGCCCCCGGCTTCCCCAGGGAGCTCCGCGCTCTGGCTGCGCCAGAGCGCGGGCAGGTCATGGCCGCGCTGTACGGATTCCTCGACGAGGTCCCCGCCCCCGAGGGGGTGGGGACGGTGCGGATGGCCGACGGGCTCAAGGGCGTCGTGGTACGGCAGGGCGACCTGTCGTGGCTGCTCACGCTGCTGCCCGACGACGAGGCCGAGACCTACGCGGGCCGGCACGCCTTCAGCGTCAACCCGCTGATCGGGGTGATCGAGCAGTGGGACGCCGAGGCGCTGGGCAGGGTCGAGCACGCCCTGCGCCGCTCGGCCGGGGCGACGCGGCTGTTCGCGGACGTGGACGACGCCGACCTGCTGGGCCTGGGGGTCGACCTCGCGCTGCTGCCGCTGGTCAGGTTAATCACCAACGAGGCGGACGTGGACGCGCTGGAGTCGCTGCTGCCGCCCACGCAGTACCTGCCGCTGGCGGTGATGGCCAGGGGCGGCTCGCTGCCCGAGGCGTGGAAGGCGCTGGACTCCCGCCGCACCTCGTGGGACTCCCCCGAGCCGATCGACACCTCCGACCTGCTCGGGGCGCTGCTGCGCAGCCCTGACCTGGCGGTGTTCGCCGCGCGGCCCGAGGAGATCGACAGGATCGTCGGCAAGCCCGACTGGTGCGTCTTCCTGCACCCGCCCCAGCACCGGCTGGCCCGCGCCGGCCACTACGAGCACCCGGTGCTCGTCACCGGCGGCGCCGGCACGGGCAAGACGCTCACCGCCCTGCACCGGGCCGCGCACCTGGCCGAGCACGGCAACGGGCCGGTGCTGCTGGTGACGTTGACGCAGGGGCTCGCGGCCGACCTGTCGGCGCGCCTGGACACGCTGATCGAGGACGAGGCGGTCCGCAAGCGCGTCGACGTCGACAACGTCGACCGGCTGGCGGTCAGGATCGTGGCCGACGTGGAGGGGCGGCAGCCCGTGCTCGTGGGGCCGGGGGCGCGCTCGCTGGCCGAGTTGGCGGAGGAGGCGCTGCGGCTGCTCACCAGGGCGGCCGGCGACCTGCTCGACGACGTGCTGAGCTTCGGCGAGCCGGGGCGCAAGCCGTACCGGCACATCGTGGTGGACGAGGCGCAGGACGTGAGCCCGGCCCAGTGGCGGCTGCTGCGCGCGGCGGTGCCGCGCGCTCCGGACGACCTGTTCGTGGTCGGCGACCCGCACCAGCGCATCACCGACCACCGCAGCGCGCTGGAGGCGGTCGGCATCCACGCCGTGCAGCACGAGCTGGCGATCTCCTACCGGCTGCCGCACGAGGTGCTGTCCTTCGGGGTACGGCTGCGCGGCGGCGGCCCGGCGCTCGGGCTGGTCAAGCACGTGCAGGAGCTGCGCGACTTCCGCAGCACGCATCACGGCGAACGGCCGACGATCAGGGCCTACGACTCGCCGGAGGCCGAGCTGGCCGGGCTGGTGTCCACGATCGGGTCGTGGCTGGAGGACGGCGTGCCCGCCGGGGAGATGGCCGTGGCCGCGCGCACCACCCGCCTCGTCAGGTCCGCCAGGGAGGCGCTCGCCCGAGCGGGTCACGACGTGCGGGTCACGACGCTGCACGGGTTGAAGGGCCTGGAGTTCGAGCGGGTCGCGCTGATCGGGATCGCCGAGGGCGTGGTGCCCGAGCCGCTGCCGGACGACCCCGCCGACCGGGCGCGGGTGCTCCAGCGCGAGCGGGGGCTGCTCTACGTGGCCTGTACGCGGGCGCGGTCGGTGCTCTACGTTTCCCATGCGGGAAGAGGGAGCCCATTTTTGTCGTCCTAATCACATAGTCTCTGAACTGCGGATATCCTTTCCCTTTGCTGGTTGGACCCCAATGAATCTCAGCCTGAGTGACCTCGCGCCGCCCCTGCGCTGGACCTCTCCCGTCCAGATCGCACCTCTCGCGGATGATCCTCAGCTGCCCGACGCGTGGTGGCAGTCGATCCCGCTGGACCGGGCGTGTGCCGTGATCGGCACGCAGGCCGTGGCCGGCCGTCTCGCCGACGTGGCCGTGGCCTTCTGGGGGCATCTGCAGGTGGGCGACATCCTGCCGTTGCTGAGGTTCTCCAACCCGGGCGAGAGCGAGCGCACGCCCGAGGTGCTCGGCCGCGACGTGGTCCACAAGCTGTTCGTCGGCGTGTTCGAGCGGCTGCTGGAGCCGGTCGCCGAGATCAGGACGGTCGCGCTGCCGCAGCTGGTCGACGAGCTGTTCGTCGCCCTCGACGAGCGGCAGCGCACGATCGCGCGCGACCGTGTCTACGCCGAGCAGCGGGCCACGCTCGACGAGCTCGCCCAGCGTTTCTCCGTGACGCGCGAGCGGATCAGGCAGATCGAGCGCGACCTGCGCGACCACGTGGAGGCGTGGCTGGCCTCGCCCGACGCGGGGCCGCTGCTGGCGCACGTCACCTGGCTGCGTGGGCAGCTGGGCTCCGCCGTACCCGCTGAGCATCTGGCCGACGCGGCGCCGTGGCACCGCACCGAGCTGGTGACGCTCGGCATCCCGGTGTGGCGGTTCGTCAGGACGCTGCTGACCGGCTACGACCAGGTCGACGGCTGGCTGATCGCGGGCGGTGTCGACGAGCTGCGGGAGAAGACCAGGCAGCTGTTCGCCGAGGGGCCGAGGGTCATGGCGGAGGCCGTGGCGATGACCTCGCAGCTCGGTGTCCGCGAGGACGTGGCCGAGCGGTGGCTGGCCACGGTGCCCCAGCTGCGGGTCTACGAGGGGCACGTCATGCTGTGGCCGCGCAGCGTGAACGAGAAGGCCGAGGCCGTGCTGGCGGTCTCGGGGCACGCGCTCACGCCCGAGGAGATCCAGGAGCGGATCGGCGAGGACTACAGCCTGGTCGGCATCCGCAACCAGCTGACCGCCGACGCGCGCTTCCGCCGCGTGGACCGCAACAAGTACGGCCTGGCGCGGTGGGGCGGCGAGGAGTACCTGGGGATCAGGGAGATGATCGCCAGGGAGATCGAGCGGGCCGGCGGCGAGGCCTCGGTCAACACCATCGTGGCCAACCTGACGTCGAGATACGACGTGAGCGAGAGCTCGGTGCGCGCCTACTCGGGCGGGCCGGGGTTCGAGCGCTCGCAGCGTGGCTGGATCAGGGTGGCCGCG
This sequence comes from Nonomuraea sp. NPDC003754, assembly GCF_053605785.1. Classification (NCBI taxonomy): domain Bacteria; kingdom Bacillati; phylum Actinomycetota; class Actinomycetes; order Streptosporangiales; family Streptosporangiaceae; genus Nonomuraea; species Nonomuraea sp. NPDC003754. Next base: position 138,188 of record NZ_JBSGJX010000002.1, read on the forward strand.
CCCGACCAGCCGGGCTACCAGCCGCGCAAGGACGTCTCCGAGACGCGGCGCTGCTTCAGGTCGCGTGACGGGCGCTGGTGGCACCGGGTGGACGTCAACGCCGAGCACCTGCGCGGGTCGGGCTCCCCGCTGCCGACCGGGTTCGCCGCGCACCTCGGGATGGCGCCCGGCGGGTCGCTGACCGCCTCCGCGCCGTCGGGTGACGTGGTGATCTCCTGGCACAACCAGCCGACGATGGGGTCGATCAGGAACGTGCTGGCGGAGTTCAACGCCTCCGAGGGCGACCACGTGTTCCTGACGGTCTCGGACGGCGGGGAGCTGCTGACGCGCTTCCTTCCCGCCGCCCAGCCGGCGCTGCGCCCGCTGAACAGGGCGCTGCACCTGATCGGCTACACCGCTCCGGTCGACTCGGAGGCCGAGGGGCTGCGGCTCATCGGGGCCAGGGTGGGGCTGCCCGAGACGGCCACGCGCGAGGAGGTCGTCGCCCGGCTGCGCGAGCGCGGCGACCGCGACATCCTCGGCTTCCTGGGCGAGTAGCCCGTCCTGGGGGCTTTCTGGGCGAGTAGCCCGTCCTGGGGGCTTCCTGGGCGAGTAGCCCGTCCTGGGGGCTTTCTGGGCGAGTAGCCCGTCCTGGAGGCGCGGCCGGGAGCAGGGCCCGGCCGCGAACGGCTGGGCCTTGGGGGTGGCGACGCGCCGGATTAGGCTCGTTCCATGTTGCGGATCTACGACACGCGCACCCGGCAGGTCGAGGAGCTTCCCCAAGCCAGGGCCCTGAGGATGTACACCTGCGGCCCGACCGTCTACCGGTTCGCGCACGTCGGGAACCTGCGCTCCTACCTCCTGTCCGACCTCGTCCGCAGGGTCCTGGAGCGCAACCGGGTCCGCGTGCTCGTCTGCCAGAACATCACCGACGTCGGGCATCTCGTCGACGACGCCGAGGTCGGCGAGGACAAGATCGTCCTGCGGGCCCGCGAGGAGGGCCGCTCCACCCTCGACATCGCCCGCTTCTACGAGGACGCCTTCCACCGCGACACCGCCGCCCTCAACCTGCGCCCGCCCGAGTACACCCCGCGCGCCACCGAGTCCGTCGACCTCATGATCGAGCTGATCGTCAAGCTCATGGAGAAGGGGCACGCCTACGCCGTACCGGACGGCTCGGTGTTCTTCGCCGCGCAGACCTTTCCCTCGTACGGCGAGCTCTCGGGCAACCGGCTCGACGCGCTCAGGCCGGGGCACCGGGTGGAGGGGGTGGACGAGCGCAAGCGGTTCCACGCCGACTGGGCGCTGTGGAAGCACTCGCACCGCGAGCTGGCGTGGGACACCCCGTGGGGCGGTCGGGGCTTCCCGGGCTGGCACGTCGAGTGCTCGGCCATGTCGCTGCGTTACCTGGGCGATCGGATCGACGTCCACACCGGCGGGATCGACCTGCGCTTCCCTCACCACGAGGACGAGCGCGCCCAGTCCGACACCGCCGCGGGCCACGAGGTGGTGCGGCGGTGGGTGCACGGTGAGCACCTGCTGTTCGACGGGCGCAAGATGGCCAAGTCCACCGAGAACGTGGTGCTGCTGCGGGACGTGACCGCCACCGGGCTCGACCCGCTGGCCGTCCGGCTGGCGTTCCTGGAGCACCGCTACCGCCACCAGATGAACCTCACGTGGGACACCCTGCGCGCGGCCGACCGCACGCTGCGCCGGTGGCGGACCAGGGTCGCCGAGTGGGCCGAGTCGCCCAGCGCGCCGATGGCCGAGCAGTGGGTACGGCGCGCCGAGGCCGCCCTCGACGACGACCTCGACACCCCGTCGGCGCTGCGGGTGCTGCGGGAGCTGGAGAAGGACGAGTCGGTGGCGCCCGGCGCGAAGTTCGAGTCGTTCCTGCATCTGGACCAGGTGCTCGCGCTGGACCTGTCGACGGAGATCGGCAAGGTGCGGGTGCTCCCGCCGGGGGCGGCCGAGCTGCTCGACCAGCGGGCGCGGGCCCGCGAGGCGCGCGACTGGGACGCGGCCGACCGGCTGCGGGAGGAACTGGCCGGGCTCGGGGTCAAGGTGGCCGACACCCCCGACGGGCAGACCTGGACCTAGCTTCCCTCGTGCCCGGACGTCGCCTGATCGCGACCTTTCCGTCACGCGAGGTGATCATGGTCGTCGCACCGAGAAACGGCTGCGACACTTGGTGCGAAGCCACGGCATAAGGAGGTTTTCGTGAGGTTCAGGCCCTATGTGGGGTTGCCGTGGCCGCTGCGTTGGCTCGCGAGGGTGCTGACCGTCCTCCTGGCCCTGGCGCTCGTCCTCGCGGCGGTCGGCGTGTGGATAGCGCGGCAGTCGTTCCCGCGGCTCGAAGGCACCATCAAGGTTGCGGGCCTGACCGGCAAGGTCGAGGTCTACCGCGACGAGTGGGGCATCCCGCAGATCTACGCCGACACCTCCGAAGACCTCTTCATGGCGCAGGGCTACGTCCACGCCCAGGACCGCTTCTGGGAGATGGATTTCCGCCGCCACGTCACCGCGGGACGCCTGTCGGAGCTGTTCGGGCCGGCGACGCTGACCGAGGACAAGGTCATCCGCACGATGGGCTGGCGGGAGGTGGCCGAGCAGGAGCTGGCGAACCTCACCGAGCGCACCAAGCGCTACCTCGACGCGTACGCCAAGGGCGTCAACGCCTACCTCGCCGAGCACCCGAACGCCTCGGACAGGAGCCTCGAATACTCCGTCCTGAAGCTGCAGAACTCCGGCTACAAGCCCGAGCCCTGGACACCGCTCGACTCGGTGTCGTGGCTGAAGGCGATGGCCTGGGACCTGCGCTCCAACCTCGACGACGAGATCGACCGTGCCCTCGCCGCCACGAAGCTGCCGAGGGAGCGGGTCAACCAGCTCTTCCCCGGCTACCCGTTCGACCGCAACCCGGCGATCGTGACGCAGGGCACCATCGCCGACGGCCGCTTCGACGAGCGCAGCGAGCCGCGGCTCGGCGAGGGCTCGGCCGTCCTCACCGGTGCGGCCGAGGCGCTGAGCAGGGTGCCCGACCTGATGGGGGCCGAGGAGAACGACGGGATCGGGTCGAACTCGTGGGTGGTCTCGGGCGAGCACACCACGACGGGCAAGCCGCTGCTGGCCAACGATCCGCACCTGTCGGCGCAGCTGCCGTCGGTCTGGTACCAGGCGGGGCTGCACTGCCGTACGAAGTCGGAAAAATGCGCTTATGACGTGACAGGGTTTACCTTCTCCGGGGTGCCCGGCGTCATCATCGGGCACAACGACAAGATCGCCTGGGGGTTCACCAACCTCGGCCCCGACGTCGCCGACCTCTTCCTGGAGCAGGTCAAGGACGACACCTACCTCTACAAGGGCGAATGGCTCCCGCTGGAGACCAAGAACGTGCAGATCAAGGTCGCCGGCGGCGACCCCGTGACCATCAAGGTCCGCAAGACCAGGCACGGGCCGCTGATGCACGAGGTGATGGGCAGCGTCAAACCGTCGGACGAGGCCAACGCCGTGGCCCTGCAGTGGACCGCGCTCACCCCCGGCACCGCCGCCGAGGCGATCTTCGACCTGAACGAGGCGGGCGACTGGCACGAGTTCCGCGCCGCCGCCTCACTGTTCGACGTGCCCGCGCAGAACCTCGTGTACGCCGACACCGAAGGGCGCATCGGCTACCAGGCGCCCGGCCGCATCCCCGTGCGCGCCAAGGGCGACGGCACCTGGCCCGTGCCGGGCTGGACCGGCGAGTACGAGTGGCGCGGCGCGATCCCCTTCGACGAGCTGCCCAGCGTCTCCGACCCGGCCGACGGCTTCGTGGTCACCGCCAACAACGCCGTCATCAACCCCGACCGCTACCGGCAGCTCCTCACCAAGGACTGGTCGTACGGCTACCGCGCCAAGCGCATCCTCGAACGGGTCCGCCAGGCGACCAAGAGCGGCAAGATCGACGCCGAGACCATGAGCCGCATCCAGCAGGACTCCCACAACGGCCTGGCCGAGGTCCTCGTCCCCGCGCTGCTGAAGGTGGGCCTGGCCGGCCCCAGCGCCGACGCCCAGGCGCTGCTGCGCGGATGGGACGGCTCCCAGGGCCTCGACTCCGCGCCCGCCGCCTACTTCAACGCGGTCTGGCGGCACCTGCTCATGGCGACGTTCAACGACGAGCTGCCCTCGGGAGCCCGGCCGGGCGGCGGCGACCGCTGGTACGAGGTCGTGCGCAACCTGCTGGAGCGCCCGGAGGACCCGTACTGGGACGACGTGACGACCAAGAACGTCACCGAGACCCGCGACGACATCCTGCGCGCCGCCATGGCCGACGCCCACCACGAGCTGGCCGGACTGCTCGGCCCGGACGTGAAGGCGTGGCGGTGGGGCGACCTGCACACGCTCACCCTGACCAACCAGACCTTCGGCACCTCGGGCATCGGCCCTGTCGAGGCGCTGTTCAACCGCGGCCCGTTCGGCTCGCCCGGCAACAAGGACGCGGTCAACGCCACGGGATGGAACATCCAGGACGACTACGGGATCACCGCCGTCCCCTCGATGCGGATGGTCGTCGACCTGGCCGACATGGACCGCTCCCGCTGGATCAACCTGACCGGCGCCTCGGGGCACGCCTTCCACGACAACTACTGGGACCAGGCGGCGCTGTGGGCCGACGGGCGGACCACGCCCATGCACTCCAAGCTCGACTCGATCAGGAAGGCGGCCAGGCACACGCTCACGCTCACGCCGTGAGCGGGCGCGACTCGCTCACTCGCCCTTCTCGATCCCCTCAGGGAGCGACTGGTCGCGCTTCCACCACGGCGCCGCGCGGGGATACCCGCCGTCGTCGAGCCCGGCCAGTCGCTCGAAGGGGTTGTAGGCGGCCTGGTTGCCGCAGATCAGCAGCGACACGCCGAGGGAGAGCAGGTAGAGCGGCAGCATGGGCAGGCCGGCGCACCAGGCCCACTGGGTGGCGTGCCGGTCCTCGTGGTCGAGCAGCCTGCCGGTCAGGTAGGTCTCGGGGTGCTTGGTCAGCACGACGTTCCCGACGGTGAAGGCACCGGCAACGGGGAAGCCGTAGCGATAGCCGTACGCGAGAATGAGTCCCTGAGGGCCGGGCTTTCTCGTCGTCCCGCCGATGACGGAGATCAGCAGGCCAAGAGGGGTGGAGAGGTTGACGAAGTTGGCGATCCTGCGGATCCGGTGCCGCCTGTCCATGCCTCTCACCCTTGACCCGACTTGACAAATCGGAATAATGATCCCCGTCCTGAAATCTCCCCCAAGAGCAGGATCATGAGATTCATCATTCTGGCCGCCCTGGTGTGCACCATGGCGCTGGCCACCGTCGGCGGCCTCGCCGTCACCCAGACCTCCTCGGCCACTGACACCCCCACGGTTGACCGGCTGGAGTTACCCGTCTCCACCAGCCCCTCCCCCACGCCGACGCCCACCGCGGCCAAGTACACCGCGACCACCAAGGTGGTGGCCAAGAAGGGCGTCGCCTATCTGGACGTCGCCGTCACGTACGGCGGTGCGGCTCGCTTCACTGTGAAGCAGAAGGTGTGCAAGGGCAAGTCCTGCCGGACGGCCACCGCCTCCCTGCCGGTGACGACCGGCGCCGGCAAGGCCTCCACCAAGCTGGGCAAGGGCACCTACAAGAAGAGCGGCAAGGCCTCGGTCTCGCTCAAGGTGCTGCCCTGGCCGACGCGCACGGTGACGGCCACGGCGACGCCGTCGGCGACCGCCACGGTCACCGCGTCGGCGGTCCCGTCGGCCACGGTGACGGTCGCTTCGACGACCACGGTGAACGCGACCACCACGGTGAACGCCACCACGACCGCGACCACCACCGCGACCACCACGGTCACGACGGGCCCGACGGTCACGGCGACCGCCACGGTCTACGTCACCTGCACACCCGCGCCCCCGGCCCAGGACACGATCCCGACCCCGAGCCCGAGCCCGACGCCGAGTCCGAACCCGCCCACGCCCCAGGCGGTCCCGCCCGCGGACGGCGGCACGCCGGCCGTGGACCTGGCCGTCACGACCCCGCTGGCCGCCACGCCGACCCCGACCACCTGCCCCACCACGGGGGATGACGGGGGTGACGGCGGCGAGGACGACGACGGCGAGACAGGCGACCTGACGCCCGAGCCCGACCCGCTCCCAACTCCGACCCCGACCCCGACCCCGACTCCGCAGCCCCCGGTCCAGTAGCCCGGATCCAGTGGCCCGGGTCCGGTAGCCCGGGTCCGGTAGCGCGTCAGCGGCCCCCGTCGACCGTCGGCGGGGGCTGCCGCATCATCGGGGCCTGCTGGTCGACGCCCTTCAGCAGCCACGAGCCGCCGCCCGCCGACGACGGCGAGAGCAACACGGCCACCAGCACGACCGCCATGCCCCCGTAGAGGTAGACGAAGCCGGCCACGTCACCGGCGATCACCAGGTCGCCCGCCGCGCGTTTCAGCGAGAACACCATCGACACCAGCAGCCAGCCGGCCGCCACCGCCGAGGCGCCGAGCTTGGCGCGCATCAGCCTGCCCGCGCCGAAACAGATCGCGAACAGCGCGGGCACCCAGCCGATGGCCGCCAGCGGCCACGTCGGCCCGACGTACCACGCGTGCGTGAACCCGCCCACCACGCCGAGGACGACCCCCAGCACGGCCAGCATGCCGTACGCGGCCCCCGCCAGCGCGGACTCGGCGTGGCTCCGTTGCTCCATAACGGAGGAGGTTAGTGGATGCCCGCGAACAGATCCTTCTCCAGGGCGTGATGCTCGCCCAGCCCGCCCGCCTCGATCGGCGCGCCCGGCCCGGTCTCGCCCGTGATCCCGCTGCGCAGGATGAAGTGCTCGACCCCGAACACCTCCTGCCCGATGTTGTTGGACAGCGCGAACCAGGGCGGGTCGACGGTGATCTGGGTGGCGTGCGCCCGCATCGCGTCGAACTTGTTGCCCAGGTACGGCCGGGCGTCCACCTCGGTGGTGATCTCGTGGTCCTGAACGCCGAACGGCACGTCCTCGACGTTCTCGGCGACGAAGCCGACCCCCGACCGCTCGATCTCCTCGGCCGTCCTGCGCATGACGGACTTGGCGGTGGCGGTGTAGTAGAACTTGGCGATCCGCCACGGCTCGCCCTCGCCGAAGGCCGGGTCGGCGGCCAGCTCGAAGGCCCGCCACGCCACCCGGTGCGCCTGGATGTGGTCGGGGTGACCGTAGAAGCCGTCCTCGTCGTAGGTGACCAGCACCTGCGGCCGCACCTCTCGAATGATCGCCACCAGCTCGGCCGCCGCCTCGTCGAGGTCGGCCCGCCAGAACGCGTGCGGCCGGTCGTTGGCGGCGGCGCCCATCATGCCGCTGTCGCGCCACCTGCCGGGACCGCCGAGGAAGCGGTGGTCGTCGACGCCCATCGCCTTGCACGCGGCGTCGAGCTCGCCGACGCGGTGAGGACCGAGCGCGTCGTCGCCGTCGGCCGCCAGGTGGGCCAGCTCCGGCGGGATGACCTCGCCCTCCTCGCCCAGCGTGCAGGTGACCAGGGTGACGTGGGCTCCCTCGGCGGCGTACCTGGCCATGGTGGCGCCGGTGCCGATCGTCTCGTCGTCGGGGTGGGCGTGGACGAGCAGCAGGCGTCGATCACTCATGCCCCGAGCGTATGCCACCCGGCGCCTGCCTCCGCCACTGCTTCCACCCGCTCCACCTGCGTTTCCTACGGCGTCACCGGACGCGCGGGGCGACCGTCTCACCTGGCAGGATGGGGGCTTATGAGTGAGAGCTTCCCGCGCCTGCACGCAAGGACCCGCCGGTTCACCCTGGGAGTGCCCAGAGGCTTCACCATCTCCCCCGACGGCGCCCGCGTCCTGTTCCTGCGGACGCAGTCCGGCACCGACCCGGTGACCTGCCTGTGGGAGCTCGACACCGCCACCCACGTCGAACGCCTGCTCGTCGACCCCCGCGCCCTCGACGCCGACGACGAGAACCTGCCGCCGGAGGAGCGCGCCCGCCGCGAGCGCAGCAGGGAGCAGGCCGGCGGCGTCGTGGCCTACGCCACCGACTCCGCCGTCACGACGGCCGCCTTCGCGCTGTCCGGCGGCCTGTACGTCACCGACGTGGCCGAGGGCGCCACGCGCCGCCTGGAGACGCCGGGCGCGGTCATCGACCCCCGCCTGTCCCCCGACGGTCGCCTGGTCGCCTACGTGACCGGCGGCGGCCTCCGCGTCCACGACCTGGCCACCGGCGACGACCGCGCCCTGGCCGAGCCCGAGGGCGACACCGTCACCTACGGCCTGGCCGAGTTCATCGCCGCCGAGGAGATGGACCGCCACCGCGGCTACTGGTGGGCACCCGGCAGCGACGCGCTCCTGGTCGAGCGCGCCGACGAGGCGCCCGTCCAGACCTGGTACATCGCCGACCCCGCCAATCCGGACCGCGCCGCCGTACCGCAGCGGTATCCCGCGGCGGGCACGCCCAACGCCCGCACCGAGCTGTTCGTCATCGGGCTCGACGGCTCCAGGGTCGCGGTGCCGTTCGAGGACGAGTACCTCACCACCGCCGCCTGGGACTCCCACGCGCTGTCGATCGTCACCATGCCGCGCGACCAGAAGGCGCTGCGCCTGTTCACCGTCGACCCGGCCACCGGCGCGGCCACGCTGCTGCGCGAGGACACCGACGACGCCTGGGTCGAGATCGTGACCGGCGTACCGGGGCATCTCGACGACGGCTCCCTGGTCTGGGTGGCCGACGACGAGGGAGGGCGCCGGCTGTTCGTCGGCGACCGCGCGATCACCCCGCCCACCCTCCAGGTGCGCGACGTGCTCGACATCGACCGCGACACCGTGCTGTTCAGGGCCAGCGGCGACCCGACCGAGATCCAGCTCTGGACCTGGGACGGCCACTCCCTCATGCCCGTCTCCACCTCGTCCGGCGTCTACTCGGGCCGGCTGTCGGGCGGCGTCGGGGTGCTGACCGAGCAGTCGCTCGAGAAGGAGGGCGTCTCCGCCACGGCGGTCCTGCCCAGCGGCATGACCATCCCGATCCCCTCGCTCGCCGAGCGTCCCGGCCTCGACCTGCGCGTCCACCTCGGCCGCGCGGGCACCCGCGAGCTGTCGACCGCGGTCGTCTTCCCCTCCTGGCACGAGCCGGGCTCGCGCAAGCTGCCCGTGCTCCTCGACCCGTACGGCGGGCCGCACGCCCAGCGCGTCCTGGCCGCCCAGGGTATGTACCTCACCAGCCAGTGGTTCGCCGAGCAGGGCTTCGCCGTCGTCGTCATCGACGGCCGCGGCACGCCCGGTCGCGGTCCGGCCTTCGAGCGGGCCGTCCTCAACGACCTGGCCACGCCCGTCCTCGACGACCAGATCGACGCGCTCCAGGGCGTCGCGCAGCAGTACCCCGACGACCTCGACCTGTCCAAGGTGGCCATCCGCGGCTGGTCGTTCGGCGGCTTCCTGGCGGCGCTCGCCGTCCTGCGCCGCCCCGACGTCTTCCACGCGGCCATCGCGGGGGCGCCGGTGACCGACTGGCGCCTGTACGACACCTGCTACACCGAGCGTTACCTGGGCGACCCCGCCGTCCAGCCCGAGGTGTACGACCAGTCGTCGCTGTTCGCCGACGCCGCCAAGCTCGACCGCCCGCTGCTGCTCGTCCACGGCCTGGCCGACGACAACGTGGTGGCCGCCCACACCCTCCGCCTGTCGTCGGCGCTGCTGGCGGCGGGACGCCCGCACACGGTGCTGCCGCTGTCCGGCGTCACCCACATGACGCCGCAGGAGGTCGTCGCGGAGAACCTGCTGCTGCTGCAGGTCGACTTCCTCAAGAAGGCGCTGGGCCTGGTCTGATCCACCGTCCGGCCCGAACCCCCACAGGCGGTGGGGTTCGGGCCCGCCGGTGACCTGCCCGCCCACGTCCGCAGACAGCTCAGGAGCCCTCGTAGAGCTCGTCCAGCCCCACCAACCGCACGTCCGTACGCCTCTGAGCGATCTCCTCCAGTTGTGGCGTGAACCCGTTCGCGCTGAACAGCAGCAGCCGCGTATCGGCTGTCGCCCGCTCGTCCCTACTCCACAGCAGCCCGCGAGCGTGTTCCAGCCGGTCGAGATGCGCCCGACCCACCACGTCGCCGCTCTTCACCTCACCGATAGCGATGATCCGCTCTCGTCCGTCGTCCGCGCGGGCGAACGCCACCACATCGAGTTCGTGCCCGGTCCGGTTGGCGGGATCCGGCAGCACGCCCGACGCGACACGCGCGGCCCGTCCGCCGACGGTCTCGGCCTCGGCATGCCAGCGGGTCCAGAGCCGGGCGAGGTGCTCCACATGCGGCCCCAGGACCTTGCTGCGGAAGGCCGCCTGCGACCTGTCCCATACCCGCGCGGCCAGCCCTGGCCGTTCCAGGTCGGTCCACTCGGGCCGCATGATCGCGTGATAGAAGCTGAGGATAGGTTCGGTGATGCGATAGGCCGACCGCTTGCCGTGGAAAGCGTCGGGCTCCCTGCAGATCATGCCGATGTCCTCGAGCACGGTAAGCGCGTGCCCGAGATCCGTTGATTTCCTGCCGAGATAACCGGCGATTCCTCCTCGCGTGTGGTTGCCGCCGGCGACCGCCGACAGGACCCCGTGGAAGAGCGCGGTGTCGCGGAGTTCCGGCTCCTCGGCCAGGAGGAACCTGCCCTCGCGGAACAGCGGACGCCCGGGGTTGAGAACATTGCGGATCACCCAAGGGCCGAAGTCCTCCAGATCCCTGGGGACGTCCCCCAGCGTGAATTCACGCCGATAGGCGGGCGTCCCGCCGACCACGGCATGAACGCGCAGTGCCAGGGCCGGATCATCGATCTCCCAGAATCGCCTGGCCATCCGGTAGTCAAGGGTCGGCACCACCAGTTCCAAGCTCGCCCTGCCGCGGAGAGGCGCCGTTCCGGCCAGGAGCGACCCCATGAAGGACAGCGCGGACCCGCACAGCAACAGACGTACCGGCGAACCCTCACGCTGCCCCTGAGGACCGAGCGCGCGCTGGATGAGTGACGGGAGTTCGGGCGACGCCTTCGCCAGGTAGGGGAACTCGTCGATCACAACAGGGATGGGCCGATCTCCGGCGATGCCCATGAGCGCGCGCATGGCCTCGTCCCAGTCAGCGAAGCGACGCGGGACGGTGTCGCCCAGATGGTGAGCCAGGGCGGTGCCGAACTGGCGCAGCGACTCCGCCCGCGTCGCCTCCGTCGCCGCGAAATAGAATCCGCCCGCCGCCCTGCAGACCGCGTCCAGCAGGAACGTCTTGCCCTGGCGCCGACGCCCCGACACCACGCCGAGCGTCGCCTCTCGCCCCGGGTATGCGATGAACCTGGCGAGCTCAGACCACTCGTAGTCCCGATCGAAAACCTCGGAAGGCTTGTCCATGAGGCAATGATAAACACATCTATAATAGCTGTGCTTATTATCAGAGGCCGAGGTCGGCGTCGTGGACGAGGATGGCCGCCTGGACCCTGTTGGTCAGGCCGAGCTTGGCCAGCACCCTGCTGACGTGGGCCTTCACCGTCGCCTCCGTCAGATGGAGCTCGCGGCCCACCTCGGCGTTCGACAGTCCCCTGGCCAGCGCCCTGATCACGTCCTCCTCCCGCCCGGTGAGCGAGGCGAGCCGCCGCCTGGCCGTCTCGGCCCTCGACGGCGTCCTGTCCACGAACGCCCCGATCAGCCGCTTGGTGACCGTCGGCGACAGCATCGCCTGCCCTTCGGCCACGGTCCGTACGGCCGCGGCCAGCTCACGCGGCGGGGTGTCCTTCAGCAGGAACCCGACGGCCCCGAGCCGCAGCGCCTCGTGCACGTACTCGTCCAGGTCGAAGGTGGTCAGCATGATGACCTTGGGCGGGTCGGCGGCACCGAGGACGCGGGCGGCCCCGGCGAGCCCGTCGGTGCCCGGCATGCGCACGTCCATCAGCACGACCTCGGGCCGCAGCCGCGCCACCGCGGAGACCGCCTCGGCCCCGTCCCTGGCCTCGCCGACGACCACGATGTCGCCCGCCGCTTCGAGGATGAGCCGCAGGCCCGACCGGACCAGGGCCTCGTCGTCGACGATGAGGACCCGGATCACGCGGGGATCCTGGCCCGCAGCTCGAAGCCGCCGTCCTCGCGGGGGGCGGCGTGCAGGGTGCCGCCGCCGAGTTCGACCCGTTCGCGCAGGCCGACCAGGCCCCAGCCCGACTCGGGGAGCGGGGTGGCCGGCCGTACGGGGGGCTGGTTGGTGACCACCACCTCCAGCGCGGACGGCAGGAAGCGGATGGCGACGTCGGCGGCGGTCTGCCCGGCGTGCTTGTGGATGTTGGCGAGCGCCTCCTGCACCACGCGGTAGGCGGTGCGCTCGGCCGTGGGACCGATCTCTCGAGTGTGGCCCTCGTCGAGCCTGGTCAGCGTGAGGCCGAGGGCGCGCGAGCGGTCCAGGAGCGTGTCGAGGTCGGCCAGCGTGGGCTGGGGCGCGCGGGGCGGGGCCTGCGCGGGGGTGCGCAGCACTCCCAGGACGTCGCGGAGGTTGGCCAGGGCCTCCCTGCCGATGCCGCCGATGAGGGCGGCCGCCTCGGCGGTGCGCGGGTCGGAGGTGCCGACCTCGAGTGCGCCGGCGTGCATCACCATGAGCGACACCCGGTGGGCGACGACGTCGTGCATCTCGCGGGCGATGTGGGCGCGTTCCTGTGCACGGGCCTGCTCGGCGCGCATGACCTGCTCGCGTTCGAGCCGGTCGGCGCGCTCCCTCGCGGCGGCGAGCACGTCGCGCCTGGCTCTGACCCACAGGCCGAAGACCAGCGGCAGCGCGATCACCGCCGCGCCCACGAGGGTCGCGTTGGCCAACGTGCCGGTCACCGTCTCGCGCGTGCCGCCGAGCAGCGCGCCCACCACGGCCGACAGGCCGGTGACGGCCACGCCCGCGCCCGCGTAGGCGGCGACGCTCCGCGGCCCGCGCGACGTCGTGCCCGCGTAGTAGGAGGCGACGAGCAGCGGCGGCCACATCGCCAGCGCCACGTAGCCGGCGGCGCCGGCGACCGCCAGCGGCCACCAGGCGCGCCGCGTGAAGCAGGCGGCCAGGCCGGCGAGCACGGCGGCCGTCGTCGTCAGCGGCCAGGGCAGGCTGGACGCCACCCCCATCTGGCCGTTGACGACGGCCAGGCAGGCCAGGAACACCACGGCACCGAGCAGCATGGTCCGAGCGTACGGCGCGGCGAACCGGACTCTTTACGACGAAAGTCGTAAAGAGTGATCGACGATCGAGGGCGGACGGGCTCCCGCGACGCCGACCAGAGTGGCCCGCATGAGGAGAACACTTGTTGTCGCAGCCCTGTCGGCGGTCGCGCTCACGAGCGGCGCCGTCCCCGCAGGGGCCGAGGGCGCCCGGCCCGCCGTCCCCGCACCGACCGGCACGCGGACCGCCCTGCCCGCACCGACCGGCGGCCGGCCCGTCGGCACGACCACCCTGCACCTGGTGGACACCGCGCGCCCCGACCCGTGGAACCCCGAGGCCGACCGGCGGGAGCTGATGGTCTCGCTCTGGTACCCCGCCACGCGGCCCGGCGGCCGGCCCGCGCCGTACCTGACCGGGGAGGAGTCGGCGGCCGTGCTGAAGGGCTTCGACGTGCCGCCCGGCGCGCTGGTGAAGACCAGGACGCACGCCCGGCAGAGCCCCCCGCCGAACAAGCGGCTGCCGCTGGTGCTGATGTCGCCCGGATTCAGCATGCCCAAGGCGACCCTCACCTCCCTGGCCGAGGACCTGGCCAGCAGGGGCTACCTGGTGGCGGCGGTCGAGCACACCTACGAGTCGGTCGCCACGACCTTCCCCGACGGCAGGACCACCACCTGCCTGGCGTGCGTCAAGGGACAGGACGGCGCGAAGGTCGCCGCCGTCAGGGTCGCCGACCTGCGGTTCGTCCTCGACGAGCTGATCGGGCGCGGGCTCGCCGACCGGTCGAGGATCGCCGCGGTCGGCCACTCGATGGGCGGCAACAGCGCCGTCCAGCTGCTGCTGGCCGACCGAAGGGTGAAGGCGGCGGCGAATCTGGACGGCACGTTCGCCCCGGTGGTGGCGGAGCTGGACAGGCCCGTGCTGATGGCGGGTAACCCCGCGCACGTGCCGGACGGCCGCGACACCAGCTGGAAGCAGTCGTGGGCCGATCTCGGGGGCTGGAAGCGGTGGATCACCGTGGAGGGCACCGACCACGCGGCCTTCGTCGACTACGCGGTTCTCCGGCCCCAGCTCGGCCTTCCGGGCAGCGCGATCGAGGGCACGCGGGCGATCGGGATCACCCGCGCCTACGTCGCCGCCTTCGTGGACCGGCAGCTGAGGGGCGGGGACGAGCCGCTGCTCGACGGCCCGTCCCGCGCCTACCCCGAGGTGCGTTTCTGGAAGTGATCAGCGGGCGGTCGGCGCCGGGGCGCCGTGCCAGCTCGCCCAGAGGGCGGCGTAGGAGCCGCCCTCTGCCACCAGTTCGTCGTGCGAGCCCAGCTCGCTGATACGCCCGTCCTCGACCACGGCCACCCGGTCGGCGTCGTGCGCGGTGTAGAGGCGGTGCGCGATGGCGATCACCGTGCGGCCGTCGAGGACGGCCGCGAGCGACCGCTCCAGGTTCCTGGCGGCGCGCGGGTCGATCAGCGAGGTGGCCTCGTCCAGCACCAGCGTGTGCGGGTCGGCCAGCACCAGCCGCGCCAGCGCGAGCTGCTGGGCGTGCGCGGGCGAGATCGACGTGCCGCCCGAGCCGACCATCGTGTCGAGCCCGTCGGGCAGCGACTCGACCCACTCCATCGCGTCGACGGCCCGCAGCGCGCCGAGCACCTCGTCGGACGAGGCCGACGGCCTGGCGATCAGCAGGTTGTCGCGCAGCGTGCCGCGGAAGACGTGGTGCTCCTGGGTCACCAGGGCGACGTGCCCGCGCAGGTCGTCGAGCGGCAGGTCGACCAGCGGCACGCCGCCGACGGTCACCGTGCCGGTGCGGGGGCCGTGGATGCCGGCCAGCAGCCTGCCCAGCGTCGACTTGCCCGCTCCCGAGGGGCCGACCATGGCCAGGCGCTCGCCGGGCCGCAACGTCAGCGAGACGCCGTGCAGAACGTCGTGGCCCTCGCGGTAGGAGTAGCGGACGTCGGCGGCCACCAGGTCCTCGCCGTCGGGGGTGTCGGCCCCGGCCGTACGGTCGTCCGGCACGTTGGCCACGCCCAGCAGGCGCGCCATCGCGGCCCCGCCGACCTGCAGCTCGTCGATCCACATCAGGAACCTGTCGAGCGGGTCGATGAGCTGCTGGGCGTAGAGCACCGCGGCGGTGACCTGACCGAGCATCACCCACCCGTTGATGTAGAACAGCCCGCCGACCAGCAGCGCGGCCACCACGGGGATCACGTAGCCCAGCTCGACGGCCGGGAACCACACCGTGCGCAGCCCGAGCGTGTAGCGCTCGGCCGCCCACGAGCGCCCGATGTCGCCGTCGGTGCGGGCGTGGCGCCGCTCCTGCAGGCCGAGCGCCTCGACCGTCCTGGCGCCCTCGACCGTCTCGGCCAGGCCCTCGGTCATGTCGGCGTAGGCGGCGTTCTCGCGCAGGTACCCGTCGCGCGCCCGCTTCAGGTACCACCGGGTCGAGATCCAGATGATCGGTACGGCCAGCAGCATCGGCACCATGAGCAGCGGGCTGACCAGCAGCATCGCACCGATCGTGATCGCCCCGGTGACGAGGGCGATCAGCGTCTCGGGCACCGCGTGGCGCACCGTCCTCGACAGCGAGTCGACGTCGCGCGAGGTCCGGGTGATCAGGTCGCCGGAACCGGCCCGCTCCACCGTGGACAGCGGCAGCGCCAGCACCCGCTCGACGAACTCCTCCCTGAGCTCGGCCAGCACCTTCTCGCCGAGCCTGGAGGAGGCCAGCACCGCGAAGCGGACCAGCACCGACTGCAGCACCAGGAACGTTCCGATGCCGACGGCCACCAGCGTGCCGTCGACCTCGGCGCCGCGCCGCACGTCCTCCACGAGGTCGCCGAGCTGCCACGGCACGGCGAGCCCGGCCGCGGCGGCCAGCGCGTGCAGCGCGAGGGCGACGGTCAGCTCGCGCGGGTACTTCAGCGTCAGCCGCCTGGCGTAGGCGCGCACCTGCGCCTGGTCGGCGACAGGCAGGATCTCCCGAGCCATCTCAGTCCTCCCCTCTCGTCACGGTCGCCGCGTAGGCGGGTTCGGTGGCCAGCAGCTCCCGGTGCGCGCCCTCGGCGCGCACCCTGCCGCCTTCCACGTAGATCACGTGCTCGGTGCGGTCGAGCACCAGCGGGCTGGTCGTGCAGACCAGCGTCGTCTTGCCGGCCCTGGCCTTGGCCAGCCGGTCGGCGATGCGCGCCTCGCTGTGCGCGTCGACCGCGCTGGTCGGCTCGACCAGGATCAGCACCTCGGGGTCGGTCACCAGCGCCCTGGCCAGGCGCAGGCGCTGCTGCTGCCCGCCGGAGAACTCCCGGCCCGCCTCCGCCACGTGGGCGTCGAGGCCGTCGGGGAGCGCCTCCACGATGTCCTCGGCGCAGGCGGCGTGCAGCGCCTGCCGTACGGCCTCGGGGGAGGCGTCACCGCGGACGTCGAGCTCGTCGCGCAGCCGGCCGGCGAACAGCCTGGCGTTGTTGTCGGCGACCAGCACCCTGGCGCGGACCTCGCGCAGCGGGAGCGAGCCCAGGTCGATGCCGCCGAAGGAGACCTGGCCGTCGGTGTAGCGGCCGAGGCGGTCGGCGATCTCGATGGCGTCCTCGGGCGTGCCGGACGCGATGGCGGTCAGCGTGCCGGGCCGGACGGTGACGCCGCTCTTGACGTCGTGGAGCAGGCCGCCGGGCGAGGACTCGGCGCCGCCGCTCACCTCGGGTTCGATCGCCAGGATCCGGATGACCCTGCGGGCGGCGACGTGGCCCTTGGTGAGCTTGTCGGCGGCCTCGGTCAGCGTGCGCATCGGGCCGATCAGGAAGACCGCGTAGACGTAGAACTCGACCAGCTGGCCGGTCCTGATCTGCCCGCCGACGGCGAACGAGGCGCCGATGCCGGTCACGATCGCGATCAGCAGCCCCGGCAGCAGGATCTGCGCGCCCTCCAGGACCGACTCGACACCGGCCACCCGCACGCCGGCGTGCCGTACCCGCTGGGACTCCTCGCGGTAGCGCTCGGCGAAGACCTGCTCGCCGCCGATGCCGCGCAGCACGCGCAGGCCCCCGACGATGTCGGCGGCCCTGGTGGACAGCTCGCCCTGGAGCTCCCTGTGCGCCTGCTGGCGCTTGTGCAGCGGTTTGAGCAGCGGGCCCACCGCGATCGCCATGAGCGGCACGCCGACGAGCACCAGCAGGCCGAGCTCCAGCGACGTGGAGATCATGATCACGGTGACCGTGACGATCGCCACGATCGAGCCGGTGCCGCGCAGCAGGATGTCCATCGAGTTGCCGATGTGCGCGATGTCGGAGTTGCCGACGCTGACCACCTCGCCGGTCGACAGGCGCTTGGGCAGCGTGGCGCCCAGCCTGGTCGCCTGCCTGGTGGTCACCTGGACGGTGCGGTAGGCGGCGGCCAGCCAGTTGTAGACGGCGAGCCGGTGGCGCATGATGCCGGCGTAGGCCTGCACGAGCCCCAGCCCGAGCAGCGCGGCCGACCAGGTCACCAGCCCGCCGGAGTCCTTGCCCAGGACGGCGTCGATGCCCCTGCCGAGCACGTGCGGCATGAGCGCCTGCGCGAACCACCACAGGGTGGCGAAGCCGATGCCGACGGCAAGGGCGCCCGCCTGGTTGCGCGCGGTCCAGAGGAGGTAGCGCGTGGGCGTGCGTGAGTCAGGGATGCCGGGATCGGCCTGGGGTAGGGAGCGCATAGCCCGTCAAGATTGACAAAGGCCCGGCTGACCAGGCAAACCATTTTCCGTGCCCACCCGTCACAGCGGTACCGCGGGAAACACGGCGGGCCGTACCCCCGCCCAGGGAGGTACGGCCCGCGGTGACGGCGCTACTTGGCGTTGGCCTTCAGGTAGTCGGCGTTCATCCTGGCGATGGTGTCCAGCGGGATGCCCTTCGGGCAGACCGCCGTGCACTCGCCGGTGTTGGTGCAGCCGCCGAAGCCCTCGGCGTCCATCTGGTCGACCATGGCCCTGGCGCGGCTGACGCGCTCGGGCTGGCCCTGCGGCAGCAGCGACAGGTGGGTGATCTTCGCCGCGGTGAACAGGGAGGCCGAGCCGTTCGGGCAGGCCGCCACGCACGCGCCGCAGCCGATGCAGGTCGCCGCGTCGAAGGCGGCGTCGGCGTCCTCCTTGCGCACCGGCAGGCTGTGCGCGTCCGGGGCGGAGCCGGCCGGGACGGAGACGAAACCGCCCGCCTGGATGATGCGGTCGAACGCCGAACGGTCGACGACCAGGTCCTTCACCACGGGGAACGGCGCGGCGCGCCACGGCTCGATGGTGATGGTGGCGCCGTCCTCGAAGTGGCGCATGTGCAGCTGGCACGTCGTGGTGGCGACCTGCTCGCCGTGCGCCACGCCGTTGATCACCATGCCGCACATGCCGCAGATGCCCTCGCGGCAGTCGTGGTCGAAGGCGATCGGGTCGTCACCCGACAGGATCAGCTGCTCGTTGACGACGTCGAGCATCTCCAGGAAGGACATGTCGGGCGAGACGTCCTTGGCCTGGTAGGTCACCAACCGACCAGCGTCGCCGGGACCGCTCTGGCGCCAGACCTTGAGGGTCAGGTTCACTTGTAACTCCGCTGGCTCATCTTGACGTACTCGTACTCGAGCGGTTCCTTGTGCAGCACCGGACCGTCGGGGCCGCGCTCCCACGCCGACACGTGCGCGAAGTTCTCGTCGTCGCGCAGCGCCTCACCGTCGGCGTCCTGCGACTCGGCGCGGAAGTGACCGCCGCACGACTCGGTGCGCACCAGCGCGTCGAGGCACATGAGCTCGGCCAGGTCGAAGAAGTCGGCCACCCGGCCGGCCTTCTCCAGCACCTGGTTGAGCTCCTCGGCGGTGCCGGAGACCTTGACGTTGCGCCAGAACTCCTCGCGCAGCGACGGGATCAGCTCCAGCGCCTTGCGCAGGGACTCCTCGGTGCGCTCCATGCCGCAGTAGTCCCACATGATCTTGCCGAGCTCCCGGTGGAAGGAGTCGGGCGTGCGGGTGCCGTTGATCGACAGCAGCTTGTCGATCTTCGTGCGGACCTTGATCTCGGCCTCGGCGACGGCCTCCTCGTCGACCTCGCCGAAGGGGCCGTCGGCCAGGTAGTCGCCGATGGTGGTCGGCAGCACGAAGTACCCGTCGGCCAGGCCCTGCATCAGCGCCGACGCGCCCAGGCGGTTGGCGCCGTGGTCGGAGAAGTTGGCCTCACCGATCACGAACAGGCCGGGGATGGTGGACTGCAGGTCGTAGTCCACCCACAGGCCGCCCATCGTGTAGTGGACGGCGGGGTAGATGCGCATCGGCACGTCGTAGGGGTTCTCGCCGGTGATGCGCTCGTACATCTCGAACAGGTTGCCGTACTTCTTGCCGACGGCGTCGCGCCCGAGGCGGTTGATCGCGTCGCGGAAGTCGAGGTAGACGCCCAGCCCGCCGGGGCCGACGCCGCGACCCTCGTCGCAGACGTTCTTGGCGGCGCGGGAGGCGATGTCACGCGGCACCAGGTTGCCGAAGGCGGGGTAGATCCGCTCCAGGTAGTAGTCGCGCTCGTCCTCGGGGATCTCCCCGGGAGCCCGCGTGTCGCCCTTGGCCAGCGGCACCCACACGCGGCCGTCGTTGCGCAGCGACTCCGACATCAGCGTCAGCTTCGACTGGTACTCGCCGGAGACCGGGATGCAGGTGGGGTGGATCTGCGTGTAGCACGGGTTGGCGAAGTAGGCGCCCTGCTCGTGCGCCCGCCAGATCGCGGTGGTGTTGCAGCCCTTGGCGTTCGTCGACAGGTAGAAGACGTTGCCGTAGCCGCCGGTGGCCAGCACGACCGCGTCGGCCACGTGGCGTTCGATCTCGCCGGTCACCATGTCGCGGACGATGATGCCGCGCGCCTTGCCGTCCGAGACGATCAGCTCGAGCATCTCGTGCCGGGTGAACATCTGCACGGTGCCCGCCGCGACCTGCCGCTCCAGCGCCTGGTAGGCGCCGAGCAGGAGCTGCTGGCCCGTCTGCCCGCGGGCGTAGAAGGTGCGGGAGACCTGCGCGCCGCCGAAGGAGCGGGTGTCGAGCAGCCCGCCGTACTCGCGGGCGAACGGCACGCCCTGCGCGACGGCCTGGTCGATGATGTTCACCGACACCTGGGCCAGCCGGTAGACGTTGGACTCGCGGGCGCGGAAGTCGCCGCCCTTGACCGTGTCGTAGAACAGCCGGTAGATCGAGTCGCCGTCGCCGCGGTAGTTCTTGGCGGCGTTGATGCCGCCCTGCGCGGCGATGGAGTGCGCGCGCCTGGGCGAGTCCTGGTAGCAGAAGGACTTGACGTTGTAGCCGAGCTCGCCGAGCGTCGCGGCGGCCGAGCCGCCCGCGAGGCCGGTGCCGACCACGATGACGTTCAGCTTGCGCTTGTTGGCCGGGTTGACCAGCTTGGCGCCGAACTTCCGCTTCTCCCAGCGCTCCTCGATCGGCCCGGAGGGCGCCTTGGCGTCCCTGATCTCGGGACCCTCGGTGTACTTCACTTCACCACTCCTGTCATGACCGCGAACGGCACCGCGAGGAAGCCGGCGACCAGTACGGCCGAGACCAGGGCGGCCACGGTGTTCAGCGGCTTGCGGCGGCGGCCGTTCGACCAGCCGAGCGTCTGGAACATGCTCCACAGGCCGTGGCGCAGGTGGAGGCCCACCATGACGACGGCCACGACGTAGAAGACGGTCACCCACCAGCGTCCGGGCTGGAAGCCGTCGACCAGCCGCTCGGAGGGGGCGGAGGAGAAACCGGCCGGGTTGACGACGCCGAAGGTCAGGTCGAGCAGGTGCCAGACGACGAACAGCGCGATCGTGATGCCGCCGAACCGCATGATGTGCGTGGTGTAGCCCTTGGCCTGCGACTTCTTGACCGCGTACTTCACCGGGCGGGCCTTGGCCGCGCGCCTGGCCAGCGAGATGGCCGCCCACATGTGCAGGACGACACTGACGAACAGGACGGCCTCGGTGAGCGTCAGCACCGTCCGGTACGGCACCAGCGGCTCGCCCATGACGCGCAGGAAGTGCGCGTACTCGTCGAAGGAGGCCTTCCCCAGGAAGATCTTGAGGTTGCCCACCATGTGGAGCAGCAGGAACAGCACGAGAATGGCGCCTGTGACGGCCATCACGGCCTTCTTGCCGTTCGAGGAGCCCAGGAACCTGCCGGTCTTCTTGGGCGTTGAAGGCTTCGCCGGTGGCTGTGGTGCCTTGGCGGGGGTGGAAACCGGCGCGGTGGCGGATCCGCGCTCAATCGTGGCTGTCACAACGTCCGACGCTATTTACGCTGCGTTTATCCGTCCAAGTCATCACAGTTCTGGTTTCGATAGCCTCAGGCTATACGCCCGGCAGAGGGGCGCTTGGCACCCGCTGCCGTGCGACCAATCTCACAACCCCTACGCTGTGGAAAGTGCAGCTCCAGCAGCTCGCCTACTTCGTCGCGGTGGCGGAGACGAGGCACTTCACCCAGGCCGCCGAGCGCATGCGTGTGGCGCAGCCGTCGCTGAGCAAGCAGATCAAGGCGCTGGAGTCGGAGCTGGGCGCCCCGCTGTTCTCCCGCGCGCGCGGCAACGTCACGCTGACCCCGGCGGGCGAGGCCCTGCTGCCGCTGGCGCGCCGGATGCTGGCCGACGCCGACACCGCCCGCCAGGAGGTGGCCGAGCTGGCCGGCCTCAGGAAAGGCCGCGTACGGCTCGGCGCCACGCCGTCGCTGTGCGCGGGCCTGCTGGCCGACGCGCTCGCTCGTTTTCATCGTGCTTATCCGGGCATCGAGTTGCTCGTGGAGGAGGGCGGCTCGCGCGACCTGGTCAGAGCGCTCGCCAGAGGGCAGCTCGACCTCTCGGTGATCATCATGCCGTTGCAGAGCGACGACCCGGCCCTGGTGACGGAGGAGGTCCTGCGTGAGAACCTGGTCGTCGCCGCGCCGTCACACGAGCGGGTCCGCCGGCCGTACCTGCGGATCGAGGACCTGCGCGGGCGTCCCATGGTGATGTTCAGGCGCGGCTACGACCTGCGGGAGGCCACGCTGGCCGCCTGCCGGCAGGCGGGGTTCGAGCCGCGGTTCGCCGTCGAGGGCGGCGAGATGGACGCCGTGCTGCGCTTCGTCGAAGCCGGCTTGGGCGTGGCGGTGGTGCCCTCCATGGTGCTGGACGGCAGGCCGGGCCTGACCGGCATCCCCCTCGCCCCTCCCGGCCTGCGCCGTACGATCGCGCTGGCGCATCGTAAGGACGTCGAACAGACCAGGGCCGCCCAGGCCTTCCGTGCCACTTTGCTCTTCTTCCTGGCCGAAGCGGAGCATGGCGGCGAACTCCCCCAAGGTGTCGAGCTCATCAGAGGTGTACGTGACAGCCCACGGCCTTCCTGAAATGCCGCCCCTGCTGCTGATCGAGGACGACCCTGGCGACGCGTTCCTTGTCGAGGAGCTGCTTCAGGAGGTGGAGAAGCCGCCGAAGATCACGTGGGCGCGCAGCATGGCCGAAGCGAAGGACCGCTTCAACCGCGACATCCAGTGCGTTCTTGTCGATCTCTCCCTCCCCGACGCCACCGGCATGGACGCGCTGCGCCACGTGCTGGCCATGGCGGCCGACGTGGCCGTGGTCGTGCTGACCGGCCTCAACGACGCGCACGTCGGCATCGCGGCCGTCGCAGAGGGCGCCGAGGACTACCTGGTCAAGCAGGACATCGACGCCCGCCTGCTGGCCAGGGCCATCCGCTACGCCATCGAGCGCAAGCGCGCCGACCTGGCCCACCAGCGGCTCATCCAGTCGGAGCTGATCCGCAGGGAGAACACCCGCCTGGAGCGCGGGCTGCTGCCGGTGCCGCTGCTGGAGCCCGGCGCGGTCGAGCACCGGACCCGCTACCGCCCGGGACGCCAGCGCTCGCTGCTGGCCGGCGACTTCTTCGACACCGTGCAGGGCCCCGACGGGGCGATCCACACCGTGGTCGGCGACGTGTGCGGACACGGGCCCGACGAGGCCGCGCTGGGCGTGGCGCTGCGCATCGCCTGGCGCACGCTGACGCTCGCGGGACGGCACGGCAACGACGCGCTCCAGACGCTCGACACCGTCCTCAGGCACGAGCGCAAGTCTCCCGAGATCTTCACCACCCTCTGCACCGCCACCATCGACCCCGGCCTGGCCCGCGCGACCATGCACCTGGTCGGCCACCCGCCGCCCGTGCTCATCCGAGGGGGTGAGATCGACGTCGTCAGGGGCGGCCCCTCGGGGCCGCCGCTCGGCATCTTCCCCGACGTGGAGTGGAAGGCCATCGACGTGCCGCTCGGCGACGCGTGGTCGCTGCTGGCCTACACCGACGGGCTGATCGAGGCCACCGTGGACGGCGGGCCCGACCTGCTCGGCACCGAGGGCCTGCTGGCGATCATCGCCGACCACGGCGGCATCGATCTCGACCGCCTCATCGAGAGCGTCACCGAGATCAACGGGGAGGTACTGAGCGACGACCTCGCAGCCGTACTGATCACGAGGAAGGGCTGAGCCGCATGTCCGCGCTGCGCCCGCTCCCCGCCCCGAAGCCGCCCACGGGGTACGGCAGGCTGCCCATCGGGCGCTGGTTCCTGTTCGCCGCGATCGTCGGGCTGCTCGTCGTCGTCGCGGGCGCCACGGTGACGGTCAGCTCGCTCGGCCGGCTGTCCGACGCGCGCCACGAGGTGGTCGAGGTCGTCGATCCGACCATGCTGGCCACCCTCGACCTGGCCGGCGCGCTGGCGAGCCAGCGGGAGGCGGTCACCGACTTCGGCCTGACCGCCGACCCGCAGTACGCCGACGCCTACGAGCGGGCCCGCGCGAGCGAGGACAGGGCCGTCGCGCGCATCAACGGCCTGATGCCCGGACATCGGATCGACAGCATCACGCGGGCCGCGGCGGCCTGGCGGGCGGAGGTCGCCGAGCCGATTCTCAAGGGCAGAGCCTTGACCAAGGAGAGCGTCCAGGCCGACCGGGGCAGGTTCGACCAGGTGAGGTTCGCGCTGTCCGGCCAGCGCGCCGCCCTGAAGCTGCACCATGACAGCGGCGTCGGGCGCCTGACCGATCGGGCCAGGACGTTCGCCTTCGCCCTCGGCGTGCTGGCCGCCGTCCTGATCGGCCTGCTCGTGCTGATCGGCTTGATCGTCAGGCACATGGTGCTGCGCCCGGTGACCGAGCTGGCCGCGCAGGTCCGCGCGGTCGCCCACGGCGACTTCGACCACCCGCTGCGCGTCGACAGGCCCGCCGAGCTGGCGGAGCTGTCGGGCCACATCGACGCGATGCGGCGCAGGATCCTGTCCCAGTGGCGGCGGTCGGACGAGCAGGCGGAGGAGCTGAGGCGTTCCAACGGCGAGCTGGAGCAGTTCGCCTACGTGGCCAGCCACGACCTGCAGGAGCCGCTGCGCAAGGTGGCCAGCTTCACCCAGATGCTGGAGCAGCGCTACGGCGACCAGCTCGACGACCGGGCCAAGCAGTACATCTCCTTCGCCGTCGACGGCGCCAAGCGGATGCAGCTGCTCATCAACGACCTGCTGGACTTCTCCAGGGTGGGCAGGATCGGCGGCGAGAAGGTGCCGCTCGACGCCGCGCTGCCGCTCGACGCCGCGCTGGCCAACCTCGCCGCCCAGATCGAGGAGGCGGGCGCCGAGGTGACCTGCACCGGCCTGCCCGAGGTGACGGGCAACAGGAGCCAGCTCACCCAGCTCTTCCAGAACCTCGTCGGCAACGCCGTCAAGTTCCGGAGCGACGAGCCGCCCGTCGTGCACATCGCGGCCCGTCAGGCCGCCGACGGCATGTGGGAGTTCTCGTGCGCCGACAACGGGATCGGCATCGAGCAGAAGTACGCCGACCGGATCTTCCTGATCTTCCAGCGGCTCCACACCCGCGACCGCTATCCGGGCACCGGCATCGGGCTGGCACTGTGCAAGAAGATCGTGGAGTATCACGGCGGCCGGATCTGGGTGGACAATGACACCAGGCAGGGCCCCGGCACGACCGTGCGGTGGACCCTTCCGGGCAGGGGCGAGTGATGAACGTGCTGCTGGTCGAGGACGACCCCGGCGACGTCCTGCTGACCAGGGAGGCGTTCGAGCTCAACCGGGTGCGCAACACGCTCTACGTCGTCAGCGACGGCGAGGAGGCCATGGCCTTCCTGCGCCGGCAGGGCGCCTACACCGCCGCGCCCAGGCCCGACATGATGCTGCTCGACCTCAACCTGCCCCGCAAGGACGGCAGGGAGGTGCTGTCCGACGTCAAGAGCGACCCCGACCTGCGCAGCATTCCCGTCGTGGTCCTCACCACCTCCGAGGCGGAGGAGGACATCCTGCACAGCTACCGCCTCCACGCCAACGCGTACGTGACCAAGCCGGTGGATCTTCATCAGTTCGTCAGGGTCGTCCGGCAGATCGACGAGTTCTTCGTGAGCGTGGTTAAACTGCCCCCTAACGGGGATGGGTGACGGGAATCACAGCCAGGCATCGGAAAAGGTGAGTGATGCTTCTCACACAACCCGATGCCAGCGTCGTAACGTATCCCCCACCAATGCGCGAGAGGCGAGTGATTCCACCACCCTCGCAGCACCCATTCCGCGGGAGGTGGAGAGGTCCGCGATGACCCAGACGACCCCTGAACCCCAGGTCAGACGAGAGCGCGCCCGAATCACGGTGCGCACGTTGCGCACAGATCGATGGTGGATCGCCCCGCTTTTGACCTTTCTAGGGCTGATGTCCTTTCTGGTCTACGGTGTGTGGGCGATTCTCGACACCAGCTACTTCGTCGAGCCCTACATCGCACCATTCTCGTCGCCGTGCCTGGCGACCTCGTGTCACGAGGGGGCGAGGTTCCTCGGGCTGGCGCCGTTCGGCGACTGGTACACCCTGCCGCCGGGGCTGCTGATCCTCGGCCTGCCCGGTGGCTTCCGGCTCACCTGCTACTACTACCGCAAGTCCTACTACCGCTCGTTCTGGCTCTCGCCGCCGGCATGCGCGGTCCAGGAGCCGCACGGCAAGTACACCGGTGAGACCCGCTTCCCGCTGATCATCCAGAACATCCACCGCTACTTCTTCTACGCGGCGATCGTGATCGGCCTCGTACTCGCCTACGACGCGGTGCTCGCGCTCGTCCACAAGCCGCTCGGGCTCGGCACCTGGATCCTCATCGGCAACGCGATCCTGATCAACCTGTACACGCTGTCGTGCCACTCCTGCCGGCACATCACCGCGGGACGGCTCAACCACTTCTCTCGCCACCCGCTGCGCTACAAGGCCTGGACGTTCGTCTCCAAGCTCAACGCCAAGCACCAGCCGCTGGCGTGGGCGTCGATGTTCTCGGTGATGGGCGCCGACTTCTACGTCCGCCTCGTGGCCAAGGGCATCATCACCTTCCCGTACGCGTAAGGACCCGGAACACGTGGGATCTCAAGTGGAAATCGAGCGTCACGAATACGACGTCGTCGTCATCGGCGCCGGCGGCGCGGGGCTGCGGGCCGCCATCGAGGCCCGCCAGCAGGGCAAGCGCACCGCGATCGTGTGCAAGTCGCTGTTCGGCAAGGCCCACACGGTCATGGCCGAGGGTGGCGCGGCGGCGGCCATGGGCAACGTCAACCCCGACGACAACTGGATGGTGCACTTCCGCGACACCATGCGCGGCGGCAAGTTCCTGAACAACTGGCGCATGGCCGAACTGCACGCCAAGGAGGCTCCCGACCGGGTGTGGGAGCTGGAGGCGTGGGGCGCGCTGTTCGACCGCACCAAGGACGGGAAGATCAGCCAGCGCAACTTCGGCGGCCACGAGTACCCGCGGCTCGCGCACGTGGGCGACCGGACGGGGCTGGAGCTGATCCGCACCCTGCAGCAGCGCGTGGTCGCCCTGCAGCAGGAGGACTACGAGAACCACGGCGACTACGAGGCCTACATCAAGGTGTTCGCCGAGTGCACGGTCACCCGGCTGCTCAAGGACGGCGACGCCGTCTCCGGCGCGTTCGGCTACTGGCGCGAGACCGGCAACTTCGTCGTCTTCGACGCCCCCGCCGTCGTGCTGGCCACCGGCGGCATCGGCAAGTCGTACGTGGTGACCTCCAACTCCTGGGAGTACACCGGCGACGGCCACGCCCTGGCCCTCCTGGCCGGCGCCAAGCTCATCAACATGGAGTTCATCCAGTTCCACCCGACCGGCATGGTGTGGCCGCCGTCCGTGCGCGGCATCCTGGTCACCGAGTCGGTCCGCGGCGACGGCGGCGTGCTGCGCAACTCGCTCGGCGAGCGGTTCATGTTCAACTACATCCCCGAGGTGTTCAAGGACAAGTACGCCACCACCGAGGAAGAGGGCGACCGCTGGTACACCGACCAGGCCAACAACCGCCGCCCTCCGGAGCTGCTGCCGCGTGACGAGGTGGCCAGGGCGATCAACTCCGAGGTGAAGGCGGGGCGCGGATCGCCGCAGGGCGGCGTGTTCCTCGACGTCTCCACCCGGCTGCCCGCCGCCGAGATCGTCAAGCGGCTGCCGTCGATGCACCACCAGTTCAAGGAGCTGGCCGACGTCGACATCACCGCCGAGCCGATGCAGGTGGGCCCCACCTGCCACTACATCATGGGCGGCGTCGAGGTCGACGCCGACACCGCCGCCGCGGCCGTACCGGGACTGTTCGCCGCCGGAGAGGTCTCCGGCGGCATGCACGGCTCCAACCGGCTGGGCGGCAACTCGCTGTCGGACCTGCTGGTGTTCGGCAGGCGCGCGGGCGCCGGCGCCGCCGCCTACATCGACTCGCTGAGCGCGCGGCCCACCGTGTCGCAGGAGAGCGTCGACAGTGCCAAGGCCGAGGCGATCGCCCCGCTCGAGCGCTCCGGCGAGAACCCCTACGAGGTCCACCACGAGCTCCAGCGGACCATGAACGACCTGGTCGGCATCATCAGGACGTCCTCGGAGGTCGCCGAGGCGCTCGAGGTCGTGGAGAAGCTGAAGGAGCGGGTCCACCTCGTCGGCGCGGCCGGCGGGCGCATCTACAACCCGGGCTGGCACCTCGCGCTCGACCTGCGCAACATGCTGCTCGTGTCCGAGTGCGTGGCCAAGGCCGCGCTGATGCGCGAGGAGAGCCGCGGCGGCCACACCCGCGACGACTTCCCCGGCATGAACGCCGAATGGCGGCGCAAGCTGCTGGTCTGCTCCGCCGCCGCCGACGGCTCGTCCGTCACCGTCGAGGAGAAGCAGCAGCAGCCGATGCGCCCCGACCTGCTGGCCCTGTTCGACCTGGCCGAGCTGAAGAAGTACCTCACCGACGACGAGTTGGACGGGATCGAATGAGTTACAAGGCGAAGTTCCGCGTCTGGCGCGGTGAGGGCGGCGAGGGCAAGCTCGAGGACTTCACCGTCGAGGTCAACGAGGGCGAGGTCGTCCTCGACATCATCCACCGGCTCCAGGCCACCCAGGCGCCCGACCTGGCCGTGCGCTGGAACTGCAAGGCCGGCAAGTGCGGCTCCTGCTCCATGGAGATCAACGGCAAGCCGAGGCTCGGCTGTATGACCCGCATGTCCACCTTCGAGGAGGACGAGACGATCACGGTCACACCGATGCGCACCTTCCCCGTCATCAAGGACCTGGTGTGCGACGTGTCGTTCAACTACCAGAAGGCCAGGGAGGTGCCGTCGTTCACGC
The DNA here is from genome assembly GCF_053605785.1 of Nonomuraea sp. NPDC003754. NCBI lineage: Bacteria > Bacillati > Actinomycetota > Actinomycetes > Streptosporangiales > Streptosporangiaceae > Nonomuraea > Nonomuraea sp. NPDC003754. The sequence goes on from NZ_JBSGJX010000002.1 coordinate 166,883, forward strand.
CGCCGGCCGACGTGCGCCCCGGCGAGTACCGGATGCAGCAGGTCGACGTCGAGCGCTCGCAGGAGTTCCGCAAGTGCATCGAGTGCTTCATGTGCAACAACGTCTGCCACGTCATCCGTGACCACGAGGAGAACAAGCCGGCCTTCTCCGGGCCGCGCTTCCTCATGCGGATCGCCGAGCTGGACATGCACCCCTACGACGTGGCCGACCGCAAGGAGTCCGCGCAGAAGGACCACGGGCTCGGCTACTGCAACATCACCAAGTGCTGCACCGAGGTCTGCCCCGAACACATCAAGATCACCGACAACGCGCTGATCCCGCTGAAGGAGCGCGTGGTCGACCGCAAGTACGACCCGCTGGTCTGGCTCGGCAGCAAGATCTTCAAGCGCCAGAGCTGACCCCACCGGCCCCTCCAGGACCGCCCGGCCATCCGGGCGGTCCCCACCCGGCCCCTCCTCGTATCCACCGGGCACCGGACTTATCGGATACGGCGCGCTCCGCATCCATCCGGTACAGCGGGCCTCTCGGCTCCTTCCAGTACAGCAGGCTCCTCGGCTCCTTCCGGTACGGCTGCCGCCGGGTCACGCGCCGACCGCCGTCGTGGGCTCGCCCCGTCACCGTGCGCTCCTCCAGCAGGACTTCGCCTCCCCCCGCCACGGCGCCCCGTCAGGCGCACACCGGGGCCACGCACCGACCCACCCGGCAAGCCCGTCAGGCACCCGACATACGCTCGCGTCATCCCCGGCAGGCCGTCGACACCCGCCGAGCCGACCATGTGGGGAACCATCACACGGCGATCCAGTGACCGATCACCCCCGGCAGGCCGTCACACGCTCGCTGAGCCCCGAGCGCCCTTCAATCGGACGCCAGGCGCACGGGCCGGTCCGGGTCTGTGGCCGGTCAGAACTCGCGGTGGTCGTCGACGTCGCGCAGGGGAAGGATCGCCGTGCGGTCCTCGGCCGCGGGAGCGGCGTCGTCGAGCTTCCAGGGCTCGGCGTCGCCCGCCTCGACGATCGTCGGGCCACCCGCCTGACCCTTGTGGTGCGGATCGTCGTAGGGCGCGTCACCGCCCGGCGGGATGTCGCCGAGCGACGGCTGGTCCGGCGGAACCAGCGGCTCGAACAGGTCGCGGTACTGCGGCTGCTGCCCCGGCGCCAGGTCAGGAGGCAGCGGGTCGTCGCCGGCCACGTGGAACTCGCGCGGCTTGAAGGCGTCGAAGTCGCCGGCCGGCTGGTCGTGGCTCTCCACAGACTCGGGCTGGACGTACTCCGGCTGCGTGTACTCCGGCTGGGTGTACTCGGGGTGCGGGTATTCCTGCTGGGCGTACTCGGGGTGCGGGTACCCGGGCTGCGGGTGCCCCGCCTGCGCGGAGTAGTCGGCCGTCGGACCCGGCTGGCCGTACATCGACGGGTCCTGCGGGAACGGGTGCTGGTAGACCGGCTGGTACTGGGCGGGACCGCCCGGGTAGGTCTGCACCGGCACGAAGCTGATGATCGGCGCGTAGGCCGGGACAGGGCCCGCGAAACCGGGTCCGGCCGGGTAGCCGCCGTACGGCTCGGCGGCGGGCTCGCCCCGGTGGTGTCCTGGCTGCTGCGGCCCGGCCCTGCGGACGGCGGCGGCGTGGGCCATCCTGCGCAGCCGTCCCTCGAAGATGAGCACGGCGAACAGCGCGAGCAGGACCAGCACCAGCGCGGGGATGCCGAGCTTGCGGCTGAGCGTGGTCTGGTCGTACTCCGGTGCGGCGTTGCGCACCACCAGTTCCTCGGAGTCGGAGACGGCCGTCGTGGGCTCGCTCGGCGCCTGCGAGGGCGTGTCGTCCTGCACGGTCGGGAAGGAGAACGTCGGCGTCTCCTCGGCGGTGTCCGCGGGGGCCGACGGCACGCTCACGTCCGTCGAGGGCACCACCGGCGGCGGCTGCTGGACGGGCGGAGCCTGCGTCGCCGGCGGCTTGGCCGTGGTCTTCTCGGGCTCGGGCGCCTTGCTGGTCTTCGTCGGCGACGGCGTCACCGTGGTCGTCACGGTCGTGACGGGATCGGTCGGCGTAGGCGTCGGCGACCCGAGCGTGGTGGTGATCGTGACCGTGGTGACGACCTCGGTCGGCTCGCAGGCCTCACCCGCGTCACACGGCGGGATCGCGTCTCCCGGGTCGCGTGCCACGACCGACGCGCTGGCGACCTGGCTGATGACCGGGATCGCCGCGAGCACGACGCCGCCGCTGATCCCTAAGGAGAGCAGCAGGGCGGAGACGGCCGTCAGTCGCCTGGGTGCCACCGCTGCCCTCCGCGCATTCCCGAAACCTTGGTCAACGAGAATACTAGGACGGTAAATGTCAGCGCAAAGTCCGATTTACGACATCGGCTGTGATTTCCTGACACCGCGGCTCCGCTGGGCCCGCGCGACGCCCCACAACGCGGCGAGCAGCACCAGAATGCCGCCCCCCACGTACGGCAGGCCGTTCAGCCCCGTGGTGAGATCGGTCCTCCTCGCGGCCTGCGGCTTCGCGGGCGAGACGGCGAGTTCGCGAGCCAGCGGCGCCGCCATGACGGACGGCGCGCTCGCCGCCGACTGTTCGGGCGCGACCTGCGGAAGGCGCAACGCCGATCCACCCGACGCCTGCTGCGCCTCCTGCGCCCCAGTCAGCGCCGCGTCGGTCATCGGCGTCGCCTCCGCGGCCCACCGGCTCGTCGCAGGGGCCTTGACCCCGGTGGCCGGACTCTTCGTCCCCGTGCCACGAGACTGAACGCCAGCGGAAGCCTTCGTGCCCGTGGCCGGAGGCCGGACACCCGTGGCAGGAGTCTTCGACCCCGTCACCGAAGACCGAACGCCAGTCGCCGGAGCCTTCGACCCCGTCACCGGAGACCGAACGCCGGTCGCGGGGGTCTTCGTGCCCGTGGCCGGGGACCGGACGCCGGTCGCCGGCGTCTGAACCCCGGTGGCGAGAGACCGCACCCCACTGGTGGGCGTCTGAATCCCCGTGACGGGAGACTGCACGCCGCTGCCGGAAGACCGGGTGGCCGGGAGCTGCAGCCCGGTGGCGGCAGGCAGGGCGCCCGTGGCAGGCGCCTTGACGCCCGTCCTCGGCAGCCTCCTGCCCGTCACGGCCCTGGACCTGGGAAGCCGCATACCTGTCGCAGACGACCGCGCGCTCACCCCCGGCGGCTGGACCCCGGTCGCAGGCGGCTGAACCCCGGCCCCGGTCACGGGCGACCGAGCTCCGGTCACGGGCGACCCAACCCCGGTCACGGGCGGCTGAACGCCCGTCGCAGGCGACTGAACTCCGGTCACGGGCGGCTGAACCCCGGTCACGGACGGCTGAACGCCCGTCACGGACGGCTGAACACCGGTCATGGCCTGGGCTCCGACCCCGGCAGGGTGGGGCAGGGTCCTGGGCTGCCGGGTCGCCTCCCCCGCGCTCCACGCCGTCGTGCCCCTGCCGCCGTCGTCGACGCGGCGCACCGGTCCACCCCGGACACCGCCATCCGCCCCCTGGGCCTGGGCGCGCGAGTCCGCGCCCCCGCCCGCGCCCTCGGACACCTCCGGCAGTTCGGCGGCCTGCGCGGGCCGCGCGTCACCGGGAGCGAGCAACATCGGGCGCGGATCGACGGATCCGGGCGAGGGATGCCGCACCGGACGCGGCTCGGCGAAGCCCGCCAGCGGGTAGTTGACCGGGCGCGGCTCGGCGAACCACGGCAGCGGGTTCGCCGAGCGCGGTCCGGCTGGCCCTGGTGCCGGGTAGTTCCTCGGACGCGGCTCAGCGGCCCCTGATGCCGGATAGTTCGCCGGGCGCGGCTCAGCGGACGCCTGCGCCGGGTAGCTGCCCGGGCGCGAGGCAGCGGACGCCTGCGCCGGTACGTTCCCCGGGCGCGAGTCGGCGGACGCCTGCGCCGGGCGCGACTCGGCGGACGCCGGCGGGACGTTCCCCGAGCCCGACTCGGCCGATCCCGGCGCCGGGTAGTTCGCCGGGCGCGGCTGGGCGAACAGGGGCACGGGGTAGTTCGCGGGACGCGGCTCCGCGAAGACCGGCAGCGGATAGTTCGCGGGACGCGGTTCGGCGAACATGGGGACGGGATAGTTCGCCGGGCGCGGCTCGGCGAACCACGGCAGCGGCAGCGAAGCGACCGGGATCGTGGTCGTCTTGGTGACCCGCTCCGGAACGCCGTCGGCGCCTTGTCGTGCCTGCGCCTCCGCGGTCAGCACGACCTCTCTCGCACCCTCGGGCACGGTGAGCCTGACATCGGCCGCCCGTTCTCCCTGGGCGTCCCCGAACCGGCACATCCCCGCACCGGCCCCCGCGGAGCCCGTGCCTCCCGCACCGGTTGAACCCCCACCGGTGGAACCCGCACCCGGCGCGACACCCGCAGAGCCCGAGCCCGCCGGGGACCCTGCGCCTCCAGCCGAACCCTCAGCCGACGCGGCGCCTCCAGCCGAGCCCGAGCCCGGCGCGACACCGCCTCCGGCCGAGCCCGAGCCCGCCCCGACGCCCCCTCCGGCTGGCTCCGAGCCCGGCGCGACACCGCCTCCGGCCGGCCCCGCACCGTCGACGGCCGACCCCGCGCCGGGCGCGGCGTCCGCTCCTCCGGTGACGGCGTCAGCTCCGGTGGCGGGCGACGCGGCGCACGTCACCTGCGACAGCGCCCGCGCCGGCTGGGCCGTGACCGCCAAACTGGTGTCCCGTGCCGGACCTTCCACGGCCACCCTGAAGCGCAGCACGTCACCGGTTCGCAACCATCGGCCCACGTCCGGATCGGCCACCCGCTCCACTCTGAGCTCGATCAGCCCTTCGCGGGAAACCCCCGCAGAAGGTACCTCGATCTCCGAAGCCTCGACCGCCGACGTCGTGGCCGTGGTCGCCAAGATCAGCGCCCCTGATCCGACAGCCGACGCTATCTGGGCACGACGCCACCAACTCACTGCGCTTCTCCGCTTTTCCCCCGAGACGGGACGCGCCAACAAATACACTGCGTAGTGGTTATGTCACGCAGTGGAGTGGATTAATCCTCTCGCAGCAGAGTCTCCACAACCTTGACCACCGGAAGATCGGCCGCCAGCCACGGCACGTCGTAGAACTCCTCCGGCGCGAGCCAGCGCAGCGCCAGGTGCTCCTTGGTCTGGGGCGTGCCGGAGACCAGCGACGCCAACCACACCCGCATCACGTAGTCGTCGCCGAGCGGCCAGTCGCCGCCCACGCGCTCGCCGACCCGGATGATCACGCCGAGTTCTTCGTGACACTCCCTGACCAGCGCGTCGATGTCGTTCTCCCCTTCGTCGACCTTGCCTCCGGGGAACTCCCAGCCGCCGGCCAGCTCGGGTGGCTCTGCTCGCTGCGCCGCCAGCAACCTGCCGTCGGCGATGATCGCCGCGCCCACCACCAGAACCGCCATCGCATCTCCTTGCCTTCGAGCCTCCCAACCTTACGCATCCGCCCCTGCGCCGGGGCAGGGGACGGAAGGCCAACGGTTGGTGAAGGATCACAGCGCTACAACACGGGGGTGAGCTTGGCCAGTTGCTCCTTGACGGCCGGGTTCTCCAGCGGCCTGGTGAATCCGACGATGGCGTCCCTGCCCCGATAGCTGGTGACCTTGATCGGGCCGCACAACCGGCAGCGCGCCTCGACCATCTTCCCCTTCGACACCACCATCCCGACGTGTCCGGGATTGTCGGCGCTGGTTCCTGGCCCCGCGTTGAAGAAGACGAGATCGCCGGGCTGCTCCTGCCCGTCGGGCACCTTCACCCCGAACGGCCACTGCCCGAACGTCGTCCTGGGGATCGTCAGCCCCACGCTCCGGTATGCCATGTAGATGATGCCGGAGCAGTCGAAGGCGTCGGGCCCGGTGCCGCCCCACAGGTACGGCTTGCCGCGCTGGTCGAGCGCGTAGGCGAGGATCCTCGCCACCACGCCGCTCGGCGCCGCCTCGATGAGCGGTTCGTCGCATCCGGCGTCGGCCTGCGGCGGCACCTTGACCTCGCCGTCGGCGGCGTACTTGCGCGCGATCTCCTCGACCTGGTCGACGTACCACCACGCCCGGTTGTAGACGAACAGCGACCGCCGCACGTTCTCCGGGGCCCCGTTGCGCTTGAGCATCGTGGCAGCGCCCAGGATGGCGTCGGCCGGGTTGTAGATGTCGGCCCAGCCGTCGCCGTCGCCGTCCGAGGCGTACCCGTTGAACTCCGACGGGATGGGGATGCGCTTGGCCCCGCCCCACGTGCTCACCAGGAACTGCATCGGCCCGGCGGCGCCGGCGTAGTTGGTGCCGCTCTGCACGCCGGGCAGCGTGGAGCGGCCGTGGTCGGTCTCGCGCTTGCCCACGGCCGCCAGGATCGTCCACTGGACGCCCACCTGCTTGCCGAACTTCTGGTAGAGCGCCAGGTAGTCGGGGGGAATGTCGGCTGTCGCCCCTTCCGAGGCTGGTTCGTCCGCCTGCGTGATCTCCTCGCAGTCGGAAAGACTGCCGTCACTGATGAAGGAGGGGAAGCTGGTCATCAGCATCGGGGACATGATCAGCGTCACCAGTACCAGCCCGGCGAGCCCGAGCGCCCCGACGATTTTCGTGCGGGAGGAGAACTTCACCCGGAGCTGTCTCCGTCCTGCCCCTGGTCGGCGGGCTGCAGGTCGAAGACCCGCCAGTCGGAGCCCATCTGTTGCACGGTCACCGCGTAGTCCTCGTCGCGCCTGGTCGACCCGCTCTTGGCCGACACCTGCCTGGTGCCGGTGACGACGAAGACGATGGAGGTCCTGTCGACCTGCCTGATCTCCTTGACCTTCGCGGTCGCCTGCGAGACCACCTGATCGGTCCTGTTCGCCTCGACGGTGCCCGGCGAGGTGACGGTCCGCGTCAGCACCTCGGCCAGGTCGGCGGTGGCGAACACCTTCAGCCGGTCGGCGTAGGCGGCCGGTTCCTCGTCGTAGCGGAAGCTGCCGTAGGCGGCGGCGAAGCGCACGGCCAGGTCCGCCGCCGCGGCCAGCTCCTGCTTGGTCATCGGAAGGTAGGAGTAGATGTCGAAGGGCGCGTCGCTCGCCGTGGCCAGCGGGGTGACGGCGGCGGGCGCCGCCGAGGCCCCGGACCCCGTACGGCCCGCCGCCTCCTGACCGGCGGCGGGCACGGGCTCGTCCGAGGCGGGCCACATCGTGACGAAGAGCCCGACCGCCGCCAGCACCAGCACGATCGCGGCGAAGGCCAGCCCTCTCCTGTCACCCAGCTGTGCCATCGTCAATCCTTGTCGGAGCTGTTGGGTCGCAGCCAGAACGGCACGGGCGGCTCGTCGCTCCTGCCCTCGCTCTTACGGCTGGGCAGCCACAGCGGCGGCGGCTCAGCCGAACGGGCCTGCGGGGCCTCGGCCGGACGACCGCCACCGGACGAGCCGATCGGGCCGCGCCCGGCCGGCGAGCCCGACGACCCGCGCGACGAGGACGAGCCGCGCGAGCCCGACGAGCCACGCGAAGAGGACGAGCCCGAGCCGCCGCCGAACAGCCCACCGGACGAGCGGACGCCGCGGCCCGAGCGTGAGCCGCCTGCCGTACCGCTGGAGCCGCCCGTGGCGGCCCAGCCGCCGCCCGACCTGCTGCCGAACCAGCCCGATCCGCGGGAGCCGCCGGTCCTGGACCCGCCGGAGGTCGCCGCGCCGGATCCGGCGCCGGATCCGGTGCCGGATCCGGCGCCGGCGGACAGGGCGGACGAGACGCCGCCGGTGCCTGTGCGGGTGGGCGGGGTGGCGCGGCCGCCCGAGCCGAGGTTGAGCGGGGGTGCCGCGCCGGTGCGCTGCGCGGCGGCGGGCCTGGCGCCCGCCTTGCCTTCGGCGTCGGTGGCCAGCGGCGCCGGCACCCTGGTGCCGGCCTGCGCGTTGGCCGCCGCGCCCTCCTCGCCCCTGACCCTGCCCTGGGCGACGGCCGCGCCCACGGCCGTGGCCCCCGCGGTACTGCCCGCGGCGGCCGCCTGGATCAACGGTTCGGCCTTGCGCAGGCCCCAGCGTCCGGCCTTGGTGATGGCGACGGGCGGCAGCACGTTGGCGGCGCGCTCCAGGGTCGGCGCGGAGGCGGCCTCGCCGAGCATCCTGGTGGTGAGCGTGTGGCCGCTCATCGAGGCGAACAGGTGCTGGAACGGTCGCCGGTAGAAGAACACCGCGATCGTCAGCAGCGCCATGAACAGGATCTGGATGCCCCACGGCAGCGCCGTGGCCATGATCAGCGCGTAGCCGTACACCAGCACCCCGAGCACCAGCGCCAGCACGGCCTGTCTGAGCAGCATGCCGATCAGCATCTCGACCCAGCGCATCGCGATGATCCGGCCGCTGCCCGGATGGACGCCGATGAGCAGGAAGACCGGCCCCAGGATCAGCAACAGCAGGAAGCCGACCTTGAGCACCAGCAGCGAGACGGCCACCAGGAAGATCAGGAGCCCGGCGATGAGCGCGGCCAGCAGCGCGCCGATGGCGATGCCGAGCCTGCCGCTCCAGTCCTTGCCCTGGAACAGGAAGTAGATGGGCGTGGTGCGCAGCGGTTCGGCGATCTCGTTGTAGGCCGCCTGGTGGGCGGTGCTGCTGGGCGGCTGGCCCGCCTGTTCCTGTTTGTCGATCGCCTGGATGTCGAGGAGCTTGGCGCCGAAGTCGCGGATGACGGGCGCGTTCGGGTCGGAGGTGCCGAACTGGCCGACCAGCCACGGCCTGCACACCAGCGTGGACCACAGCGCGTCGGCGTTCTGGTCGACGCTCGGCACGCCGGTCCTGGCGTAGCCGCCCTCGACCGGCTTGTCGCCCTGCGCGCCCTTGGCCGGCAGGCACGAGGTCCCGCCCGCGCCCGGCAGCCCGGAGAAGGCCTGGTTGACCACCTCGGTGGTCTTGTCCGTGACGATCTTGCCGAGCCCGGTGAAGTCGCCGGGACGGCTGAAGAACCACACGGCCGCGGTGACCGCGATGACCATCCAGACGACGGCCTCGGTGGTGACCGACGCCCTGCGCCTGAACAGTCCGTACCAGGCCAGCCAGATGGCGGCCAGGATGATGATCGGCTGCAGGAAGGGCCAGTACATCGCGGCGGCGAGGTTCTCCACGATGTCGTCGACCACGTCCTTGATCGACTGCAGCGGGCCCTCAGTGGCCGCGGCCTGGTAGGTGGTGATCGTCAACCGGTCCACGGCCTTGGCCCAGTCGAAGATCATGTTCGCCCACGTGTTGCCGAGCACGGCCGCGACGTCGCTGCAGCCGAGCCCGTCGGTGTGCCAGAACAGGCCGGCCATGCCGTAACGGGCGTAGTTGGTCGTCGCCTGCGGCGCCGCCGCCGTACCCTCCGGCGGCGGCGGTTGCAGCAGGCCGTCGACACCGCTGTCGACGAGCTGCGGGGCGAGGTCGGGTGAAAGGTCACAGAACGGAGCGGCGGCGGCCGCCGTGCCCGAGGGCAGGGCGATGGGCAGCGCGACGATGCCGATGAGCAGCACCAGCGCCAACGTCAGCCGCCGACCTAGTCGGCCCTTCATGAACGTACCTCCTGGGCTCCGGTCACTCCCCCGCGAATCTGATCATGCACGTTCTCCCCGGGTTTGTCGTGCGTCGGGTTCGTGTCGAGCCACCTGAGCAGCTCGTCGGAGATCAGGTCTACGCCGATGCGGCCCGCTCTGCCATCGAGGTCACGGAAAATGCATTCCCCGTTGCCCAGCGACCGCAGCACGGCCTTGTGCTCCTCCGAGGCCTCCACGCCGAGCAGCGCCATGACGTGGCCGACCTCCACCCGTTCGGTGGAGCGGAAGGCGAAGACCGACGAGAGACAGTTGGTCACCTGCTCGTTGAGCAGGTCGCCCGCGTTCTGCGAGACCAGGACGAGCGCGGTGTTGCGGGAGCGGCCCATCCGGCTGACCTCGGGCACCAGCTTGGCGCCCTCGGGCGTGGAGGTGATCGCCCACGCCTCGTCGAGGAAGATGGCCTTGGGCGCGCGCCGGTCGAGGCCGTTCATCAACCTGCGGGCGAACTGCGAGACCAGGTAGAGCAGCGCCACCGACAGGCGTTGCTCGTAGGAGTAGTCGTCGCGCGCCGTGGTGGCGTCAGGCAGGGTGAGGCCGCCGAGCGTGAAGACGGTCGTCCAGCCCTCGCTGTCGATCTGCTCCCCGCCGGAGGCGTCGAAGCACAGCCTCGCCAGGTGCATCTCCGACATCGAGCGCAGCACGGCGCCGAGGTTCTTCGACGCCGCGTCGCCGGCCTGCTCCAGGAAGTCGACCACCTTGCCCAGCGAGGGGTCGGGCGCGTTGGAGACGGCCGCCACCGCCTGGATCATCGCCGACTCTCGCTCCTCCGACATGCGCGGCAGCAGCAGCCGCAGCGTCTCCGTGGCCATGGTCTTCTTGGCCGCGATGTCGTCGCCGAACGAGAACGGGTCGAGCAGGCCGGGCGCGGCCGACCCCAGCGGGATGATGCGGGCCTTGCGCTCGCGCTTCTGCAGCAGCCGTACCAGCGACTCGGCGTCGCCCTTGGGGTCGATCACCGCGACGGTGACCCCGCGCAGCGCCATCTGGTAGATCATCAGCAGCGCCAGTGTCGTCTTGCCGCCGCCGGGCTCGCCGGTGATCGCGATGGCCGTCGGCCGGTTGCGGGCGGCGGCCACCAGCGGGTCGAAGTGGACGATGCTGCGGGCGCGGCCCACCGTCTCGCCGATGTACGGGCCGTGCCAGCCGGCCTCGGTCTCGATCCGGTCGCCCAGGTCGACGGTCGCGGTCGCCATGCCACCGGCGATCGTGCGCAGCGGCTGGCGCTGGGCGTAGGCGTTGACCGTCACCTTCTCCCCCGGCAGCGCCTCGCAGAACAGCGAGAACTGGTCGCCCGTGGAGTTGACGATGTCGATGCCCATGTCGCGGTAGTGCTCGACGACCGCCTCGACACGCTGCAGGCAGATCTCCTCGGTCGGGGCGCTCACGATCAGCCGGTGCCAGCCGTAGACGAAGGGCAGGCGTTCCTTCGTGATGCCGTGCTCCAGCATGCGGGCCGCGTCGATCTGCTCGGCCAGCGCGATCGGCGCCTCCGCGCCGGCCTCACGGATGTGGATGTCCATGTCGCGGGCGTGGGCGAGCTTGCGGGCGACGTCCTTGGACGCCTTGACCGGCGGGATCAGCCGCATCCGGCTGGAGATCTCCACGGGGAAGGGCAGCTGGTCGGCGAAGTGCATCCACGGCTCGCCGTCCGGGAAGGGCATCAGGTCGGGGAAGCGGGCGAACGACAGGTGCGCCACGTAGGAGTCGCCCTGCGGCTGCGCGATGCGCAGGAACGACCTGCCGTTGTGGATCTGCCCCTCGACCAGCGACTCGATCTCGCCTCTGCCCCAGCGCCGCTTCGGGCTCGCGCTGGCCGGCGGGTCGCCGAGCGAGGCGGTCGCCGCGTGCCTGAACAGCCACGCCACCTCGCCCGAGGTCGCGTGGCGGGCGTAGAGGGCGCTGGAGGCCAACGCCCGGCCGAGCCGTTCGGCCTGCTCGGTCCAGCGGGCTAGCTCGCCGTCGGGCACGTGGTCGTCCTCGAGCCCGAGCGCCTTCTCGCTGCGCTGGTAGAACCCGAACAGCTGCGCCAGCACGCCCGCGCCGAGCTGGCGGCCGCGCGGGCCGAGCCGTACGCCGAGGTAGACCTCCTTCGACCAGAAGTCCTTCGCCCAGACGTGCCGGTACATCTCCTCCAGGTAGTCGCGCCAGCCGGGGCCCTCGTCGGAGGTGCCGTTCAGCGCCATCGCCCACTCGGCCGCGGGATAGGTGCGGTGCGCGACCCTGAGATGCACCTCGGCGTCCGGCATGCGGATCGCCGCCAGCGCGATCGTGATGTTGGTGGCCAGCGCCTCCCGCTCCTCCGGAGTGACGAACTCGTAGCTGACCGTCGGCAACCGGAAGTAGGCCCACGCGGAGCCCTCGGTGAGCAGGATGCGGTCGTCGAAGTATCGGACCGCCAGACGCTGGTGCGCCCGAGTCGCCCTGCTCATGCCGCCCCCTCCGCGCATGAGCCCCGCTGACCGGCAAGAAGCGTGCTCATCAGACCGCCATACCTCCGTCGTGCCGGTGTCCGGATGCGATGGCAGCCGACCTGGCACGCTCCTCGTTGGGTGCCCTGGGGGTCACTGGGCCAGTTCCTCCTCGCTGGAACGGGTGCTCTGTGCTGACGCGAAACCCGCGATCACGACCCCGGCGAGAGCGAGGTAGGCCCGCCGTCCCGCCTGTCGTAGCTGTTCTGGCTCCACCGGTTCGGTACGGCTCTGCGCCAGGTCGTCCTCCCACGGCACCCTGACGATGGCCCGGCACCTCCCGCGCGCCACCGCCTCGGCCTGCTCCACGTCCACCATGCTGCGGCGGCTCACCCCGTTGACCACCATGACCGCGCGCCTGCGCAGGTCGGCACAGCCGTGGCCGTCGAGCCACTCGAACGTCATCGCCACCGCCTCAGCCGCGTCCTCGCTGGCGGGGACGACGAGCACCAGCTGGTCGGCGTACGGCAGGACGCGGGCCGCCAGCGAGGGCGCCGGGTCCAGAACGGTCAGCTTGTAGTGGTGGTCGAACAGGTGCATCGCCTGGCCGAGCCGGTGGTCGGAGTAGAGCGTGCGGTCGGCGAGTCGCTGTTCGGCGCCGCTGTCGGTGTCGGCCGCCACGACCTCCAGGCCGCTGCCCGTGCGGGTGGTGAACGCGCGCATGCCGAGATAGCCGTTGACCTGGTCGAGCCCCGACAGCAGGCTGGTCAGCGTCTCGGGCGACTCGGCCTTGATGCGGCTGGTCAGCGTGCTGCCGCCGGTGCTGGCGTCGACCGCGAGCACCCGGTCGTCGCGGTACTGGGCCAAGGTGTGGCCGAGCATCAGCGCGGTCGTGCTCTGGCCCGCGCCGCCCGTGCAGCCGAGCACCACGATCCTCCTGCCGCCGCCGAACACCGCGCGCGTCCGCGCCTCGTCGATCTCCGACCCGTCCGTACGGCTGCCGCCACCGCCGACCACCACCTGGGCGAGCCTGCGCCACCCGCCGGAGGAGTCGCGGCCGACGACCGACTCGACCCTGCGCACGCGCGGCTCGTCACGCCGTCCGGGGACGGCCCCGCCCGGTGTGGTCGGCGCCTGGACGGCCCTGATGTTGAGCGGCGGGGCGCTCTGGGCGGCCGGTGTGGGCTGCGGGTTCGGGCGGCGTTCGGCGGGCGTCACGGGGGGCGTCACGGGGGACTTCATGGAGGGCTTCGTGGAGGGCTTCGTGGAGGGCTTCATGGGGGGCGGCGACTGGGCCTGCCGGCCGGACTGGGCAGGAGGCTGGGGCGGGCGCGTGCCAGGGACGATCGAGGGGATGGTCGGCCTGACCTGGCCCTGGAACACGACGGCGGTGGTCAGCGGGGGCTGGCCCTTGCGGTGCTGGTCTCTGGCCTGGTCCTCGACCTGCTCGCCGGCGCCGTGCTTGGCGGTGCCCTGCTCGGCGACGCCCTGCTTGGCAGTGGTCTGCTCGTCGGCGCCCTGCCTGTCGGCGCCGCGCTCGCCGGCGCTCTGCTTGTCGGCGCTCTGCTTGTCGGCGCTCTGCTTGTCGGCACTCTGCTTGCCGGCGCCCTGCTTGCCGGTGCCCTGCTTGCCGGTGCCCTGCTTGCCGGTGCCCTGCTTGCCGGTGCCCTGCTTGTCCGCGCTGTGGCGGCCGGTGCCCTGCTCGGCGGGGTCGGACTTGTCGGCGGTGGTCTCCTGGGCGGGCGGAAGCTCGGGCAACGCGGCCTCGACGACGGGGACGCCCTCGGCCTGGTTCTCCTCGGCCGGGCTCTCCTCGCCCCTGGCGGCCGCCGTCACGGGCGCGGCCGCATCCGGGGTCACCTCGAGCTCCGGCCGGGCGGCCTGGGGCCGGGGCGCCTTGGACTCGTGGCGAGCGGTCCCGGCACGGGTGACCGAGGTCTGGGTGGGGGCGGGCTCGGGGCGGGACGGCTGGTCGGGGGCGTCCGCCGTGGCCGCCAGCCGACGCAGCCGGCGCAGCGCCTCGGCGCCGATGGGCTTGGCGGGCGCGGCGGGCGTCTGGGCGGGCGCCTCGGCGGGACCGGGCTCGATCCTGGACCCCCACCGGACCGGCGACACCCCGGCCTGCGCCTCGGACCCGTCACCGGCACGACCACCACCGGCCTGGGCCGCGGACCCGTCACCGGCACGACCTTCGACGTTCGTCTCGAACCCGTCACCGGCACGACTCTCAGCATGTGTCCCGGGTCCAACACCGGCATGACCCCCGGCCCGCGGCTCGAACCCGTCACCGGCACGACCGCCAACGGCCCGGACCGCGAACCCGTCACCGGCATGACCCTCGGTGTGCTTCCCGGGTCCGTGGGTGGCGTCGACGTGCGCGTCGTCGTCCTGGGCGACGGGCGCTCCGGTCTCCGACACCTCACCGATGTGCGGGAGCGCGGCGCCCTCGACGGCCAGGCCGTCGTCCGGCGTCGCCACACCGGCCGCCGGAGCCGCCACCGCGATCTCGTCGGCCACCCGGGCCGGTTCCGCGTGCCGTACCGGGGTGTCGGGCGGGAACGGCGACTCGACGTCGGCGGAGGGCAGGGCGGGGGCGACGCCCTGGCGGCGGCCCGTGGCGCCGCCCCAGGCGGGCCGGGCCGCGGCGGGCGGGGCGACAGACGCGTGGGTGGCCGCGGCGGGCGGGGCGACGGGAGCGTGGGTGGCCGCGGCGGCGGCCGCCGCGACGGCGGGCCGTACCTGGCGGGCCTTGACCGCGGCGGGGACGGCGCGGCGCTTGTGCGCGCCGGCCTTCGCCTTGGCCTTGACGCGGACGGGAGCGGGGGCGGCGCGCCAGACCCTGCCGGAGAAGGTGACGCTCTCGGGCTCGGCGGTGGGGATGAGGCGGCACCACGAGCGCGGCTCGCCCATGTAGCGCAGCTGGGACTGCAGGAGTTCGGTGAGCCGCTTGCTCTCGATGACGGGGCGGGTGGACAGCCACGTCACGATGCCCGGCGGCACGAGGTAGAGCACGTGCCACGGCGCCTCGAAGCCGATGCCGACCAGCCAGAGCAGCAGGGACCACGGGGCGAGCACGCCGGCGAACACGCCGATCCAGACGATGGGGAGCGGCATGGGCAGCCGAAGGTCGTACAGCTTGTAGAGCCGCTTCTCGATGCGCCAGATGTTCGTGTAGGTAGGCAGGTCCACGCGGTCCTCCTCTCCGCCCTCGCTGGCAGCCGCCGCTGCCCTTCGTTCCATGACCGCGCGGGCGCGGTCTCAACCCTGCCGATATCGCCAGGGAGCGGTGCTCACTTGATGCCGAGAGCCCCCGCGATCGCCTTGGCCGTGACTTCGATGATGTTGGGAACGTAGAAGATCACGCCGATCGCCACGGCCAGAATCAGGAACTGTACGAATCTCGTGATCTCGCGGGTGAAGAGGAAGAACAGCGCGACGATCGAGACGACGACGAGGAAGAGCGGGGCGAAGAAGCCGCGCAGCATGTTGGCGAGCCCGGCGGTGTCGGGACCGGTCGGGGCGGGTGACGGCGTCGCCAGTTCGATCAGGTGCAGGATGATGGTTTTCACTCTTGGTCCTCCCGGGGGGTATCGATCAGCGGCGTGGCCGTGCGTCTATCCAACGGCCCGACCGGCGCCGCGGATGTCTTCGACGTACCACTTGTCGCCCTGCTTCTCGACCGTGAGGCGGTAGGCCTGCTCGAGGCGGCCGCCGGACACACCGGCCTCGGCCGCGCCCGGCGTGGCCGAGGGGGTGGCGCCGGTCGGCACGCCCCACACCACGACCGCCTGGATCTCTCGGGTGGCACCCCCCACAGGCACCACGACACTCTTGAGCTCGACGAAGGAGAGGGCCCCTCCGAAACTCGGCAGGCCCTTGCCCGCGACCAGGTAGCGGGACAGGTCGGAGCTGCCGTCGGCGTACGCCTTGAAGAAGCCCTGCAGCTGCGGTCGCAGCTCGGCCTCCGCCGCCTCGTCACCCTCCGGCTGGGCCACCTGGGGCAGCTCCGCGGCCCCGGGAGCGGGCAGCAGCGCGGGACGGCCCGAGACCACGAACCGGCCGCCCGAGTGGTAGACGGGCACCGACAGCAGGAAGCGGCGGGCGCCCGACTGGAAGGTCAGCGTGACGACCGCGTTGTCGGCGTCGACGGTCTCCACCCCGAAGGGCTGCAGGTTGGCGGCGAACATGCGGCCGTAGCCGTCCCAGCCCCACTGCGGGTCGTCGGTGCTCGGCAGGTACGGCGCGAGCTGCCTGCTGCGCTGGTCGAGCTCCTCGGACTTCATATTCAGATAGATGCTGGCGAACTGGGTGGCGAACGCCGAGGCGCGCTCGGCGGGAAATGCCCGGCCCGTCGGCGAGGGGACATTCGCCGCTGGAGTGCTCGGCTGAGTGAATCGCTCAAATGGTGCACGAACCCCGTTGACCACAATAACCACAATAAGCGCCCAGAGAATGGCGCGGCCGGTCCAGACGAGCCAGCGTCCGCCGCCACCTGACCAGCCGCCGCGCTTGCCCGCCCGTCTGCCGCCCGCGGGGGGTTGGTCGAAGTCCGGGTATGCCGAAAGCTCGGGGTCGCCAGCGATCCGAGGACCGTGGACAGTTGACCTACGAGCCATCACGCCTCCGCTCGCGCCGATCCCCCCGGCTGGCGCGATGTCGCATCATCCGTGGCGAAGCAGTCACCCTATCGAGTCCCGCCAATTGTTCCAGGAAAGCCACGCCTATGCTGCAGGCATCGCCGCGTGTGGGCAAACCGAGTGGGCATGACAGGACGGAGTGCCGGTTCCTGTCCCATTCCTGTGGAATTGGCGTGTGACCAGGCCAGACAGGTGGCCTGCATTACCGGACGGCCAGGGATTGCTGTCCAAAGGGCATAGGCACTGTCTCGAACCACACATTTGGTATATGCGGCTGCCCGTTCGGGGACAGGAGCGCTGGTCAGCGGGGGTGATCAGGCCGTCTCGGGGCCGTCGACCGGACGCAGGTGGCGGCGAGTTCGCAGATCGATCACTCTCGGCGCGTCGTTCTGCGGCTTGACCCTCTCGAGCCGGCCGCGCAGGTCGGCGAGCATGGCCTGGGCGTCGCGGTGGTGCATCCGGCGCACGACCTCCTCCCGCTCCTCCATCTTCCTGCGGAGGTAGGCCTCCCTGTTGACACGCAGGCCGTACATCAGCTCGACCCGGAGCAGGGCGAGCTCCTCCTCCAGGCTGATGCTCGCCAGCGAGGGCGTCGCGGGGCGCCGGTTCCCGAGTATGCGACGAATCATGATCTGTCCTCCCGAGTCAGCGTGATCGCCGTGACGATTCGACGCGCCAGGGTTGGAAGGGGTTGACGCCCCATACTGTCCCGGTTTCACCGAGGCCGTGGAACTCGTCCCCAGTTGGGGCTTCTCCCGGCCTCCGGTCGCACCGGGACGGATCACACGTTGAAGCGGAACTCCACCACGTCGCCGTCGCGCATCACGTAGTCCTTGCCCTCGATGCGCGCCTTGCCCGCCGACCTGGCGTTCGCGATGGACCCCGACGCGACCAGGTCCTCGAAGGAGACGACCTCGGCCTTGATGAACCCGCGCTGGAAGTCGGTGTGGATGACGCCGGCGGCCTCCGGAGCCGTGGCGCCCTTGCGGATCGTCCACGCCCGGGTCTCCTTGGGCCCCGCCGTGAGGTAGGTCTGCAGCCCCAGCGTCTCGAACCCGACCCTGGCCAGCTGCGACAGCCCCGACTCCTCCTGGCCCACCGACTGCAGCAGCTCCAGCGCCTCCTCCTCGGGCAGCTCCACGAGCTCCGACTCGATCTTGGCGTCGAGGAACACCGCCTCGGCGGGCGCCACCAGCTCCGACAGCTGCTGCCTGAGCGCGGTGTCGACGAGCTCGTCGGCGTCGAGGTTGAAGACGTAGAGGAACGGCTTGGCCGTCAGCAGGTGGAGGTCGCGCACCTCGGCGCGGTCGAGCCCGCTCTCGAAGATCGTCTTGCCGGTCTCCAGGACCTTCAGCGCGGCCTCGGCGGCCTCGAGCGCGGCCTTCTTGTCCTTGTTGGTGCGCGCCTCCTTCTGCAGGCGCGGGATGGCCTTCTCGACCGTCTGCAGGTCGGCCATGATGAGCTCGGTGTTGATCGTCTCGATGTCGCGCTTGGGCGAGATCTCGCCGTCGACGTGCGTCACGTCGGGGTCGGTGAAGACCCGGATGACCTGGCAGATGGCGTCGGTGTCGCGGATGTTGGCCAGGAACTGGTTGCCCCTGCCCTGCCCCTCGGACGCGCCCCGCACCAGGCCCGCGATGTCGACGAACTCCACCTTGGCCGGCAGGATCCTGGCGGAGCCGAAGATCTCGGCCAGGGTGGCCAGGCGGTCGTCGGGCACGCCCACGATGCCCACGTTCGGCTCGATCGTGGCGAACGGGTAGTTGGCCGCGAGCGCGTTGGCGCTCTTGGTCAGGGCGTTGAACAGGGTGGACTTGCCGACGTTTGGCAGGCCGACGATGCCGATGCTGAGGCTCACGTGGACGGAGTTTACCCGGCCATCAGACGCAGGCAGGTCACCGGCCGATACGCCCCGCGAGCCGTGACGTAACGATCCGAGCCCACCGGGCAGTCGCCACCCGACCTGCCGAAGGCGGTCACGCGGGCCCACGCCCGCCCCGACCCGCAGCCGACCTTGCGCACCTCCTCGTCGACGCAGGCGCCCTCGGCCAGCACCTTGCCGCCGGGGGCCAGGCACACCGCCTGGCCCTCCATCGCGAGCGCGTCGGCCGTACCGCGCGGGCAGTGGTCCATGCGCGCGACGACGGCCACCGCCCTGCCGTACCAGCCGGGGGTGGCGCAGGGCAGCTCGCGGCCCTCGCGGTCGAGGCAGTCACCGGCCCGCAGCAGTCCGCCGCCGGCGCCGCCCGCGCCCGGGTGGGGCTCCAGGAAGTACTGCAGGCATGCGATCCTGCCGCCGTCGACGCGGGCGATCTCGTCGGTGTCGAGGGGGCAGCGCCGCGGATCGGCCTCCATGGCCAGCACCTCGGCATGGCCGCCGTTGCAGGCGGTGAGGTCGAACCTGACCCCGGTCTTGCTCACGCAGGCGCCCGGTGTCCATACCAGCGTGCCCCGCGCCGGCGAGCCCGGCGGCGCGGGGCGCCCGGCGTCGCCGACGCGGCCGGCGATGACCGCTCCCGCCGCCGCGGCCACGAGCGCCGCCACGACGGCCGTGGCCGCGAGCGCGACCGTCATCTTCGAACCGGTAATCATATGGGTACTGTCGGTGACGATGGCGCGTCCGCACAAGCGGAATGCGGAAGGCGTGTCGAGCGCGCCGGAGCGGTCGCCCCCTGGAAAGATGCCGACAATGGACGTCGCATCGCTGCTCATCGGCCTGGCACTCGGACTGGCGGTCGGCTTCTTGCTGGCGAGGACCCGCGCCGCCGTACGGGTGGCGGAGGCGGACGCCCGCGCCAAGGCCGCCGCCGACAAGCTCGTCTACGTCGAGGAGCAGCTGAGCGAGCGGTTCCAGGCGCTGTCGACGCGCGCGCTCGACGTCAACAACATCCGCTTCCTCGAACTGGCCGAGACCCGCCTGGCCGCCAGCCGCGCCGAGGCGGCCGGCGACCTCGACCAGCGCAGGCAGGCGGTCGAGCACCTGGTCGAGCCGCTCAAGGACCTCCTGGGGCGGGTGGAGACGCAGCTGCGCGACACCGAGTCCGGCCAGCGCGCCGCCCGCGCCGAGCTGACCCAGCAGATGGAGTTCGTCCGGCAGAGCAACGAACAGCTGCGCTCCCAGACCACCGCCCTGGTCCGGGCGCTGCAGCGGCCCGAGGCCAGGGGCAGGTGGGGCGAGCTGCAGCTGCGCAGGGTGGCCGAGATCGCGGGGATGCAGCGCTTCTGCGACTTCGACGAGCAGGTCGTCGAGGGCGCCCACCGCCCCGACATGGTCGTACGGCTGGCGGGCGGCAAGAACATCATCGTCGACTCCAAGGTCTCGCTCGCCGCCTACCTGGAGGCGGCCGAGGCGGGCGACGAGTCACTGGCCGGTGTCCGCCTCGACGCCCACGCCCGGCACGTCCGCGAGCACATCGACCGCCTGGCCGCCAAGTCCTACTGGCAGTCGTTCAACCCCTCGCCCGAGTTCGTGGTGCTGTTCATCCCCGGCGAGGCGTTCCTGGCCCCCGCCCTCGAACGCGACCCAGGGCTGCTGGAGTACGCGATGGCCAAGCGCGTCCACATCGCCACCCCGACCACGCTGATCACCATGCTCCGCACCGCCCACTACGCCTGGCAGCAGGCGGCGCTCAGCGAGAACGCCCGCGCCGTCTTCGAGCTCGGCAAGGAGCTGTACGAGCGGCTGTCGTCGCTCGGCCGCAACGTCGAGTCGCTCGGCAAGGCGCTCAGCAGGGCCGTCGAGAGCTACAACAAGACGGTCGGCTCGCTGGAGACCAGGGTTCTGGTCACCGCTCGCAAACTGCACGATCTGGGCGTCGTGGACGGCGAGCTCGGCTCCCCCGACATGCTGGAAGGCCTCCCGCGGCCGCTGGCCTCCCCCGAACTGCTGGAAACCTCGTCTCTGATCCCGCACGCGAACGGTAAGTTGGCTGGCGACCTGTCCTGAAGCACGATGATGGTAGGTCGCCGGTAAAGGGGGCGGGCTCATGAGTGACAAAGGCACGCGTTCGGCCGTCAGGCTGACCGCCCGCGGCGCCATCGCGCTCGTCCTCATCGGCACGCTGGCGGGATACGTCCTGGCCGCGCTGCTCGACCTGCCGATCGTGGTCGGGCTCACGTTCATCGGCTCGTGCCTGGTCAGCGTCATCCTGGTCAACCCGCGCGAGCTGCTGTCGCTGGTGGTCACGCCACCGATGGTGTTCTTCGGCGCCACCCTGATCGTCGAGCTGGGCCGGGCGCTCGGCAACGGCTCGCTGGTGCAGGCGCTCGCCCTGGGGCTGTTCACGTCGCTGTCGGCGGGCGCCCCATGGCTGTTCGCGGGGTCGGCGCTGGTGCTCGGGATCGCGCTGAAGCGGGGGCTGCCGGGCAACGTCAGGGAACTGCGGGAGGAGCTGCGGGCGGGCGTGGACGTGCCCCGTCCCCGGCAGCCCAAGGACCAGAGCTTCGTGCCGGAGCCAGAGGGCTACTTCGAGCCCCGCGTGTACGGCACGCCGCGCTCCCCCGAGGACTGACCGCCCCCGGCTCACGGCTGCCTCGCTCCTTCACCGAGCACGGGAAGGGCCCCGCGGACAACCGCGGGGCCCTTCCCGTTAACCGGTACCGGGCAGGCCGGGATCAGCCGGCCCGCAGGTCCTTGCGGAGCTCGTGCGGCAGGGCGAAGCGCATGCTCTCCTTCACCGACTCGACCTCGTCGACGTCGGCGAACCCGTGCACCGCCAGGTACGCCAGCACCCCGTCGACCAGCTCCTCGGGCACCGAGGCGCCGCTGGTCACACCGACCGTGCTGACCCCGTCGAGCCACGCGTCCTGGATGAAGGAGGCGTTGTCGACCAGGTACGACGCCGCGCCGGCCCCCTTGGCCACCTCGACCAGGCGCTTGGAGTTGGAGGAGTTGTCGGAGCCGACCACGATGACCAGCTGCGCCTGCGCCGCGATCTCCTTCACCGCGACCTGGCGGTTCTGGGTGGCGTAGCAGATGTCGTCGCTCGGCGGGTCGATCAGGGTCGGGAAGCGCTCCTTGAGCTTGGTGACCGTCTCGATCGTCTCGTCCACCGAGAGGGTCGTCTGGGAGAGCCACACCAGCTTGCTCGGGTCCTTCACCTGGATCCGGTCGACGGAGTCGAGGCCGTCGACGAGCTGGATGTGGTCGGGCGCCTCACCGGCGGTGCCCTCGACCTCTTCGTGGCCTTCGTGCCCGATGAGCAGGATGTCGTAGTCCTGGCCGGCGAACCGCTTGGCCTCGTTGTGGACCTTGGTGACGAGCGGGCAGGTGGCGTCGACGGTGCGCAGGCGCCGCTGCTCGGCCTCGGCGTGGACCATCGGGGAGACGCCGTGGGCGGAGAAGACCACGATCTCGCCCTCGGGGACCTCGGCCGTCTCCTCGACGAAGATCGCGCCACGTTCCTCGAGCGTCTTGACGACGTGGGTGTTGTGCACGATCTGCTTGCGGACGTAGACAGGGGCGCCGTACTGCTCGAGGGCCTTCTCGACCGCCTCGACCGCACGGTCCACACCGGCGCAGTAACCGCGCGGTTTGGCTACGAGTACACGTCGGGCGGGGGTCTTTGGCTCCATGTTCCTATGCTACGTGGAAGAGGCCACCCGGCCGCCCGTGTCACGCCGCGCGCGGGAGTTTGCCAGACTGGCCCACCACAACAGACCTCCCAGGGAGCCGGCATGTCTCTCAGTGACGTTGTCCGCAACATCGCTAAAACTGTCACCAATCGCGAAGAGCTCAAGGAGAAGGCCAAGGAGCTGCCGCTCTTCGTCATCCAGACCACGCTCAGCGCCGCGGGCCAGGCGCTGCTGCTCGCCGACCGCGTGAAGAACGCCGTCAAGGGGCTGGGGAGCAACAAGGAGGACGACGAGAGCGAGCGTTCTCCGGTGGCGGATCAGCCGGCGTCCGGCGTCGAGGACGAGGAGAAGCCGGCCCGCAGGGAGCCCGTCATCTTCGCCCCGCGCAAGGAGAAGGCGGCGGAACGGCCCGAGCCGGTCATCTTCACCCCCGCGAAGGAGGAGTCGGCGAACGGCACCGCCGTCAAGACCGCCGAGCCCACCGCAAAGCCCGCCGAGCCCGAGCCCGCTGCCAGGACCGCCGAGCCCGAGCCCGCAGGAAAGACAGCCGGGCCCCAGGCCGCTTCGGCGACGACCACCGAGCAGGCCGCCCCGGCCGTGGCCGAGCAGCCGGTTACCGAGCAGCCGGTTGCCGAGGAGCCGACCGCCCGGCAGCCGGTGGCCGAGCCTGTCGCGACGGCCGTCGCCGAGCCTGACACCGCCGAGCCCAAGGCCGCCAAGCCCGACACCGCCAAGTCCGAGGCCGCCAAGCCCGCCGCCGAGCCCGACACCGCCGAGCCCGAGGCCGCCGCGCCTGCCGTACAGCCGGTGAGCGTCGAGGAGGCCGACGGCGAGCTGGCGAAGGCCGCGGCCGCCACCACGGCCACCGCGGAGGCGAGCGTGCCGGTCGAGCCGCTGGCCGGGTACGCCGACCTCAGCGTCGCCTCGCTGCGGGCCAGGATGCGCGGCAAGTCCGTCACCCAGATCGAGGAGCTGCTCGCCTACGAGAAGGCCACCACCGCCCGCCCGGACGTCGTGCGCATGTACGAGAACCGCCTGACCAAGCTGCAGGCCGCCGAATAGTCGGTCGCGCCCCGTAGCCTTCGTTGTCATGAGCGCGAAAACCACACCGGAGCAGCCGCTGCCGGTCCGCACGGTCCTCCAGATGGTCGCGGGATGGATCGGCAAGCTCGGCACGGTGTGGGTGGAGGGTCAGATCACCGAGCTGACCGCGAGGGGCGGCACGGTGTTCATGACGCTGCGCGACCCCGTCGCCAACGTCTCGGCCAGGGTGACCTGCCCGCGAGGGGTCTATGAGGCCGCGATGCCCCGTCCAGCCGACGGGGCTCGGGTCGTGGTCAACGTCAAGCCCGACTTCTGGGTCAACCGCGGCTCGTTCGCCTTCACCGCGCTGGAGATCCGCCCGGTCGGCGTCGGCGAGCTGCTGGCCAGGCTCGAACGGCTGCGCCAGCTGCTGGCCGCCGAGGGGCTGTTCGGCGCCGAACGCAAGCGCCGCCTGCCGTTCCTGCCCGGCACCATCGGCCTGATCTGCGGTCGCGACTCGGCGGCCGAACGCGACGTGCTCGAGAACTCCCGGCGCAGGTGGCCCGCCGTGCGGTTCAAGGTGGAGCAGGTGGCGGTGCAGGGGCCGTACGCGGTCGGCGAGGTCACCGAGTCGCTGCGCAAGCTCGACGCCGACTCCGAGGTCGACGTCATCGTCATCGCCCGGGGCGGCGGATCGCTCGAGGACCTGCTCCCGTTCTCCGACGAGTCGCTGGTGCGCTCCGTGGCGGCCTGCCGAACTCCCGTCGTCAGCGCCATCGGCCACGAGCAGGACAGTCCGCTCCTCGACCTGGTCGCCGACGTCCGGGCGTCCACGCCCACCGACGCGGCCAAGAAGGTGGTGCCCGACGTCGGCGAGCAGCTCACGCTGATCAGGCAGCTGCGCGACCGCGGGCGGCGGGTGGTGGGCGGCTGGCTCGACCGGGAGATGTCCTGGCTGACGTCGGTGCGGTCCCGTCCGTCGCTCGCCGACCCGGTCAGGGAGCTCGAACGGCGGGCCGAACAGGTCGACGCGCTGCGCGAACGGGCCAGGCGCGTCATGGGCGGTTCGCTCGACCGGGCCACCGACGACCTCGCCCACCTGCGCGCCCGGCTGGTGTCGCTGTCCCCCGCGGCGACGCTGGAGCGGGGCTACGCGATCGTGCAACACCCGTCGGGCGACGTCGTACGGCTGGCGCGGGACGTCTCGCCCGGCGACCGGCTCACCATCCGCCTCACCGACGGCCGGGTCGCGGTCACCGCCGACCCGGCCGGCGACCTCCGGCCTGACGGACACGCCGACGCGGTCGGGGGCGATTCTGACGGGCACGCCGACGCGGCCGACGTGGTCGAAGGCGATTCTGTCAGGGACGCCGACGTGGCGGACGCGGTCGAAGGCGATTCTGTCAGGGACGCCGACGCGGCGGACGCGGTCGGGGGCGATTCTGTCGGGCGATCGGCCTAGGGTGGTGCGGTGGCAAACAACGAGACGCCGTCCTACGAGCAGGCCCGCGAGGAGCTGACCGAGGTAGTGCGCCGCCTGGAGACCGGCGGCCTCACCCTGGAGCAGTCGATCGAGCTGTGGGAGCGCGGCGAGAAGCTGGCGGCCATCTGCGAGGAGTGGCTGCAGGGCGCCCGGGTGAAGCTGGCCGCCGCCATGGCGCGCCGGGCCGAGCCCACCCCGCAGGACGACGACCGCCCCTTCTAGGCGCTGCCGTTCCCACGCGGCGACGGTGCGGGCGCGGGGGTCTGACGGCGCCTTGTCCTGGTGGGACATGGCGAGCGTGCAGGGGAAGGCGCCGGTGCCACGGGCGTGGACCGGGACGTGCACCCGGCGGGGGCGCTTGACCCGGACGTCCGACCGGCTGGAGCGCGTGGACCGGACGTGCGACCGACGGGAGCGCTTGACCCGGGACATGCGACCGGCGGGAGCGCTTGACCCGGACGTGCGACCGGCTGGAGCACCTGGACCGGGACATGCGACGGGGTGGAGCGCGTGGAGCCTGGAGGTGGCGCGCTCAGGATGCGCGCCTCAGGACGCACGGCGCACAGTGCGGCTGCGCCTCAGGATGCGCGGCGCAGCCCCACCACCGGGATGCGGCGCGTGGTCTTCGCCTCGTAGTCGGCGAAGGTGGGCGCGATGGCGACCATCTCCGCGTAGAGGCGGTCCCGCTCCGCACCCTCGATCAGCTCGGACGCGGCCTCGAAGGTCTCGGTGCCGAGCTCGACCGTGGCGTCCGGGTTGGCCAGCAGGTTGTGGTACCAGGCGGGGTGGTTGTCGGCGCCCGCGTTGGAGGCGATGATCACGATCCTGTCGCCGTCGCGCAGGTACATCACCGGTGTCGTGACGCGCTTGCCGCTCCTGGCGCCGGTCGTGGACAGCAGCACCAGGGAGGAGCCCTGGAAGTGACCGCCGACCTGGCCGCCGTTCGCGCGGAACTCCTCGATGATCTTCTGGTTGAACTCCGACGGCATGCTGCGCCTCCCATAAGCGGAAATCTCTCCGGATCCATAGGCTAATCGGAGACCTCTCCGGTTACAAGGACTATGATGCAGCGATGACTCGTGAACTGCCGATCGCCGGGCAGCCTCCCGCCGAACGCGCGGACGCAGCACGCAACCGGCAGAAGATCATCGAGGTGGCGGCCAGGATGCTCGCGTCGCACGGCGCGGAGCACCTGTCCCTGGATGAGGTGGCCCGCGAGGCGAACGTCGGCGTGGGCACCGTCTACCGCCGCTTCGGCGACCGCGCCGGGCTGATCTACGCGCTCATCGACGCCAAGGAGCGCGAGTTCCAGTCCGCGTTCATGACGGGCCCGCCGCCGATCGGGCCGGGCGCGCCACCCGCCGAGCGGGTCCGGGCCTTCCTGCACGCGCTGATCGACAGGAAGGTGTCGCAGCGGGAGCTGTTCATGATGCTGGAGGCGGGGCCGCCCAAGGGCAGGTTCAGCGGGCCGTACAAGCTCCACCACACGCACCTGGCGACGCTGCTCGCCCAGGTGCGTCCCGAGGCGGACGCGAGCTTCCTCGCCGACGCGTTGCTCGCCCCGATCAACGCCTGCCTGATCAGCCACCAGCAGTCCGAACGCGGGATGACCGCCGAGGCGATCAAAGCCGGCATGGACGACCTGCTACGCCTGCTGTGAGCCCCGCACGGCTCACGAACTGCTACGCCTGCTGTGAGCCCCGCACGGCTCACGAGGTCGGGGATCACGTCACGGGGCTGGGGTCTTCCGGGACAGTCCAGCCGCCGTCTCCAGCCGCCGTGGTTTGTGCCGTGACGGCGGGGACCGGAGTCCTGCTGGGCGGCGCGCCTTCGGCGGGCGGGACCCCGTGATGGCGGAGGGGCCAGACCGGCGTGCCGTACGGGCCGGGGCCGGACGGCGGACGGTGACCGGCACGGCCCGCACCCGACGACATCACCGGGGCTCCCCCGGACGGCCCGCACCCGACGCCAGCCCGCGACCAGCCGGCAGCCAAAGGGAGACCGCTCGAAACAGCAGCTGCTCGAACCAAGCAGCCACCTCAGAAGCCACCGCTGGAACAAGCAGCACCCTCGAGAAGCGGCCGTCCGAACACGCAGCCACCTCGAGGTAGCCCTCTCGAGAAGCGGGTGTCCGAACACGCAGCCACCTCGAGGCGGGCGACTCGAGGAGCGGGTGTCCGAACAAGCGGTCGCCTGGAGGCGGCCGCCCGAGCGGGACCCGGGGATGTCAGCTGGTGGGCTTGGGCTGGGGCTTCAGGGTGGCGGCGAGGGCGGTGAGGTCGGGCCAGTCGGCGGTGCCCGTCACCATCACCGTGGCGTCGGGCAGGAAGCGGACCAGCGTGCGCTGGTTCTTGTCCTCGCGGAAGCGCTTCTCCCAGTCGGCGCCCGCGATCTGGACGGTGCCGACGGGCTTGTCGGTGTTGGCGATACGGCTGGCGAACGCGGCGGCGGGCTTCTCCGCGCCCTGCACGATCATCACGTGGTGACGCTGGTCGCCGGCGTCGGGGGCGGTGGCGTAGCCGACCGACAGCACCTGCGTGCCGTCGGCGCCCTTGGCGATCCTGTTGCTGTTCGGGATCCAGTCGGCGGGATCCTTGGCGGGTGCCCACACCTGCTGCGGCACCGCCCTGTTGTAGTTGGCCACGGTGATCGCGTAGTCGAGACGGGGCACGTGCTGCCCCTGCCTGCCGGTGGGCGCGGACACCACGATGATCACGGCGAGCGCCAGGCACACCAGAAGGGCGAACGCGTAGCCGTAGAAACCTTGAGTGAACCGTCGCACGAATGGCGAGGTTACCCGCTGGTGGCGCCGCCCGCCGAAGCGACCGGTCGGATCTGGCCGATGATGGCCAGCACGTCGTCGGCGAGGCGGCGCGCGACGGCCTCGTCGTCGGACAGGACGACCTCGGAGACGGCGGCGGCGAGCGCGCCCGTGACGACCACGACCAGCGCTCCCTCGTCGTCGTCGAACAGGGCCGCGTTGCGCTTGGCCCAGGTGCGCAGCCTGTCGCGCATGACCACCTCGAACCCGGGAGGCCCGTCGCCGCGCAGGAACAGCGCGGCCAGTTCGCGCTCCTCCAGCGAGCCGGCCAGGTAGGCGTGGGCGGCGGCGAGGAACACCCGCATCGGATCGCTCTCGCCCGCCGCGCGCACGTCGCGCGCCGCCTGCTTGGTGCGCTGGGTCTGCCTGGCCTGGAACTCCTCGAACAGCGTGAGGTAGAGGTCGGCCTTGCCGGAGAAGTGGTGGTAGAGGCTGCCGACGCTGGCCTTCGCCTTGGCGACCACGTCGGTGACACCCGCCTCGGCGAAACCCTTGTCGACGAACACCTCGCGAGCCGCGTCGAGCAGGGCCGCGCGGGTGGCCGCTCCGCGTCCGGTCGCCAGGCGTTCCACATCGCTGCTCATGGCAGGCACATTATCCTCCGCTGACCGGGCATGGAGTGGCAACTACGATCGAGTCAGTTGTCCCACGAGGAGGCCCATCACCATGTCCGAGACGTCCGTTCCTCCTGCCCTTGCCACGGGCGAGCACGCACCCGACCGCAACTTGGCGCTGGAACTCGTCAGGGTCACCGAGGCGGCCGCGATGTCCGCGGCCCGATGGGTCGGCCGTGGCGACAAGAACGGCGCCGACGGAGCGGCCGTCAACGCGATGCGCCAGCTCATCAACACGGTGTCGATGAACGGCGTGGTGGTGATCGGCGAGGGCGAGAAGGACCACGCGCCGATGCTGTTCAACGGCGAGCAGGTCGGCGACGGCAGCGGCCCCGAGTGCGACGTGGCCGTCGACCCGATCGACGGCACCAGGCTGACGGCCCTCGGCATGCCCGACGCGATCTCGGTCATCGCGGTGAGCTCGCGTGGCTCGATGTACGACCCGTCGGCGGTGTTCTACATGGAGAAGCTGGTCACCGGGCCGGAGGCGGCCGACGTGGTCGACATCAACGCGCCCGTCGCCGACAACGTCAAGGCGGTGGCCAGGGCGAAGGGCTGCTCGGCCGCCGACGTCACCGTCGTCATCCTCGACCGGCCGCGCCACGAGCAGATCGTGAAGGAGATCAGGGAGACCGGGGCCCGGATCAAGTTCATCACCGACGGCGACGTGGCGGGCGCGATCATGGCCGCGCGCACCGGCACGGGCGTCGACCTCATGCTCGGCATCGGCGGTACGCCGGAGGGGGTCATCGCCGCGTGCGCCATCAAGTGCCTGGGCGGGGTCATCCAGGGCAGGCTCTGGCCGCAGGACGAGGCCGAGCGGCAGCGGGCCCTCGACGCCGGTCACGACCTCACGAGGGTGCTGACCACCAACGACCTGGTCACGTCCGACGACGTGTTCTTCGCGGCCACCGGCATCACCCAGGGCGAGCTCATGAGCGGCGTGCGGTTCCGCGGCGGGGTGGCCGTGACGAGTTCGCTGGTCATGCGCGGGCGCTCTGGAACGATCCGCAAGGTGGAGAGCGAGCACCAGCTCTGGAAGCTGCGCGCCTACAGCGCGATCAACTTCGACACCGCGGGCTGAGCCTTCCGCCCGGCGCCGGGCCTGCCCCGCGGGTCCGGCGCGGCGCGGGTCCGGTGCCGCGCCGTTCCAGCGCGGTGCGGGGTCCGGCGCGGCGGGGTCCGGCGCGGCGGGGTCCGGCGCGGTGCGGGGTGGGGTGCGGGGTCCGGCGCCGCGCGGGTGCGGGGCCAGGCGCGGTGCGGGGCCAGGCGCGGCGCCGGGCCAGGCGCCGCGTGCCTCAGCGGCGGCGCTTGCGCTTGGGTGGCTCCTTGACCTTGACTTCCCCCAGGAAGTTGGACGTGCGCACCTCGATCACCGGGCAGTCGGGGTCGGCCTGCTCGCGCGTCAGCCGTACCGTCTTGTCCTTCGTCACCCGGATGACCTCGACGCCCTCGGGGACGTGGATCTCCAGCCCGCCGAACATCAGCGTCGCGTTGATGACCACCCGCCGGTTCTGCATGATCGCGTCGCGCAGGTCGAGCTTGGTCGTCCCGAACATCGCCGTCACGGGCAGCTCGGCGGGCACCACCCACCGCCCTTCGCGCTGCTCCTGCTTGAAGATCGCCGAGACCGGCCGCCCGTCCAGCCTGAACGGCTGCTCGGCGTCGGGCAGCAGATCAGCGGTCAGCGCGGCGAGCTCGCCCAGCGTGCGCGCATTGTAGAGCGCGGTCAGCCGTTCCTCGAACTCGTCCATGCCGAGCCGCCCGTCGGCGACCGCCTCGTTCAGCACCTGCGCCACCCGGTCGCGATCGTCGTCGGAGGCGCGGAGCTCGTGCGGTCGCGGTCCTTCGGTCGATTTCGGCCGCCGGGCCGAGACGAACTCCTCGGCCAGCCGCTCACCGACCTCCTGCAGGCGGGGAAGCCAACGCTCGTTCACACTTCGACGATAGCCCTCCGGAACGGTGTCGCGGTCCCCCGGATTCTGTCGGTGGCGTTGCTTATCGTGGCGTTCATGCACGCGATCGTGTTGCGCGGGGTGACCAAGCGCTATCCCGAGGTCACCGCTGTCGACGGGCTCGATCTGGAGGTGCCCGAGGGCATCTGCCTGGGCCTGCTGGGTCCCAACGGGGCGGGCAAGTCCACCACGATGCGCCTGCTCACCGCGCAGTCGCTGGCCGACGAGGGCGAGATCCACGTGCTCGGCCTGCGCCTGCCGGAGGAGTCCAAGCGGGCGCGGGCGCTCATGGGTGTCGTGCCGCAGCTCGACAACCTCGACGAGGAGCTCACGGCCAGGGAGAACCTGGAGGTTTTCGCCCATCTCTACCGCGTCCCCCGCCCGCGACGCCGCGCGGCCGTCGATCGGGCGCTGGAGATCGCCCAGCTCACCGACAGGGCCGCCACCCGCACGGTCAACCTGTCCGGCGGCATGCGCAGGCGGCTGCTCATCGCGCGCGGCCTGGTCCACCAGCCCAGGCTGGTCCTGCTCGACGAGCCGACCGTGGGCCTCGATCCGCAGGTGCGCCAGGAGCTGTGGTCGTTGATCGTACGGCTGCGCGACGAGGGCGTCACGACGCTGATGTCCACCCACTACATCGAGGAGGCCGAGCGCCTGGCCGACGACTGCGCGCTGATGTCGCACGGCCGCGTCGTGGCCAGGGGCTCGCCCGAGGAGCTGATCAAGGAGCACGCCGGCGCCGAGGTCGCCGAGCACCACGCCTCGCCGCCGCGCCAGGCCGAGATCGCCGCGCTGGCCGCCGCGGCGGGCGTCCCGACCAGGAGGACGGGCCCGTCCATCTCGGTGCTGAAGGCCGACCAGCTGCCCCGCTCGCTGGAGGCGGAGCTGGGCGTGCCCACCGTCAGGCGTCCCGCCAATCTGGAGGACGTCTTCGTCGTGCTGACCGGGGAGGCGGTCGAGTGATGATGGAGTTCGCCCCCGTGCGGGCCGTCTGGCGGCGCGAGCTGGCCCTCTACCGGCGCTACTGGGCCTCGACCTCGTTCGCCGCCATGACCGAGCCGACCATCTACCTCCTGGCCTTCGGCTACGGCTTCGGCTCGGTGGTCGGCGCCCTCTACGGCTACGACTACCGCTACTTCGTCGCGACCGGCGTCGTGGCGACGGCGGTGCTGTTCATCGGCGCCTTCGGCGGCATGTTCAACACCTTCATCCGCCGCACGTTCCAGCACACCTACGACGCGATGCTGGCGGCGCCGGTCGACGTCAAGG
Organism: Nonomuraea sp. NPDC003754; assembly: GCF_053605785.1. Classification (NCBI taxonomy): domain Bacteria; kingdom Bacillati; phylum Actinomycetota; class Actinomycetes; order Streptosporangiales; family Streptosporangiaceae; genus Nonomuraea; species Nonomuraea sp. NPDC003754. Next base: position 198,176 of record NZ_JBSGJX010000002.1, read on the forward strand.
AGCTGGTGACGGCGGAGGCCTCGTGGCTGGCCGCCAAGGCGGGCGTGTACGGCTGCGCGCCCCTGCTGGTCGGCATCGCCTTCGGCCTCGAACCGAGCTGGGGCATGCTGCTCGTGCCGTTCATCGGGTTCCTGACCGGGCTGCTGTTCGCGCTGTTCGGGGTGTGGGTGTCGGCGATCGTCCCGTCGATCAACACCTTCGACTACGTCATCACCGGTGCGCTGACGCCGATGTTCATGGTGGCGGGCACGTTCTTCCCGGTGACCCAGCTGCCGGGCTGGGTGGCGACGGCGGCCCAGCTCAACCCGCTCTACCACTGTGTCGAGCTGGTGCGCGGGGCGGTGTTCGGCCGGCTAGGGGTGGACGATCTCGGGCATACGGCGGTGCTCGTGGCCTACGCCGCGCTCATGTGGTCGCTGGCGGTGTGGAAGATGCGCGCCCGCCTGATCGACTGACCCCGCCGGTCCTGGCCGGCCGCCCCGGGGATCAGACGGGGGTGACCGTACCCGGGGTCAGACGAGGGTGGCCGCCAGACGAGGGTGACCGTACCCGGGGTCGGACAAGGGTGGCCGCCAGACGAGCCCGGCCGTACCCGGGTCAGACTAGGGTGACCGTACCCAGGGTCAGACGAGGGTGGAGAGCCGGTCGTACTGGGCGTCGGTCAGGGACACCCGCAGCGCGCCGACGTTCTCCTCCAGGTGGGCCGGCGACGACGTGCCGGGGATCGGCACCATCGTCGGCGAGCGGCGCAGCAGCCACGCCAGTGCCACCTGGGCGGGCGTCGCCCCGGCCTCCGCCGCCACCGTCGCCAGCGGGCTGTCGCGGCGGGCGTGGTCGCCGGTGGCGATCGGGAAGAACGGCACGAACGCGATGCCTTCCTTCTCCGCGTAGTCGACCACGTCCTCGTGCTCGCGCGTGGCCAGGTTGTACATGTTCTGGACGGCCGCGACGGGCGCGATCGCGGACGCCTCGACGAGCTGGCCGACGCTCACCTCCGAGAGGCCGATGTGCCGGATCTTGCCCTCCTGCCGCAGTTCCGCCAGCGCCCCGATCTGGTCGGCCAGCGGCACCTGCGGGTCCACCCGGTGCAGGTAGAACAGGTCGATGCGGTCGCGGCGCAACCGGCGCAGGCTCAGCTCGGCCTGCTGCTTGAGGTGTTCGGGCCTGCCGAGCGGCACCCACGCCTCAGGGGAGGGCCTGGTCACCCCGGCCTTCGTGGCGATCACCAGGTCGTCGGCATACGGGTGCAGGGCCTCGGCGATCAGCTCCTCGTTGGCGCCCAGGGAGTAGGCGTCGGAGGTGTCGACGAAGTTCACACCAAGCTCGACCGCGCGCCTGAGCACGGCCAGGGCATTCGCACGGTCGGCCGGACCGTGCCAGATCGCCGCATCCGCCAGCCGCATCGCGCCGAAACCGATGCGGGTCACGTCAAGGTCGCCACCGATGTTCATGGTCTCTCCTTCAGAAGTGCTTGAACGCTCATGAATGTAGCCCAGAGTTTCTTGAGAGTTCAAGGACTGGGAATCGATCTACCCTTCCGTCCGTTACACCGGCACCACCCAGGGAAAGGAGCGGTCGTGGAGGGACCCGCGCGGGCAGGGCTTGCCGCGGTGACGGCGGGCGCCGTCGTCATCGTCGGACTGGACGTCGCCTACCTCGGCGAGATCAACCCGCTCCGGCGGACGATCAGCGAGCACGGCCTCGGCGACCAGGCCTGGGTGTTCGGGCTCGGGGTGGCACTGCTGGCCCTCGGTTCCCTGGCGATCGGGATCACGCTGCTGCGCCGGAGGCTGGCGGGAGGGCCGGGTCTCGTCGCGCTCCTCGGCTGGAGCCTCGGACTGCTGGTGGTCGCATGGTTCCCGAAGCACGACTGGTCGGTCGGACCGAGCCTGAGCGGCAGCATCCATCGGGTCGGCAGCCTGGTCGCGTTCCTGTGCCTGCCGGTGGCGGCGATGCTGATCGCGCGGACGTGGCGGCGGCATCCGCGGGCGGCGCTGGCGGCGTTCGTGCTGGGCGGCGCCTCGCTGGTGTGGGTGGCGGGCATCGTCACGATGATCGCGATCGGTAACAGCTCGGGCCTCGCGTGGTGGCAGGTGATGCCGCTCGGGCTGGTCGAGCGCGGGCTGGCGGCCACCGAGGTGGGCGCGCTGGTCGCGCTGGGCGTGTGGGCGGCCACCAGGGCGGTGGCGAACGGCCCCGCCACCGCCGCGCCGCACGGCCCCGCGTCCCACCCCGGCGGCGACACCACCACCCAGCCGACAAGGGTCCCCCGGTAACCGGACCGGCCGCCGCGGGTACCCCTGACAATCCGAACCCGGCCGACACAGGCGCGACGCTAATCCGAACGCGGCCGACACAGGCCGCCGGCAATCTGGACCCGGCCGACACGGGTGCGCCGGCAATCCGGACCCGGCCGACACGGGTGCCGGTTACCGGGCCCGGCCGTACCGCCCGATCCGCTACGGCAGGCCGGGAGAGGCCGAGGTCACCGGGCCTTCAGCCGGTCGATCACGTCCTCGACGTATCCCCGGAAGATCGTCGCCATGTCGACCTGGTCGGGGTCGATCAGCCACTGCGTCTGCAGGCCGTCCATCATGGCGATCACGCGGTCGGCGTGGGCCTCCGCGTCGAGGTCGGCGCGGAACTCGCCGCTGTCGACCGCGCGGCGCAGCGAGTCGGCCAGCGACTGCCGCAGCCGCCGGTACCGGTCGCGGGCCCAGGTGTGCCCCGGGTGGTCGGCCGTGACCGCCTCCCCGCTGATCACCGAGAACAGCTGGACCAGGCCGGGCACCCTGGAGTTGTAGTCGACCAGGTCGGCCAGCGCCCGCAGCGCCGCCGCCCCGCTCGCCTCCCCGAGGTCGAACCTGCGCGTATCGACCTCGTCGCGATACTCCAGAACGGCGACGAGCAGCAGTTCCTTGCTCTTGAAGTGGTGGAGCAGTCCGGCCTGGGTGAGTTCGGCCCGCTCGGCGATCCTGGCGAGCGAGGCCCCGCGATAGCCGTACTCGGCGAACTCCTGGAGGGCGAGGGCGAGGATGCGCTCGCGCCGCGCCTCGCCTGCGGCATATCCCCGTCGACGCACCCGGACACCCTAACAGGATCACGAAACAGTCAAAAACCTACTGACTACTTGGTATTGCCGGCAGGCTCTAGCGCGGAGGGCCGACAGAGGACTAACCTGACGCAGCCTCATGTTTCCCCCCGAACAGGGAGGTATCGGTGCGTCACCGCCAGGCCAGAACGGCCACCTTCGCGGTCTTCGCCGTCCAGGGTCTCAGCTTCGCGACGCTCCTGACCCAGGTCGCCACCTTGCAGGACAAGCACGGCCTCAGCGAGGGCGACCTGACCCTCCTGCTGCTCGTGGTACCGGTGCTGGCGGGGGTGGGCAGCGTCGCGGCGGGCGCCCTCGCCGCCCGCAGGGGAAGCAGGTGGCTGCTGCGGCTGTCCCAGCCCGCCGTCGCCGTGTCCGTGGTGGCCGCCGGGCTCGCCGCCGAGATCCCGCACCTGCTCGCCGCGCTCGCGCTGTTCGGGCTGGCGGTGGGCGCGGTCGACGCGGGCATGAACATGCAGGGCGTGGCCGTCGAGCGCCTCTACGGCCGGGCGGTACTGAACGGCTTCCACGCGGCGTGGAGCGCGTCGAGCCTGGCCGGGGCGCTGTGGGTGGCGCTGGCCAACGGGCTCGGCCTCACCCTGCCCGTGATGATGGCCATCCCGATGGCGGTCGCCGTCGTGGGCTCCCTCCTCGCCGCGCCCCGCCTGTGCACGATCGCGGAAGAGAAGGCCCCGGCGCAGGCCAAGGGCGGCGCGCCGGGCGGGGTCCGGTGGGGGCCGATCCTGCCGCTGTGCCTCGCGATGGGCTTCCTGTACGTCGGGGACGCCGCCGTCTCCAACTTCCATGGCGTGTTCATGGAGAACATCCTGGCCGCGAGCGCGAGCGTGGCGCCCCTGGCATACGGGGCCTACCAGGGGGCCACCCTCCTCGTCCGGCTCGGCGGCGACCTCACCGTGCGACGGTACGGCCCGGCGGCCATCGTGCGCATCGGCGGTGCGATCGCGACGATCGGGTTCGCCGGAGTGGTGTTCGCCCCCTCCCAGCCGCTGGCGATCGTGGCGTTCGGGCTGACGGGGATGGGGCTGGCGGTGGTGGCGCCGCAGTCGTTCTCCGCGGCCGGGCGGCTGGACCCGGCGGGCACCGGGGTGGCGATCGCGCGGGTCAACCTGTTCAACTACGTCGGGTTCATCGTGGGAGCGGCGCTGGTGGGCGGGATCGCCGACTCCTCGGACATGCGGGTGGCGTTCGGGGCGCCGCTGGTGCTGGCGGGGGCGATCGTGGTGCTGGCCCGGGGCTTCGAGCCGCGCGTCACCGCCCAGCCGGTGGCCTGACGGGATGCGGACAGCGCGTACCAGCCAGACCATCCGGTGGCCTGACGGGACGCGGACAGCGTGTGCCGGCCAGACCATGAGGGCGGTGTCGGCCTTTCGACCTGGACCCGGTCGGGGCGGGGAGGGAAAGGGCTCGGCTACAGGTAGGGGTGCTGGGTGCGTTTGGCTTCCCGGTACCGGTCGTAGATCTCGCCCGGCTCCTGGGCGACCGGCACGTCCCACCACGCCCCCGACGGCGGCGCCGACGCGCCCGGCAGCGTCTCCACGTACACCACCGTCGTCCTGGCCGCCTCCCGCGCCTTGGCCAGCGCCGACCGCAGCGACTCCCGGTCGTCGGCCCTGAGCACGTCGGCGCCCAGGCTGGCCGCGTTGGCCGCCAGGTCGACCGGCAGGTAGGCCCCGTCGAGCTGCCCGGAGGGGCCGCGCATGCGGTAGGCGGTGCCCAGCCGCCGCGCCCCGACGGACTCCGACAGGTTGCCGATGGAGGCGAAGCCGTGGTTGTCCACCAGGACGATGACCAGCTTCACCTCCTCCTGGATCGCGGTGGCGATCTCCTGCGCCATCATCAGGTACGACCCGTCGCCGACCAGCACGAACACCTCGCGCGCCGGCGCGGCGAGCTTCACGCCGAGCCCGCCGGCGATCTCGTATCCCATGCAGGAGTAGCCGTACTCGACGTGGTACCCCTTCGGGTCGCGGGGCCGCCACAGCCGGTGGAGGTCGCCGGGCATCGAGCCGGCCGCGTTCACCACCACGTCGGTCGGCTGCATCGCCGACCACAGGTCTTCCAGCACCGCCTCCTGGGTGAGGGAGTCGCCGGCGCGGACGGAGGACCACCAGGACGCGGCCAGGGCGCTCGCCTGCGCGGTCCACTCGGGAGCGGCGCGCCAGCCGTCGGCCGCCAGCGCTTCGAGGGCGGAGCGGGCGTCGGCGACGAGCATGGTCGCGGCGTTCTTGGCCGCGTCGAAGGCCGTCACGTTGATGTTGAGGAAGCGCGCCCCGCCGAACAGCGTGCGGGAGGCCGTGGTGAAGTCGCTGTACCTGGTGCCGATGCCGATGACGAGGTCGGCGGTGCGGGCCAGCTCGTTGGCGGCGGCCGTACCCGTGTGTCCGATGGCGCCGACGGCCAGGGGCGAGTCCCACGCCATCGCGCCCTTGCCTGCCTGTGTCTCGGCGACGGGAACGCCGTGCTCGGCGGCGAAGGCGCGCAGCGCTTCGGTGGCGCCGCTGTAGATCACGCCGCCGCCGGCCACGATGAGCGGCCGGGAGGAGGAGCGCAGCAGCTCGGCCGCGCGGGCCAGCGCCGCGGGCTCGGGGGCGGGGCGGGCCACGTGCCAGACGCGCCGCTCGAAGAGCGCGGCGGGCCAGTCGTAGGCCTCCGCCTGCACGTCCTGGGGGAGCGCGAGGGTGACGGCGCCGGTCTCGGCCGGGTCGGTGAGCACCCGCATGGCCTGCATGAGCGCGGAGGGAAGCTGCTCCGGCCGGTTGATCCTGTCGAAGTAGCGTGAGACGGGCTTGAAGGCGTCGTTGACGCTGACGTCGAGGGAGCGCGGGTCCTCCAGCTCCTGCAGCACCGGGTTGGCCGCCCTGGTGGCGAAGATGTCGCCGGGCAGCAGCAGCACGGGAAGACGGTTGACGGTGGCCAGCGCGGCGCCTGTCACCATGTTCGTCGCGCCGGGACCGATGGAGGAGGTGCAGGCGAAGGTGGACAGCCGGTCACGCATCCGGGCGAACCCGGCGGCCGTGTGGACCATCGCCTGCTCGTTGCGGGCCAGGTAGTACGGCAGCGGCACGTCCTGCGTCGCCAGGGCCTGGCCGATCCCGGCCACGTTGCCGTGCCCGAAGATCCCGAAGCAGCCCTCGACGAGCCGGTGCTCGACGCCGTCGCGCTCGGAGTACTGCTGGGCCAGGAAGCGCACCAGCGCCTGCGCCACGGTGAGTCTCATCAGTTCCTCCCGAACGGGAGCCGGGGGTCGGCCGGCTGCTGTTCCCACGTGCCGCGGATCCAGGCGTGGCGGGGGTCGTCGCAGAAGGCCATCGAGCGTTCCTCGGCCGGGCCCGCCAGCACGTTGAGGTAGTACAGGTCGTAGCCGGGGGCGGCCATCGAGGGGCCGTGGTAGCCGCGCGGCACCAGGACGACGTCGCCCGACGACACCTCGGTGAGCACCTCGTGACCGCCGTAGACGCGCTGGTAGCCGGGCCCGCCCTCGAAGTAGTAGATCTCCTCCAGCACCGCCTCGCGCTCGGAGGCGGTGTCGTGCTTGTGCGGCGGGTAGGACGACCAGTTGCCCTCGGGTGTGAGCACCTCGACGGAGACGAGCTTGTCGCATTCGAAGGCGTCGGGCGCGCAGAAGTTGTTGACCTGCCGGGAGGCGTGTCCCGCGCCGCGGATCTCGACGGGGACCTTCTCGGCGGGGCCGTACCGGACGGGGAAGCGCCGGGTGGCGACCGCGGACGGCAGCGCGAACCGGCCCTCGCCGACGATCCTGACCTCGGCGTTGATGGGCAGGTAGGCGAAGTCGGTGACGGAGGCGAAGACCGAGCGGCGCCCCTGGAGCGCCACCCGCACGCCGTCGGCCTCCACCATGCACGAACCGGACAGCGGCAGTACCAGCATCTCCTCCGAATCCGTCGTGAAGGAGACGGTCTCCCCCGACAGGTTCAGCGTGCGCAGCCCGGAGTAGGTCCACCCGGCGGTGTCCGGGGTGATCTCCAGTGCCCACGGCGAGCGAGCGGTGCTGCCTGCCGGGATGAACGTCATGAGTCCTCCAGCATCGCGACGGCGTTGTCGACGGCGGCGGCCACGTCGTCGTCGGGCGGGTAGAGCAGCGCGCGGCCGACCACGAGCCCCCGCACGCCGGGCAGCTTCAGCGCCTTGCGCCAGGCGGCGTAGGCCAGGTCGGGCGTGTCGCCGGGGTCGCCGCCGAGCAGCAGCGTCGGCAGCGTGGTCGCCTGCATGACGCGCTCCATGTCCTCGACGACGGGGATCTTCAGCCAGGTGCGGGCCGAGGTGGTGCCGAGCGCCTGGCCGACGTTGATCGCCCTGATGACGCCCTCGGGGGTCAGGTCGTGCCCCGAGCGCCGCGACCAGAACGGCTCGACCATGGCGACCAGCCCCTCCCCAGCCAGCTCGCTCACCGCCTGCGAGCAGGCCGCCAGTGTGGCCGCGGTGTCCTGCTCGTCGACGGCGATCCTGCACAGCATCTTGCCGCCGTCGAGCCGCATGCGCACGATCGCGGCCGTGTCGTAGGCCGTGAATCTGTCGTCGAACTCGAACACCGCGCCCTGGATGCCGCCGCGGTTCATCGAACCGATGACCACCTTGTCGTCGAGTTCGCCGAGCAGCAGCAGGTCCTCGACGATGTCGGGGGTGGCGAGCAGGCCGTCCACGCCGGGTCTGGCCAGCGCGGTGCGCAGCCGGTCGAGCAGCTCGATCCGGCTGCCCATGGCCAGCGGCCTGCCGCCGACGCCGAGCGCTCCGCGCGCGGGATGGTCGGCCGCGATGATCATGAGCTGGTCGCGCTCGCCGAGCAGCGGCCTGCGCCTGCGGACGGCCGCCGCCTGCGCCACCCGCTCGGGATGGCGGGCCCTGATCTCCCTGATCCGCCGGTAGTCACCCATGCGCGAGCACCTCCTCGACGGTGGGCATGGCGGGGGCGCAGGCCAGCCGTCCCGCCACGATCGCGCCCGCCGTGTTGGCGAAGCGCAGCGTGCGTTCCAGCGGCCAGCCCTCCAGCAGGCCGTGGCAGAGGGCGCCGCCGAACGCGTCGCCCGCGCCGAGGCCGTTGACGACCTCGACCTCGACGGGCGGGACCTCGACGCGCTCGGCGGCGGTCATGCCGATCACGCCCTCGCTCCCCCGTTTGATCACCGCCAGTTCGACGCCGGCCTCCAGCAGGATCCGGCCCGCCTTGTCGGGGTCGCGGGTGCCGGTGGCCACCTCGACCTCGTCCACGTTGCCCACGGCCACGGTGACGTGGGCGAGGGCCCGGCGGACCTGAGGCATGGCGTCCTGGGCCGAGGCCCAGAACATCGGCCGGTAGTCCAGGTCGAGCACGGTGTGGACGGCGCGCCCGCGCGCCCGCCACGCGGCGAAGTGGGCGGCGCGGGAGGGCTCCTCCGACAGCCCCGTGACCGTCGACCAGAACAACCTGGCCGTCCGCACCGCGTCGAGCGGCAGCTCCTCCGGGCGTATCACCAGGTCGGGAGCCTTGGGGTAGCGGTAGAAGTACAGCGGGAAGTCCTCGGGCGGCCGGATCTCGCAGAACGTCACGGGCGTCGGCAGCCCTTCCACCTCCGTCACGAACGAGTCGTCCACGCCGTAGGAGCGCAGCGCGTCGTGGATGAAGGCGCCGAACGGGTCGGCACCCGTCCTGGTGATCACCGCGGCCCGCTCGCCGAGCCTGGCGGCGGCCACGGCGACGTTGGTCGGCGATCCGCCGAGGTACTTGCCGAACGTCTCGACCTCGCGCAACGACACCCCGACCTGAAGGGGGTAGACGTCGACCCCGACCCGTCCCATCGTCAGGACGTCGATCATGCGAGGCCGCCCAGGTAGGCGATGCTCTGCCGGACCCCGTCGCGCGGGTCGTCGCGGTCGCCCGTGAGCACCACGTCCTGCTCCATGACGTACCAGCCGGCGTAGCCGCTCGTCTCCAGCGCCGCCACGATGCCCGCGATGTCGACGTCCCCCTGGCCGAGCGGGCGGTAGATCCCGATCCGCACCGCCTGCGTGTAGGTGAGGGTGCCGTCGCTGACCTGCTCGGCGAGGCCGGCGTCGACGTCCTTCAGATGCACGTGCGCGATCCGCCCCGGGTCGCGACGGACCAGTTCGAGCGGATCGGTGCCGCCGATCAGCAGGTGCCCGGTGTCCAGGCACAGCGGTACGGCGGAGCCGTCCACCACCCTGTCGACCTCCTCGCGCGTCTCGACCATGGTGCCCACGTGCGGGTGCAGGGTGACCGGGCGGTCGAACGCGCGCGCCTCGGCGGTGATGCGGTCCAGGTTCTCCAGCAGCGTCTTCCATCCGGCGGCGTCGAGGTCGGGGCGCTGGTCGTAGCCGCTGCCCCCGCTGTCGGCGGCCAGCACCATGACGTCGACGCCGCCCTCGGCGAAGTCGCGCATCCTGGCCCGCAGGCCCGGAACCGGATCGTGCTCCGGGTCGTGCAGGACGACCGGCAGGAACCCGCCGGCGGCGTGCAGGCCGTACTCCTCCAGCAGCGCCTTGCGGTGCGTGGGCGAGGGCGGCAGGAAGCCGTCGGGGCCGAGCTCGGTGGCGGTCAGGCCGAGCTCGCGCATCTCGGTGAGCACCCGCTCGCGGTCCAGCTGGTGCCCCCAGCCGGGTACCTCGCACACACCCCACGAGATCGGCGCTCCGGCGATCCTCATCTCCTGACCTCCTCGACGGCGACGACGCGGCCTTCCCTGCGCGACTTCTCGGCGGCCTCCGCGATGTACAGCGCCGCGAGCGCGTCCTCGATGGAGCACGGGCTCGTGTCGCTGGTGAGGAAGCCGTCGATCTCCGCCACGTAGGCCGCGCGGAAGCGGGTGACGAAGTCGGGCCATGGCTCGCCGGGCGGCTGCAGGCCCTCCGCGCTGGTCAGCGGGGCACGCGGGTCCAAGCCGACGACCTGCGTGCGGCGGGTGCCGGCCAGCTCCATCCGCACGTCGTAGCCCGCTCCGTTGTACCGGGAGCCCTGGAGGGTGACCAGGGTGCCGTCGTCCAGCGTGAGCAGGGCCGCGCTGGTGTCCACGTCGCCCGCCTCCCTGAAGAATTCGGCACCCCTGTTGGCGCCGGTGGCGTACACGGTGGCCACCTCCCGGCCCGTCACCCAGCGCAGGATGTCGAAGTCGTGGATGTGGCAGTCCCTGTAGATGCCCCCTGACATGGGGATGTACTCGGCGGGCGGAGGCGCGGGATCGGCGGTCAGCAGGTGGACCCTGTGCAGGTCGCCGAGTTCTCCCGCGCGCAGCGCGGTGGCGGCCGCGACGTAGCCGGGGTCGAACCGACGCTGGAAGCCGATCTGGACCCTGTTGCCCTCCGCGGCCGCCAACACCTTCAGCGTCTCCTCGACCGTGGGAGCGACCGGCTTCTCGCAGAAGACCGGGATCCCGAGGCGGCAGGCCTTGATCAGCAGATCGGCGTGAGTACTGGTGGGCGTGGCGATGACCAGCGCGTCCGCCTCGAACGGGTCGCCCTCCCTACCGTAGGGAGAGCTGCGCACCGGATCCCACACGATCAGGTCGTCCACCAGCGGGTGCGCGGTCAGGGTCGCGGCGTGGAATGCCCCGATTCTTCCTAAACCGAGCAGACCGACACGCATGACGCCTCCCAGGAGTCGGGTATCGGATCCCTTTCTAACCTTCTATCCCTTTCTTTGTCCAGACATTCTTACCTTTACTCGTCGTACCACGTCAGCGGCGTGATGAACGGGCAGGCGGGCGAAGCCGATGACGATCGCGGGCGACCCTCCGGCGAAGCGCATCGGCCCGACGGGCTCGGCGGACAGCCCCTCCGCCTCGGCCGCGGCCACCACCTCCCGCTCGTCCCAGTGCTCGGGCAGGCCGACGAAGACGTGCAACCCCGCCTCGATGCCGCCGACGCTCACCTCGGGCAGGTGCTCGGCCAGCGCCCTGGCCAGGGCGTCACGCCGCTTCCTGTACTCCCTGCGCATCCGGCGCAGGTTGCGGTCGTAGCCGCCCGACCGCAGGAAGTGGGCCAGGGCGTACTGCTCGACGACGGGAGAGCCGAGGTCGAACTCGGCCCTGGCCCGCCGTACGGCGTCGGCCAGGTCCAGGGGGGCGGCGATCCAGCCCAGCCGCAGCCCCGGAGCCAGCGACTTGCTGACGCTGCCCGACAGGATCACCCGGTCGGGCGCGAGGCCCTGCAGGCAGCCCACGGGGTCGCGGTCGAACCTGAACTCGGCGTCGTAGTCGTCCTCCAGCACCATGCCGCCCCACTCCATCAGCGCGGCCCTGCGCGCGGGCGAGAGCACGACGCCCGTCGGGTACTGGTGCGCGGGCGTCACCAGGACGGCCGCCACCCCGTCCAGGGCGGTGACGTCGAGGCCCTCGGCGTCGACCGGGATCGGCACCAGCTCGGAGCCCGACCTCCTGAGCAGCGGCACCTGGCGGTGGCTCGTCGGGTCCTCGACGCCGAGCCTGGGGCCGTTCAGCACGTGCAGGATCAGGCTCAGCCCCTGGGCCACCCCGCCGACGATCACCAGGTTGTCGGCGGTGACGTCGGCGGCGCGCACCCGCTTGAGGTAGGAGGCCAGCTCCTCGCGCAGCTCGATGACGCCGCCGGGATCGCAGTAGTCGAAGGCGTCGCCGGGCACCGTGGTCAGCACGTGCTTGACCGCGGCCAGCCAGCGTTCGCGGGGGAAGGCGCTCAGGTCGGGCGAGGTCGGCCGGTGCCCGTAGTAGGGGGCGCGCTCCCGCACGGCGACCGGCTCCGGATCCCTGCGGGCGGTCGCGGCGACCACGGTGCCCGCGCCGACCCTGGCCAGCAGGAAGCCCTCGGCGACGAGCTGCTCGTAGGCCTCGACCACGACGCCTCTCGACAGGCCCAGATCCGCGGCCAGCTCCCTGCTGGCGGGCAGCCGGGTGCCGGGTTCGAGCCGGCCCTGCCGGATGGACTCGCGCAGGTGCCCCGCGATCTGCGCGGAGATCGCCCCCAGATCCCGATTTATCGGTATATGAAGGTCGGCCAATTGGTCCCCGCTTTCACCGCATCATTGGACTGTCTGGGCGAACCATTCGATTCCTAGCATGCCGTACATGAGAAACGGCGTCATCGGAGCAGCCTCCGCCATGTTCCTCGTCGGCACGCTCGCCGCGGTCTCCAGAGTGATCCAGGACTACCCGGTGTACGGCGGGCAGGCCGTCCGCTACCTGGCCGCGGCGGTCATCCTGCTGGCCGTCACGCGCATGGCGGGCCACCGCTTCGTCAAGCTCACCGCGCGGGAGACGCTGCTGCTCATCGGCCTGTCGGTGTTCGGCCTGGTCATCTTCAACGTGTGCGTCATCGAGGCCACCAGGCATGCGGGTCCTGCCCTTCCCGGCACGGTGCTGGGCACCGTGCCGCTCGTCCTGGCACTGGCCGGCGGGCGGCCGGCGCCGCGGCTGCTGGTGGGCGCGGGGGTCGTGGTGGCGGGCGCCACGCTGGCCGCGGGTCTCGGCAGCGGCGACCTGCCAGGGCTGCTGTGGTCCCTGGGCGCGCTCGTGGGGGAGGTCAGCTTCTCCATGCTGGCCATCCCCCTCCTGCCGAAGCTCGGCGCGATGCGCGTCTCGGCCTACTCGACGGCGCTGGCCGTCCCCTTGCTGGCCGTGATCGGGCTGGTCGTGGAGGGCCCCGCCATGCTGCGGACGCCCACCCTCGCCGAGGGGCTCGGCTTCGCCTACCTCGCGGTGGTCGTGACGACGATCGCCTTCTTCCTGTGGTACTCCTCGCTCCCCAAGCTGGGCCCCGGCAGGGCAGGGCTGTTCGCCGGGCTCATCCCGGTCGGCGCGATCGTCACGGGGCTCGCACTCGGCGTCGCGGTGCCGACCGCGCCCGACCTGCTGGGGGCGACGCTGGTCATCGCCGGGATCGTGGTGGGGCTCAGTGGTGGCGCCAGGTACGCCGATGCGGGTGGTGTTCCCCTGCCGGCCACTGGCCGCTCTTGATGCCCGTCAGCACGATGGCGACGACGGCGAGGCCGAGGGCTCCGGCCATGAGGAGCGCAAATCCGAGCACGAAGAAAATGGGCACATCCATGACGTCCTCCTCCCTCAAGCGTTCGGCGGAGCGGCCCCACAAGACACCTCTTTGACCCCATAAATCGGAAAAATCCGTTATGGGATGCCTCTCGTGACCGGTGGTTCTTCCTCGCACGCGCCAAGCCGTACCCTCTAGGAGGACCGAAAGGATCGAGGGACATGCCCGAGTTCGACTACACCGACCTGCTTCCGCTTGGCGCCGACGACACCGAGTATCGGCTGATCACCAGCGAGGGGGTGCGGAAGGTCGAGGCTGCGGGACGCAGCTTCCTGGAGGTCGACCCGGAGGCGTTGCGGCTGCTCACCGAGACCGCCGTCCACGACATCTCGCACTTCCTGCGCGCCGGCCACCTGGCCCAGCTACGGAAGATCATCGACGACCCCGAGTCGAGCGGCAACGACCGGTTCGTCGCGCTCGACCTGCTCAAGAACGCCTCCATCTCCGCCGGCGGCGTGCTGCCCATGTGCCAGGACACCGGCACGGCGATCGTGATGGGCAAGCGCGGCCGCCACGTGCTGACCGACGGCCGCGACGCCGAGGCGATCGCGCGCGGCGTCTACGACGCCTACACCAAGCTCAACCTGCGCTACTCCCAGATGGCTCCGCTCACCATGTGGGAGGAGAAGAACACCGGCACCAACCTGCCGGCCCAGATCGAGCTGTACGCCGAGGACCCCCACGGCCACGCCGACGAGTACAAGCTGCTGTTCATGGCCAAGGGCGGCGGCTCGGCCAACAAGTCGTTCCTCTACCAGGAGACCAAGGCCGTCCTCAACGAGAAGCGCATGCTGGCCTTCCTCGAGGAGAAGATCCGCTCGCTCGGCACCGCGGCGTGCCCGCCGTACCACCTGGCCGTGGTCATCGGCGGCACCAGCGCCGAGTACGCGCTGAAGACCGCCAAGTACGCCAGCGCCCGCTACCTAGACTCGATCCCGACCGAGGGCGCGGCCTCCGGCCACGGCTTCCGCGACCTGGAGATGGAGCAGAAGGTCTTCGAACTGACGCAGAAGCTCGGCATCGGCGCGCAGTTCGGCGGCAAGTACTTCTGCCACGACGTCCGCGTCATCCGCCTGCCACGGCACGGCGCCTCGTGCCCGGTGGCCATCGCCGTCTCCTGCTCGGCCGACCGGCAGGCCCTCGCCAAGATCACGCCCGAGGGCGTCTTCCTGGAGAAGCTGGAGACCGATCCGGCCCGCTTCCTGCCCGAGACGACCGACGAGCACCTGTCCGACGACGTGGTGAAGATCGACCTCAACCGGCCCATGCCGGAGATCCTCGCCGAGCTGACCAGGTACCCGGTCAAGACGCGCCTGTCGCTCACCGGGCCGCTGGTGGTGGCGCGTGACATCGCGCACGCCAAGATCGCCGAGCTGCTCGACGCCGGCGGCGAGATGCCGGCCTACCTGAAGGACCACGCCGTCTACTACGCCGGTCCGGCCAAGACCCCCACGGGCTACGCCTCGGGCTCCTTCGGCCCCACGACCGCCGGCCGCATGGACTCCTACGTCGAGCGTTTCCAGGCCGCGGGCGGGTCCAAGGTCATGCTGGCCAAGGGCAACAGGTCCAAGCAGGTCACCGAGGCGTGCCAGAAGTACGGCGGCTTCTACCTCGGCTCCATCGGCGGCCCCGCCGCCCGCCTGGCGCAGGACTGCATCAAGAAGGTCGAGGTCCTGGAATACCCGGAGCTGGGCATGGAGGCGGTCTGGAAGATCGAGGTCGAGGACTTCCCCGCCTTCATCGTCGTCGACGACAAGGGTGACGACTTCTTTGACCAGCGGCAACTTGACGGCGGAGCCACCTTCATGGGCATCCCCACCCGAAACCGCAGCTAGATGGGCGCTGTCGTTGGATGCTCCTCACTCCAACGGACGAGGGCCTGCGAGTTCAGAGGACTCGTCGTCGTCAGCCGGTCAAGGCGTCTGGACTAACCTCCCACGCCTTGGGGCGCGGCTGAGAGCCGTCCAAGCCTCCGCCCGCGCATCGGGGCGGGGGCTGCCGTCTATCCCCAGTCCCACAGCCGAACGGGGTTTCCTGTTCTCTCAACTCCCGACGCTTGACCCTGCCCGGTGATCCCCGAAGCATGGGATCACAGACACAGAGGGGCGGGCATGAGGCTCACCAAGGTCGGCGGTACCGAGGGCTGTGACGACGGCACCTGCCCTACCGTCTTCCGGAGTGACCGGGGAACGTACGTGATCCAAGGTGCCAGAGTGCTGGACGATCACGGATTAGCGATTCCTGATCACGAAACGATTGTCGAGATCCCCGAAGAACTCCTTCGGAAGGTTGCCCGTGATCTCACCTGAGGAGTTCGGCCAACTCTTCGAGAGCTTCGACCGTGAAGCCTTTCGGCTGGAGACGCTGAACCACTACGACTCAGCGGGAACCCGCATCGGCCTCCCTGCCTTCCTCGCCGGCGAGGAGGAGCCCGAGCAGTTCAGGAACTCTCCGTGGGTAACGACGGTGAGCAACGCCGTACAGGCGGGCAAGCGCATGTACCGGGTGCATGTGGTGACCACTCCGCTTACGGATTACCTCCGGTTCGAGTTCGCGTGGGGCTACCACCGCAACGCCAAGGCGGGGGAAGAGTTCTTCGTCCTGGATCTGGCCGAGCACGACGTGTCCGGACTTCCCGATCACGACTTTTGGATGTTCGACGAACGGACGGTCGTCCGCATGTACTACGACGGCCAGGGAGCATTCACCGGGGCTGAGATCCTGCCCGAAGCGCAGGCTTCGAAGTACATCCAGCACCGGGACCTGGCCCTCAAGCACGCCGAGCCGTTCGCTTCCTTCTGGGAGCGTCACGGCTGAACAAGGAAGACCTTTCGACAGCCCTCCGGGAACTGCGCGAAGCCAGCGGCCTACCCGCCAAGGCAGTTGCCCGGAGTGCCGTCATGTCTCCGTCCAAGCTGAGCAAGATCGAGAACGGGCATCTTGCCCCGTCCCTCACGGACGTAGAACGCATCCTCACGGCCCTTGAGGTCTCCGAAGAGGTCAAGGCCGGATTCATCCAAGCTGCCCGCAGAGCAGCAACAGAGGTGACGGCATGGCGTCTGTACCGGCGTATGGGGTCGCACAAGAAGCAGATGCAGATCCAAGCCGTAGAAGCTCAGACGGCATTCCTGAGGCTCTTTCAGTGCTCTGCCATCCCCGGGCTACTCCAGACGCCGGAGTACGTACGGGCCGTCGTCGGACGACGGAACCTCACGCCCGAGGAGACGACGCGCACCATGGGAGCGCGATTGGAGCGCCAGACCGTTCTGTACGACTCGGGAAGGTCGTTTCACTTCCTGATCACCGAGTCAGTTCTACGGTGGCGCATCCTTCCCCCGGCGATGATGGCCGGGCAGCTGGACAAGCTCGTATCCATCTCGCGCCTGGCCAACGTACGGATAGGCGTCGTGCCGCTGTCGGTCCCCCAGACCGACCTACCGGGTACGTCGTTCTGCATCTTCGACGAGCGGCTGGCGACTGTGGAGACGCCACACGCGGAGATCGTCACGACCGATCCCCGCGACGTCGGAACGTACGTCACCAAGTTCGAGGGCTTCACTCGGGTAGCCGTCCATGACAACGAGATGACGACTCTCGTTGAGCATGTCCGGGGCGAGTTGTTGACAGGACAGGAAAGCCCCTAGGCCGCGCTGTCAGGGCTTTCCTACCGTCGGGGCATGCCCTCCGGACAGACAGCGCTGAGTCACTGCGATCGCCAGGCTCGGTCTGCCAGCTCTGGCATCCCTGCGGAGCCAGAGACGCGCGATCAGACGTGCCGCCGTCGTGGACCTGTGAAGAGTACCGGGAACACATGCTCCGGCTGCGGATCGTCACCCAAATGAACAGGGACGACATCGTGTGCGCCGCCGATGCTCCGGCGCTGCGTCGGCGAGTTGCCGACGTCGAAAGGGTCACACCCCTCCAACTGGCTACCCGCCGGCCCCGCAGGCGGGCGCCCCTCAGGGCGGTGAGCTAGCTCGATGACGCCTGACGAACTCAAGACGAAGTACGGCTCCCGACGGCATGGCCTACTGCCTGTCCTCCTCGCGCGGAACCTGGATAGCCTGACACCCCGGCTGGACGAGCAAGCGGCGCGCGCAAGGCACCGGCCGCCCCCATAGACGCGCGGCCGGCGTCTGGCAGACGCA
Source organism: Nonomuraea sp. NPDC003754 (assembly GCF_053605785.1). Lineage (NCBI taxonomy): Bacteria > Bacillati > Actinomycetota > Actinomycetes > Streptosporangiales > Streptosporangiaceae > Nonomuraea > Nonomuraea sp. NPDC003754. The sequence continues at coordinate 215,465 of NZ_JBSGJX010000002.1, forward strand.
TCCAGCCGCCAGCCGTGCCACCACCTCGGGCCGCCCGGTCCGAGGTGGTGGAAGGCAGGTAGATGGATCTGTATGGGAAGGATCTCGGTTCGCTGAAGTTCCGCCGCCTGTGCGGCGGCAACAACAACGAGGACGGCGAAGGCGAATCCTGCGTGGAGATCGCCCCGATTCCTGGCGCGAGTGACGCGTTCGCCCTGCGCGACAGCAAGCGCCCGGATGCCGGGACGCTCCGGTTCACCAGGTCCGAGCTGGAGGCGTTCCAGAAGGCGACCATCTAGAACGCCACCAGAGACGGCCCCTGCCCGCCTGAATCAGGCAGGGGCCGTCCCCCTTCGACACTACGGGGAACGATGCACTGGCACGCTTACACGTGGCTCGGCAACGGGGCCGACCTGGCTCGTGAGGCTGAACGCCGACCCACCTCACCGGACTTCGTTACTTCTGTCCTGCCGCCGATGCGGACGGGTGAATGGCTGGCCAAACCCGCTGCGCGGATCGCCGAGACGTTCGATGACGCGGTCAAAGCCGTCGAATGGATGTCCCAGACGTACGCTCGGCACCGCGACGCGGGAGACAAGATCCCTTTGGAGTGCCGTGAGGCTCTGGCTGCCGACCTGTTGCCGCGCGGGGTGGATGTCCAATGGGGCTCCTGGCTGTCCGGAGGCCGCTTCATCACGGTCGGCATGGTCTGCTGCCCGAACAGGCACGTGAACCACCCCTGCCCCCGGTGACAGCCGGTAGCCGCCGGCTTCCATGATGGGCCGGTGCTCGGCCTCGAACACCCCTGCCACCTACAGGGGCACGGTGACGGCGTCCACTTGACGGTCGTAGTCGCGAGAGTGCCCTCGCCTGGTCAGCCAGCTCGGTGATGAATCCCAAGCCGGTGGCCGGACACCCTTCGACGGCGTACGGCATGCCGGGCGGTGCCCTCAGGACGGTGGGTGGTGCGCCAGGTGTGAGCGGCGTCGGTGGTGCGCCCTCTCGGACGGGTGACGGCTCACCGCGGTGTGGCCGGTCTCGGACGACCGCACCTGCGGGATGAGTCAGGCGGCGACCAGGCCGCGGTGGGGTGCGATGACGGTGCCGTCGGGGAGCAGCAGGCCGGTGTCCTCGAACAGGACCACACCGTTGCACAGCAGGCTCCATCCCTGGTCGGGGTGGGCTGCGATCACGTGCGAGGCTTCACGGTCGGCTGCGTCGGCGGCCGGGCAAGCGGGTGAGTGACTGCACATCATGTACCTCTCAGATGACTCTCCTGATCCTTCATGTGGTGGGCCTCGTTGCCCTGGTAGGTCCCCGGCGCGCTGGAGATCGTCTCTTTTCTCCCCCAACGCCTCCGGGGTCCCGCCTAGTTCCGGTGAACCCGTCTACTTTCATCATGACGCTCGACGCTGACAGTTTCGACGCGTTTTGCGGTAGTGAGGTTCACGGATTCAGCGTGCGTCAGGGCGCTGACGAACAGCTTGCAATCCGCTGACGCGACCACGATCGAGAGAGTCAAGCCACCTGCACGTGGGCGGGCGGGGCGGCCCCGCCCGCCCCACGCAGGGACCGAACTGATACCGCCATCATGCAGTAGTTGCGAATAACTTGCAAGAAGCGGAGCCCTAAGTCTCCGGACCGATGCAGGTGCGAACTCTTTGCAATAGTGTCGGGAGGGCGTTGATCACCTGGAGGTGGATCATGGGTGCCTACACCCTTCCTGACATGCCCTACGACTACGCGGCGCTGGAGCCCGCGATCACGGGCGAGATCCTCGAACTGCACCACGCCAAGCACCACGCCGCCTACGTGAAGGGCGCCAACGACACGCTGGAGCAGCTGGCCGAGGCCCGCGACAAGGGCCAGTTCGGCGGACTGGTCGGCCTGGAGAAGACCTTCGCCTTCCACCTGTCGGGCCACGTGCTGCACTCGATCTTCTGGGAGAACCTGTCCCCCGACGGCGGCGACCGCCCCGACGGCGCGCTGCGCGACGCGATCGACGAGCACTTCGGCACCTTCGAGGCCTTCCAGAAGCAGCTGAGCGCCGCCACCACCGGCGTACAGGGCTCCGGGTGGGGCGTGCTGGCCTACGAGCCGCTCGGCGGGCGCCTGGTGGTGGAGCAGGTCTACGACCACCACGGCAACGTCGGCATGAACACCACGCCGCTGCTGGTCTTCGACGCCTGGGAACACGCCTACTACCTGCAGTATCGCAACGTGCGTCCCGACTACGTGGAGAGGCTGTGGGACCTGGTGAACTGGAACGATGTCGCCAAGAGGTTTGCTGACGTGACGAGTCAGGCGGCTTGACCGAAGTTCGCAACTTTTTATCGGCCCGGCCTCTACTGGTCGGTTTCCGCAAATAGGTAAGCTGCCTGCCATGCGTGCGCCGTCCGGTTACCTCCTTGCCGCGCGCTATCGGCTTTTGGAGCCGGTCGGCCGCGGCGGCATGGGCACGGTTTGGCGAGCGCACGATGAGTTGCTCGACCGTTACGTAGCGGTCAAGGAAGTGCGCCTGCCGACGGTCCTCGACGAGGAGTTGCGCGCCGAGCTCTGTGCCCGCACCGAGCGTGAGGGCAGGGCCACGGCGATGGTCGCGCACCCCTCGGTGATCACCGTCTTCGACGTCGTCACCGAGGACGAACGGCCGTGGATCGTGATGGAGCTGCTCCAGGCCAGGTCCCTGGAGCAGCTCATCATGCAGGAGGGCCCGCTGCCGCCGCGCAGGGCTGCGGAGATCGGCAGGCAGGTGCTCGGCGCGCTGCGGGCCGTCCACGCCAAGGGCATCCTCCACCGCGACGTGAAGCCCAGCAACGTCCTGGTCACCGACGAGCGGGCGGTGCTCACCGACTTCGGCCTGGCGGCCATGGAGGGCGACGCCTCCATCACCCAGGCGGGCATCGTGCTCGGTTCGGCCGGCTACATCGCCCCCGAACGCGTGCTGGGCGCGAAGGCCAGCCCCGCGGCCGACCTGTGGTCGCTCGGCGCGACCCTCTACACCGCGGTCGAGGGCAGGGGCCTGCACGGCAGACGTACGGCGGCCGCGGCGCTGGCCGCGCTCACCAGCGGGGAGCCCATCCCCATGGTCAAGGCGGGACCGCTGGCGCCCGTGCTCGACGCCCTGCTGAGGATCGACCCCGCCACCCGGCTCGACTCGGTGCGCGCCTCGCTCATGCTGGCCCGCGTCGCGGCCGGGGGCGCGGCGGAGGACCCGCTGGCCACCAGGAGCAGGATCCCCCGCCCAGGCCCGGTCCGCCGGCCCACGCATCGCGGCCTGCACCGGGCGGAGACGACCGCGCCGACCCCGGTGGTGCCGCTCCCCAGGAGCCACCGCAGACCGGGCGAGGGCGTGCACAGGAAGGTCGTCGAGCAGCGCCCCAACCCGTCCGGCTATGCCCGATTCATGGCCACTTTGATAAAGGTGTTCCTTCCACGACGCTGGTGGCCGCGCGAACTTCGCAAGCGCGGGTAAAGCGTTCTCCAAGCGGGAATAGATATCTTCTTCTCATGCCGGAACAGCAGAAGCGCCTGCTCGCGGAACGCTACGAGCTGATCACCCCGATCGGCAGAGGGACGATGGGGACCGTGTGGCGGGCCCACGACCGTGCCCTCGGCCGCGAGGTGGCGATCAAGGAGATCCGCCAGGACCCGGGGCTCACCGACGAGCAGCGCGCCGAACTGCGCGAGCGCATGGTCCGCGAGGGCCGCACCGCCGCGCGGATCAGCCACCCGTCCGTGGCCTCCATCCACGACGTCCTCATCCAGGACAACAGTCCGTGGATCATCATGGAGCTCGTCGAGGCCCGCTCCATGGAACAGGTCATCGAGGAGGAGGGTCCGCTGCCGCCCCGGCTGGTGGCCGAGATCGGCGTCGACCTGCTGGGCGCGCTGCGCGCCGCCCACGCGCAGGGCGTCACGCACCGCGACGTCAAGCCGGGCAACGTACTGATCACCGAGAACGGCCGGGTCGTCCTGACCGACTTCGGCATCGCCAAGGTCGAGGGCGACACCCGCCTGACCAAGACCGGCATGGTGATCGGCTCCCCCGGCTACACGGCGCCGGAGCGGGCGCGTGGCGAGTACACCGGGCCGGAGTCGGACATCTGGTCGCTCGGCGCGACCCTGTACTTCGCCGTGGAGGGCAGGCCGGCCTACGAGCGCGCGACCGTGGCCGAGACGCTGGCCGCGCTGATGACCGAGAGCGCCGACCCGCCCACGCAGGCGGGGGCGCTGCGCCCGGTGCTCGAGGGGATGCTGCACAAGGACCACCGCCAGCGCCTGACCGCGGCCAAGACCGAGACCCTGCTGCGGATGGTGGCCGACACCCCGAGCAACGACATCCCGCAGGTGATGGAGGAGTTCGACCCCGACAGGACGATGGCCGTGCAGCGGCCCAAGCCCGCCCGTCCCCAGCCGGCCGAGCCGGTGGACGAGGGGGCCGTCGTCACCTCGAGGCTGTCCATCCCGGTGCGTGCCGACAAGCCGGTCTTCCCGCCGCCGGGCGCCGCCGGACCGCACGGCGAGCCAGGCGCGCCTGGAGCGTTCTCGGGGACGGCCGGGGCCGGGCAGCAGGGGCGGGGCGCGTTCGCGGGACCCGTGGCGCCGGAGGGCAGGGGCGCCTTCGCGGCACCGGCCGCCCAGGGCGGCCCCGGCACGCCTGCCGCCCAGGGCGGTTCCGGGCAGCAGGGTCCCGGTGGCCCCGCCGCTCCCGGCCCGCACCCCGGCCAGGCCACCCACGGCCCAGGACAGGGACCAGGACAGGGACCAGGACAGGCTCCCGGGCAGGGACCAGGGCAGAGACCCGGGCAGGGACACAGCCAGGGACCCGGACAGGGACCAGGCGGGCAGGGCGGTTGGCGCCAGGGGCCAGGCGGCCAGGGCCCGGGTCCCGGGCAGGGGCCTGGTCCAGGTCATGGCGGTCCGGGTCATGGTGGTCCGGGGGTTCCCGGATACGCGGGTCCGCCGGGTGCCGTGCCGTACAACGGCATGCCGCCCGGACCGGGCGGCGTGGCCGTACCGGCTCGTCCCGGTGGGCACGGGACCGACCACCCCGACCGGCAGCCGGGCCTGGGCACCGACCTGTTCGCGATCGCGGGCACGCCGGCGCCCCAGCCGGAGTCCAACAGGGCGGGCGTCCTCGTCCTCATCGGCGTCGCTATCGTGGCGCTGGCCGTGATCGCCATCCTGGTCATCGCCGCCATCTCCTGACCCCGGCATGTCGTGCTCGATCTGGATCGCACAGACTTGGACACATGAGTGAATTCCGGATCGAGCACGACTCCATGGGTGAGGTCCGCGTCCCCGTCGACGCCCACTGGCGCGCCCAGACCCAGCGAGCCGTGGAGAACTTCCCCATCTCGGGTCGCCGCCTGGAGCCCTCTCACATCGCCGCCCTCGGCCTGATCAAAGCGGTGGCCGCCGAGGTCAACGCCGAGCTCGGAGTCCTCGACAAGGATCTGGCCGAGGCCATCGCCCAGGCCGCCGCCGACGTGGCGGAGAACGAGTACGACGAGCACTTCCCCATCGACGTGTTCCAGACCGGCTCGGGCACCTCGTCGAACATGAACACCAACGAGGTCGTCGCCACGCTGGCGCAGGCGCGGCTCGGCCGTCCGGTGCACCCGAACGACCACGTCAACGCCTCGCAGTCGTCCAACGACGTCTTCCCCACCTCGATCCGCGTGGCCGCCGCCACCGAGGTCGTCTTCCACCTGGTGCCCTCGTTGCAGCACCTGGCCACCGCCCTGCGGGCCAAGGCGACGGAGTTCGCGCAGACCGTGAAGTCGGGCAGGACCCACCTCATGGACGCCACCCCCGTGACGCTCGGCCAGGAGTTCGGCGGCTACGCCGCCCAGATCGAGCACGGCGTCACCCGCGTCCAGTCGGCCCTCGCCCACGTGGTGGAGCTCCCGCTCGGCGGCACGGCCGTCGGCACCGGCATCAACACCCCTCCCGGTTTCGCCGCCAAGGCGATCGAGAAGCTCAGCCAGGCGACCGGCATCATGTTCGTCGAGGCCCCTGACCACTTCGAGGCCCAGAGCAGCCAGGACGCGATCGTCGAGCTCTCCGGCCAGCTGAAGGTCGTCGCCGTCTCCCTCAACAAGATCGCCAACGATCTGCGGTGGATGGGCTCGGGACCGCGGGCCGGGCTCGGTGAGATCAACCTGCCCGACCTCCAGCCCGGCTCCTCGATCATGCCGGGGAAGGTCAACCCGGTGATCCCCGAGGCCGCGGCCATGGTGGCGGCCCAGGTCATCGGCAACGACGCCGCCATCACCTTCGCGGGCGCCTCGGGCAACTTCGAGCTGAACGTCATGCTGCCCCTGATCGGCAGGAACGTCCTGGAGTCGATCCGCCTGCTCGCCAACGTCTCCCGCCTGCTGGCCGACCGGTGCGTGACCGGGATCACCGCCAACACCGAGCGGCTGCGCGAGTACGCCGAGTCCTCCCCCTCGATCGTCACCCCGCTCAACCGTCACGTCGGCTACGAGGAGGCCGCCAAGATCGCCAAGCAGGCGCTGGCGGAGCGCAAGACGATCCGCGAGGTGGTCATCGAGCGCGGCCACGTCGCCAACGGCACCATCTCCGAGGCCGAGCTGGACGCGCTGCTCGACGTGCTGTCGATGACCGGGCCCTCCTGAGGGACGGCGGGACCGCCCCACCCCGCGGGTCCCCGTGACCCGGCGCGGGGTAAAGGTATTTCCCGGCAAATCCCAACGTTCCCCCCGGGCTGCGATAACGATTCGCCAACGCCGCCATCCGATCCCCCCATCACGTCGTCAGAGGAAGGCATCGACCCTCTGGCGAAAGGCAGGACGCCCCCGTGCAACAACCGGATTGCGTTTCGCGCGCGAGCGAGGGCGGCACCGGCGACCGGGGTATCGATGCCGGTGGTTCCGCCTCGCGTCCGCGGGGCGCCGAGGGAGGCGGTGTGGGCACCCCAGGACTGCACAGGTCCGCTCAGCGCGGCCCGCCGACGCGGCATGAGGTTCCGAGCTTCGACACCATCCCCTGAAGGAGCGAAAGGAGGAGTGGCGCCGCCCTGGCCGTGGCGGTGCCACCAACCAGATGAAGATCCTGATGCTTCGCCTCATGCAGGCCATGCGCCACGCCAGGGCCAAGGACCTGACGAGGCACCTGTCGGCGACGCCGCTCGAACACATCTACGCCCGGTTCGGGCGTGACATCCTCGCCCAGGCCGCCCAGGACCGCGCGCTCTCCGACGCCATCGCGCGGGAGGTCGCGGAGATCGACAGGTCACTGGAGGAGGAGGGCGTGGATCCCACCCCCGTCGAGCTGCGCTCCTTCCTCATGGGCTACGGCCAGGGCGTCATCGACTCCGCGGTGATCCGGCCCGACCTGGTCGCCAAGGACACCAGCTGCGGCAGCGTCTACCCCAGTTCGGTGGTGAAGCTGGGCGCGCTGAGCCAGAAGGCGTTCGCGGGCGGCCTCATCAAGATGTCCACATAGTGCCGCGAAAAGGTATGTGGGCGGCCTCCATGTGCCGTCGGCGGAGGAGGGTCTAGGGTCCGAGGCATGACCGACGAGCTGACCGGGCGGACCGCCCTGGTGACGGGGGCGGGTAGCGGGATCGGCAGGGCGTGCGCCGTCCGGCTGGCGGCCGCGGGCGCCAGGGTGCTGGTCGTGGACATGTCGCGGGAATCCGCGGAGCGCGTGGCAAAGCAGACCGGCGGCGTCGCCGTCGTCGCCGACCTGTCCGACTCCCGCTTCCTGGACGCGCTGCCCGACGAGCCCGTGCACATCCTGGTGAACAACGCCGGCTTCCAGCACGTGGCGCCGATCGAGGAGTTCCCTCCGGAGATCTTCTCCAAGATCGTCAAGGTCATGCTGGAGGCCCCGTTCCTGCTGGCCAGCCGGGTGCTGCCGGGCATGTACGCCGCAGGCTGGGGCAGGATCGTCAACATCTCCTCCGTCCACGGCCTGCGGGCCTCGCCGTACAAGGCGGCGTACGTGGCCGCCAAGCACGGCCTCGAAGGACTGTCGAAGGTGATCGCGCTGGAGGGGGCGGCCAAGGGTGTGACCTCCACCTGCGTCAACCCCGGCTACGTGCGCACCGAGCTGGTGGAGAGGCAGATCGCCGCCCAGGCCGCCTCGCACGGCATCCCGGAGTCCGAGGTCGTGGAGCAGATCATGCTCGCCCCCGCCGCGATCAAGCGCCTGATCGAGCCCGAGGAGGTCGCCGAGCTGGTCGCCTACCTGTGCGGGCCCGCCGGGTCGTTCGTCACCGGAGTCTCCCTCCCCCTGGACGGCGGATGGACGGCTCGCTAGCGTTCCTCGATCTGCTGGCCCGTGAGGCGCCGGCGGTCGAGTTCGAGGGCCCGATACTCAAGGCCAGGGCCGAGGGCGCCGGCCCGCGGGCGCTCGAGGAGCTCGAGGAGGCCAAGCTGGCGGCGCTCAAGGTCCGCGCCCTGCTGCGGCGCAGGGCCAGGCGTGAGGCCGAGCTGAGCGCGCTCTACGACACCGCGGGCGACCTGGCCGGGCTGCGCGACCTCGACGCCGTGCTGGAGGCGATCGTCCACCGGGCCAGGCAGCTGCTGGGCACCGACACGGCCTACATGACGCTGCACGACCCCGAACGCGGCGACACCTACATGCGGGTCACCGACGGCTCGATCTCGGCCGCCTTCCGCTCGCTCAGGCTCGCGATGGGCGCGGGGCTGGGCGGCCTGGTGGCGCAGACGGCGACGCCGTACTCCACGGCCGACTACTTCGCCGACGCGCGCTTCCGCCACACCACCGACATCGACGAGGCGGTCAAGGAGGAGGGCCTGGTGGCCATCCTCGGCGTGCCGCTGCGCCTCGGGCAGCGGGTGATCGGCGTGCTGATGGCGGCCAACCGCAGCGCGCGGCCGTTCGCGCAGGAGGAGGTGGCGCTGCTGGCCAGCCTGGCGGCGCACGCCGCGGTCGCGATCGACAACGCGCGGCTGCTGCAGGAGACGCGCAACGCCCTGGAGGAGCTGTCCCACGCGCACCGGACCGCCAGGGAGCACAGCGACGCGGTGGAGCGCGCGGCGCTGGCCCACGACAGGATGACCTCGCTCGTGCTGCGCGGCGGCGGCATCGAGGACGTGGCGGCCGTGGTGACGGAGGTGCTCGGCGGCACGCTGGCCGTTCTCGACGAGACGGGACGGCCGCTGGTCGGCGAGGTGGAGCAGGGTGTCCTCGACGCGGCGGTGCCGGGCAGGACCGTGCGCAGGGGCGACCTCATGGTCACCGCCAGCGCGCCGCTGTGCACGCTGGTGCTGCGCAGCGACCCGCACCACAGGGACGCCGCCGACGAGCGCATCCTCGAACGCGCGGCGCTGGTCTGCGCCCTGCTGCTGCTGTTCCGCAGGAGCGTTGCCGAGGCGGAGGGCAGGGTACGCGGCGAGCTGCTCGACGACCTGATCTCCCGGGCCGCCGAGGATCCCCAGGGGCTGACCGACCGCGCCCGCCGGCTCGGCGTCGACCTGGCCGCGCCGCACGTGGTCGTGGTGGCCAGGCACGAGGGGCAGCGCGAGCGGGCCGCCTTCTGGGCCTCCTCGCAGGCCACGCTCTCCGGCGGGCTGGCCGCCGCGCGCGGCCAGGAGGTGGTGCTGCTGCTGCCCGGCACCGATCCGGGCGCGCTGGCGCAGCGCGTCGCCGCGGAGCTGACCGTCTCGCTCGGCTCGTCCGCCACGGCGGGCGCGACCGGCCCGATCAGCGACCCGACGCAGGTCCCGCGCGCCCACAGGGAGGCGCTGCGCTGCGCCGAGTCGCTGCTGGCGCTCGGCCGGGCCGGCGACGGCGCGAGCGCCGCCGAGCTCGGCTTCGTCGGGCTGCTCATCGGCGAGGGCCGCGACGTGGGCGCCTTCGTCACCGGCACGCTCGGGCCCGTCGTCGACTACGACGAGCGCAGGGGCACGGCGCTGCTGAAGACGCTCGCCGCCTACTTCGGCTCGGGCGGCTCCCCCTCGCGCACGGCCGAGGTCATGCACATCCACGTCAACACCGTCACCCAGCGCCTGGACCGCGTCGCCCAGCTCCTCGGCGACGGCTGGCAGGAGCCGGAGCGGGCGCTGGAGATCCAGCTGGCGCTCCGCCTGCACCGCCTCAGCGGCTGACCCACATATCACCCCCGCCGAGTATGGGGCGCGCGCCCATATGAGTGATGCCGGTCACTCCTTACCGTGAGCAACAACCCCCCACTCCCCCAGACAGGCGAAAGCTCATGAGCATCAAAAAGATCGTGGCCGCGAGCCTGATCGGCACCACCATCGAGTGGTACGACTTCTTCCTGTACGGCTCGGCCGCGGCCCTCGTGTTCAACAAGCTGTTCTTCCCCGAGTCCGACCCGCTGACCGGCACCCTGCTGGCCTTCCTCACCTACGCCGTCGGCTTCGTCGCCCGCCCCCTCGGCGGCCTGGTCTTCGGCCACTTCGGCGACCGGCTCGGCCGCAAGACGCTGCTGGTCATCAGCCTGCTCATGATGGGCATCGCGACCTTCCTGATCGGCTGCCTGCCCACCCACGCCGCCATCGGCGCGGGCGCGCCGGTGCTGCTGACCGCGCTGCGCCTGGTGCAGGGCTTCGCGCTCGGCGGCGAGTGGGGCGGCGCGGTCCTCATCGTCTCCGAGCACGGCGACTCCAGCCGCCGGGGCTTCTGGGCCTCGTGGCCGCAGGCCGGCGCGCCGGGCGGCAACCTGCTGGCCACCGGCGTGCTCGCGCTGCTGGCGGCCTTCCAGTCCGACGAGGCGTTTTTGTCCTGGGGTTGGCGGGTGCCGTTCCTGCTGTCGGGCGTGCTGGTGCTGATCGGGCTGTGGATCCGGCTGTCCATCAGCGAGTCGCCGGTCTTCCAGCAGGCCCCGCCCCTGGAGGACAAGACGCCGCTCGCGGCCGTGCTCAAGTACCACTGGCGGGACGTGCTGATCGCCATCGGCGCCCGCATGGCCGAGAACATCTCGTTCTACCTGATCACCGTGTTCGTCATCACCTACGGCACGACCGTCGTGAAGCTGGACAAGCCGACCATCCTGAACGCCGTGCTCATCGCCTCGGCGATCCACTTCGTCACCATCCCGCTGTGGGGCGCGCTGTCGGACCGCGTCGGCCGCCGCCCGATGTACCTGGTGGGCGCGGCGGGCGTCGGCGTGTGGATCTTCGCCTTCTTCCCGCTCATCAACACCGGCGGCTTCCTGGCCATCACGCTGGCGGTGACCGTGGGCCTGCTGTTCCACGGCATGATGTACGGCCCGCAGGCCGCCTTCTTCTCCGAGCTGTTCGGCACCAGGATGCGCTACACCGGCGTGTCGATCGGCGCGCAGCTGTCGGCCATCGTGGCGGGCGCGCTGGCCCCGATCATCGCCGTCAAGCTGCTCCAGGACTTCGGCACCTGGGTGCCGATCGCCGTCTACCTGGCCGCAGCCGCGGCCCTTACGCTGTTCGCCGTCTACGCCGCCCGTGAAACGCAGGGCAGCGACCTGGCGGAAGGAAAGGTCGTCGCATGAAGGTCACCACCGCACGGCTCACCCACAACGTCCTGACCGGACCGCGCGACGAGGGCGAGCCCGTGCTGTTCGTCCACGGCAACGTCTCGTCGGCGGCCTTCTGGCGCGACAGCCTGGCCGCCCTGCCGGAGCCGTACCGGCCGCTGGCGGTGGACCTGCGCGGCTTCGGCGACAGCGATCCCGCGCCGGTCGACGCGACGCGCGGCCTGCGCGACTTCTCCGACGACCTGGCCGAGCTGATCGAGGCCATGGGGCTGGGCCCGGTGCACCTCGTCGGCTGGAGCATGGGGGGCGGCATCATCCTGCAGCTCCTGCGTGACCGGCCGGCGATGGTCCGCTCGCTCACCCTGGTCAACCCCGTCTCCCCGTACGGCTACAGCGGCACGGAGGGCGCCGAGGGCCTGCTCACCCACGCCGACGGCACCGGGTCGGGCGCGGGCGCCGCGAACCCGGACTTCGTCGCCAGGCTCGCCGCGGGCGACCTGTCGGACGAGGCGCCCACCTCGCCCCGCGTGGTCTTCCGCTCGGCCTACGTCGCCAAGCCGGTCGCCGACGAGGACTTCTACGTCGCCTCGATGCTGTCCACCAGGGTCGGCGAGGACAACTACCCGGGCGACGCCGTGACGTCCGAGGGGTGGCCGGGCGTGCGTCCGGGCACCCGCGGCGTGCTCAACGCCCTGGCCCCGGTCCACTTCCGCATCGACGACCTGCACACCGTCGACCCCAAGCCGCCCATCCTGTGGATCAGGGGCGCCGACGACGTGATCGTCGCCGACGGCTCGCCGTTCGACCTGGCCCACCTCGGGCAGCTCGGTGTCGTGCCCGGCTCGCCCGGCACCCCGGCGCAGCCCATGGTCGCCCAGACCAGGGCGGCGCTGGAACGCTACGGCGACTACCGCGAGGTCGTGCTGGCCGACTGCGGCCACAGCCCCCACATCGAACAGCCCGAGGAGTTCCGCGGGCATCTCGTGGAGCACCTTCAGTCGCGCAGGTAACGGTGCCTGCCCGCCCGTGCCAGCCGTACGGCGTGCCGTGCGCCTGGCACGCGACGGGCCAGCCTGCGCAGCAGCGTGTCGCCGCCCATGGGGTCGCGCGGGAGTTCGACGGGCGCGGTCGGCGTGACCTGGATCCTGCCGCCGTGCACCTCCAGCGCGAAACGCAGCCCTGTCTCCTGCTCGTCGGTGCGCAGCGACGACGTCCACCTCCCTGGGCCGATCTGGTCCTTGCCGGGCAGCCGGGCCATGGGCACCTTCGCGATCAGCTGCCCCGCGGTCTTGCCGGGCAGCCCGGGCTCGACCAGCGCGGGCACGCTGACCTCCCGTTTGCGGCGGCCGGTGCCGCGCAGCACGAGCTCCATGGCGGGCCCGCCGCTCGGCGGCACGTACGGCACCGGCACCACCACGTAGACGTGGCCCTCCCGCCTGGTGACCGTCGTGCCGCGGGAGACGAGCGCGATCGAGTCGGCGAACGTCCGCGGCTCGATGCACAGGCTGAGCTCGCCGTCGTCGCTCCAGCACGGCACGATCAGCCGCCGCCGCGGCCGCTCGGCCAGCACGCCCAGGCAGGTGGACGGTTGCCCGTCGGCGTGCCTGACCCTGGCCGACGCGCGGTGCGCCCCGCCGTACATCCTGACGTGGACCGCCCAGAGGCCGGACGGCAACGCCTCGCCGAGCGCGGCGGTGGCGACGTCCAGACGCGCCTGCCCGTGCACCTGGACCCTGACCCTGCCGTGTTCCCTGATGCGCACGACCTCGCAGACCACCGGGACGAAGTAGACGTCGCCGGTCTTGTCGTGCTTGACGTAGACCTCGATGTGGGCCCGCTCGACGGCCTCGGTGACGTCCGTGACCGAGTCAGGCAGCAGCGTCTGGTCGACCGAGCCGGGCGGACGCCAGTACAGCCGGCCCTCCTCCTCGCGGAATCTCGCGGGCTCGTCTGCGGAGGTGTGGATCTCCACCTCGAGGCCGAGCTCCAGCACCTCGTCCGACCAGCGCACGTCGCCCAGTTCGGCCCACAGCTCGGCGCGCCGCGACTCGTTGGCGAAGCTGACGAGCTGGTCCAGGCGGCCCGCGCGCATCATGGACGCGACGGCGCGCAGGTGGACGGGCAGATAGCGGTCCAGCCGCTCGGGGAACCGCTCCATGATCAGTTCCCTGAACATCGTGAAGATGAGGCCCCTGTCGACGGACGACCCGGCGAACCTGGGGCTGAGGAACGGCCGCAGCACCATCGAGCGGAACCAGTAGGCGTAGATCCGGTCGCGCTGCCGCCCCTCCTCCGTGCCGCTGTCGATGACGTCGAGCAGCGCGCGTAGCTCGGTGAGCACGACCGGGGGGTCGTCCGGCTCCTCCCGCTGCTCGCCCAGGTGGCAGCACACCTCGTCGGCCAGCACGGCGATGACCTTGGCCCGCAGGTAGGCGGCGAGCGAGAAGGCCTGCTCGGCCACCTTCCCCCCGGACACGGCGAAGCCGAGCCGTTCCTCCTCGAGGAAGGCCCTGCGGTAGAGCTTGTGCGGGGTGAGCAGGGTGAGCAACCTGTCGCGCAGGATGTCGGCCCGCTCCCTGTTGGCCTCGAAGGCGACCATCGGCGGCCCGTCGTCCCTGACGAGCCGGCCGACCAGCACGTCGGCCTCCGTCTCGACGGCGCGCTCGTGCATCAGCGCCAGGGCGTCGCGCTCCAGCCGGTCGGCCTGGTCGAGCAGGTAGACGTAATCGCCCCTGGCGCTGGCCATGCCCACGTTACGGCCGCGCATGGCCGAGCCCGTGCGCGGCAGGTGCAGGACGCGCACGTTGCGCCGCACGGAGGCGACCGTGTCGAGCCGCTCGGCGGTGCCGTCCGTGGAGCCGTCGTCCACGAAGATCACTTCGTACTGGTCCTGCGGCAGCGTCTGCTCGAGCACCGAGCGGATGCACGCGTCGGCTGTATCGCCTGGATTGTGGACATTCACGATCACGCTGACCTTCACACGGTCAGCGTGAGCCGTCCGGTCAGCCGCGGCGAGCAGGCTTGCCCATCACTGGGAGTGTCAGTACCAGCCCGTTGCCGTGGAATGGCCCCACGCGCCACAGGGTGTGCCGTACCGACCCTTGATGTAACCCAGACCCCACTTGATCTGGGTGGCGGCATTGGTCTGCCAGTCGGCGCCCGCGCTGGCCATCTTGCTGCCCGGCAGCGACTGCGGGATGCCGTAGGCGCCGGAGTAGCGGTTCATGGCGCGCTCGTTCCAGCCGCTTTCCTTCTGCCAGAGCTTCTCCAGGCAGCCCCACTGGTCGGCGCCGAAACCGAAGCCCGCCAGCATCTCCTTGGCGACGGCCTTGTTGCTGCCCGGCGAGGGGGTGCTGCCGGGCGGGAAGTTGGCCGCGGGAATGCCGTTGCCGCCGGGGCCCTGCTCGGCCACCTCGATCGGGTTGAGCTTGGGCTTGCCCTTGCGGCTGGCGGCGAGCTGGTCCTTGCGCATGGCGCTGACCGCCGCCTCCTTGAGGACGTCGGCGCTGGGGTCGGGGGCGAAGGGGTCGCCGCCGAGCAGGCCGTTCAGCTCCGGCAGGGAGAGCGGGGCCTGCGGCGGGGCCGTGGCGTTCTGGTAGGCGGTGTAGGCGGTGTAACCGCCGCCGCCGAGAATGACGACGAGTGTGAGCCCGATGATCACAGCGCGCTTGGCCGACTGCTTGGGGGAACGTGGCGGGCGGCGGCGACCGCGGGGCACCTCGGGCGCGGGGTGCTCGCTCAACTGCGGACCTGGGTTCACGACCTATGAGCTTGCCCTGACTTGGGGGGTGCTGCGCAACCCGAACGTGGCATTCGGTTGGAGTTCCCTTGACCAACCAGGACTTTTCGGATCATGTGATTTTCGTCACACAGAGGGGGGTCCGCCCCTCGCACCCCCGTGCCGAGGGGAGGTCCCCCCTCAGGCTGCCTGGTGTTCTTTGTAGTCTTGTGCGTGGCGTGTCACAGTTTCGTGACACGGAACGCATCTCCCCAAGTCGGAAGAATAATGTGCGCGTGGCAGGAATCCTCCTCGTCGAAGACGACCCCTCCGTTCGGACCGCGCTCGAGCTGGCACTGACCCGCCAAGGTCATTCCGTCACCTCCTACGCGACCGGCGAGGAGGCACTCGACCACGTCAGGTCGCGCCGGCCCGAGATCGCCATCCTCGACGTCATGCTCCCCGGCATCGACGGCGTCGAGGTGTGCCGGCGTATCCGCAAGCTCGACCAGTTGCCCGTCATCATTCTCACAGCCAGGGGCGACGACCTCGACGTGGTCGTCGGCCTGGAGGCGGGCGCCGACGACTACGTGGTCAAGCCGGTCGAGCCGCGCGTGCTCGACGCGCGCATCAGGGCGATCCTGCGCAGGGCCGAGTCGGCCACCTCCGACCGCATCACCTTCGGCGACCTGGTCGTCGACAGGGGCGCGCTCAAGGTCAGCCTGGCGGGCAAGGAGATCCACCTCACGCCCACCGAGCTGCGGCTGCTGCTGGAGCTGGTCCGCCACCCCGGCCAGGTGCTCAACCGGCGCTACCTGCTGCGCGCGGTCTGGGACCACACCCACGTGGCCGACTCCCGCCTGGTCGACGCCTGCGTCCAGCGTGTGCGCGCGAAGATCGAGCCCAGGCCCGCCGAGCCGACGTTCATCCACACCGTGCGGGGATTCGGCTACCGGTTCAGCCCGCCGTGATCGCGTTTCTCACCGGCCTGCGCGGCCGGCTCGTCATCACCTTCACCCTCGTCGCCGTCGCCGCCTCCGCCCTGGTCGCGGGCATCGGCTTCGGGCTGGCCAAGGGCGCGCTGATCGAGAGGACCACCAGGAACGCCGTCGACGACCTCACCAAGGACCTGCGGCGCATCGACTTCGCCGTCGGCGAGCTGCGCCCCGGCGAGGTGCCGCCGAGCGGCGAGGAGCTGAACAACCTCGCCAACGCCCTGTCCGGGCCCGACCGCCACGCGCTCCTGGAGTACCAGGGCCTCTACTACCGCGACGAGACGGGCGCGTTCGGCCCCGACGACGTGTCGGGAGAGCTGCGCGGCCAGGCGCTGCGCAAGCTGGTCAGCCAGCGCAGGATCATCGACGGCGAGCTCTGGCTCGTCCTCGGCACGCAGGTCTACCGCGCCGGGACCGACGACGTCCCCAGGCCGACCGGGCTGCTGGTCTACGAGTACGTGTCGCTGGCCGAGGAGGAGCGGACGCTGTCCAACCTCAGGGACGCCTTCGCCCAGGCCGGTGCCATCACCCTGCTGATCGCGCTGACCGTGGCCCTGGTGTCGGCCAGGCACGTGCTGCTTCCCGTGGGCAGGCTCAGCGCGGCCGCCCAGGCGCTCGGCCGCGGCCGGCTGGACACGCGGCTGCCGGTCCGGGGCAAGGACGAGCTGTCGGAGCTGACGGCGCACTTCAACGACGCCGCCGCGGCGCTGGAGCTGAGCGTCTCGGAGCTGCGCGCGCTGGAGGCCATGTCACGCAGGTTCGTCGCCGACGTCTCCCACGAGCTGCGCACCCCGCTCACCGCGATGACCGCGGTGGCCGACATGCTCGCGGAGGAGGCCGACCGCCTGCCCGAGCAGCCCGCGAAGGCCGTCAGGCTGGTGCTGTCGGAGATGGAGCGGCTGAGGGAGCTGGTGGAGCACCTGATCGAGGTCAGCAGGTTCGACGCGGGAACGGCCACGCTGGCGCTGGAGTCCGTCGACGTCGCCGACGCCATCAGCGACAGCCTGGAGGTGCGCGGCTGGAGCGAGCGGGTCAGCGTGCAGGCGCCCACCGGAGCCGTCGTCAACCTCGACCCCCGCAGGTTCGACGTCATCGTCGCCAACCTGGTGGGCAACGCCCTCAAACACGGTGGCCCGCCGGTGCTGGTCACCGCCCGCAGCACGATGAACGGGCTGGAGGTGAAGGTGCGCGACCACGGCGACGGCATCCCCGCCGAGGCCATCCCGCACGTCTTCGACCGCTTCTTCAAGGCGGGCACGGGGCGCGTCCGCAGCCAGGGCAGCGGGCTCGGCCTGTCCATCGCGCGGGCCAACGCCCAGCTGCACGGCGGCACGATCTCGGTGCGCGCGCAGCGCCCCGGCACCCTCTTCACGGTCTGGCTGCCGCACGCATGAGACGCGCCTGGATCCTGCTGGCCGCCCTGCTGACGCTCACCGGGTGCGGCATCACGCCCACCCCGGTCACCGTCCTCACCTCGGCGCCCGTGATCAGCACCGAGCCGATCTGGGCCAAGGTCTACCTCATCAAGAAGGGCCGCCTGGCGCTGCAGGAGGTCAGGGTCGCCAGCAAGACCCCCGAAGACCTGATGCGCACGCTCATGGACCTCGCCAACCATCCCGTCGAGTCCGGCCAGGACACCGACCTGTACGGCATGCGCTACCAGGCCGTGGACGCCGAGCCCATCGGCCAGCGGACCCAGCGCATGGACCCGGACAACAAGAGCCTCGTCCTGTACGTCACCCTCACCGGCGAGCGGGAGCTGAGCCGGGCGGCGCTCGCCCAGATCGTCTGCACCGCGCGGCTGCGCCCCGAGATCGCCAAGGTGCAGGTCAACATCACCAGGACCGTGTCGGCCTCGTCGACGACGGGAAGGCGCACCTGCGCGGAGTTCCACGACCTGACCCCCGCGGGTGCGCCCTCCTGATCACCGCTCTACAGGGTGATGTCCTCCAGCATCTCGGTCACCAGCGCCGCGATCGGCGAGCGCTCGGACCTGGTCAGCGTGATGTGGGCGAACAACGGATGGCCCTTGAGCTTCTCCACCACCGCCACCACGCCGTCGTGCCGGCCGACCCTGAGGTTGTCGCGCTGGGCGATGTCGTGGGTCAGCACGACGCGGGAGTTGGCGCCGATCCTGCTCAGCACCGTCAGCAGCACCCCGCGCTCCAGCGACTGCGCCTCGTCCACGATCACGAAGGCGTCGTGGAGCGAGCGGCCGCGGATGTGGGTGAGCGGCAGGACCTCCAGCATGCCCCTGTCGAGGACCTCCTCGATCACCTCGGGCGTGGTCACCGCGCTCAGCGTGTCGTAGACGGCCTGCGCCCACGGGCCCATCTTCTCGCCCTCGCTGCCCGGCAGGTAGCCGAGCTCCTGGCCGCCGACCGCGTAGAGCGGGCGGAAGACCACGACCTTGCGGTGCTGGCGGCGCTCCAGGACGGCCTCCAGGCCGGCGCAGAGCGCCAGGGCCGACTTGCCGGTGCCCGCCCTGCCGCCGAGGGACACGATGCCCACCTCGGGGTCCATGAGCAGGTCGAGGGCGATGCGCTGCTCGGCCGAGCGGCCGTGCAGGCCGAAGGCCTCCCGGTCGCCGCGGACCAGCCGTACGGACTTGTCGGGCAGCACCCTGCCGAGCGCGGAGCCCCTGGCCGACAGCAGCCGCAGGCCGGTGTGGGTGGGCAGCTCGCGCGCCTCCTCCAGGTCGGCGGAGCCGTGCTCGAACAGCGTCTCCACATGGTCGGTGGTGACCTGGACCTCGGCCATGCCGGTCCAGCCCGACTCGATGACCAGCTCGGCGCGGTACTCCTCGGCCGACAGGCCGATGGAGGCGGCCTTCACCCGCAGCGGCAGGTCCTTGGACACCAGCACGACGTCCTTGCCCTCGGCGGCGAGCGTGCGCGCCACGGTGAGGATGCGGGTGTCGTTGTCGCCCAGCCTGAACCCGACCGGCAGGATCGAGGGGTCGCTGTGGTTCAGCTCGACCCTGATCGTGCCCTCGCCTGTCGGCATCGGCTCGTCGAGCCTGCCGTGCTGCACCCGCAGGTCGTCGAGGTAGCGCAGTGCCTTGCGTGCGAAGTAGCCGAGCTCGGGATGGTGCCGCTTGGCCTCCAGCTCCGTGATCACGACGATCGGAAGGACGATCTCATGCTCGGCGAAGCGGGTCATCGCCGCCGGGTCGGCGAGCAGGACCGAGGTGTCCAGCACGTAGGTGCGCTTGGTGGTGGAGTTGTTGCTCGAGGACACTGCCACACGTTCTCCCCCGGGCGCCCGTGGAAGGGGCGCCCTGCAGACGAGGCGGGAATTCGGACCGGGCCCGCGCCCCGCGTGGGGCGCCGGGTACCGGCCCCCCTCGGCAGGTCAGTGCGCAAAGGCGGGCCCTCTCCGGAGTGACCGGCCTGTGGTCGGCCACTTCCAACGTTAGGTCCTGGATACCCGCCGCCGAAGCGGCCAAGCGTCTGTTCACGTGCTGTTCGTGAACATGTCTCAGGAGCCGTAACGCCGGTGTCTCGCGGCGTAGTCGCGCAGCGCCCGCAGGAAGTCGACCCTGCGGAAGTCAGGCCAGTAGGCCTCGCAGAAGTAGAACTCGGAGTGGGCGCTCTGCCAGAGCAGGAAGCCTGACAGTCGTTGCTCGCCCGACGTCCTGATGAGGAGGTCGGGATCGGGCTGACCGCGAGTGTAGAGATGCTCCGCGATGTGCTCCACATCGAGGACCTCGACCAGGTCCTCGATGCTCGCCCCCCTACTTGCGTGCTCCTGGAGGAGTGAGCGCACCGCATCGGCAATCTCACGTCTTCCTCCATACCCAACCGCAACGTTCACAATCAGCCCGGGACGGTGCGATGTGGTTTCTTTCGCGGTTTTCAGGACATTCGCCGTCTGGTCGGGGAGGAGGTCGAGCGCGCCGACGGGGATGATGCGCCAGCCCTCGGCCACGAGCTCCTGAGTGACGTCCTCGATGATCCTCAGGAGCGGCTCCAGCTCCTCCTTCGGCCGGTTGAGGTTGTCGCTGGACAGCATCCAGACCGTGACGACCTCCACGCCCGCCTCACGGCACCAGGTGAGCAGCTCCGAGATCTTGTCGGCGCCCTTCCTGTGTCCCTTGCTGACGTCGCGCATGCCCATCGCGCGCGCCCAACGGCGGTTGCCGTCGATGATGACCCCGACATGGCGGGGGAAGTCGCCGCTGTCGGCGGACAGCTTGGCCTCCAACCGGCGCTCGTACAGCCGGTAGACCAGATCGCGCAGGCCCACGGAGTTCCTCCCCAGCGGTGCTGTGCCTTAGTGGTCGACTCACGACCTAACAGGCAATTATCACCGCCTTTCGAGACTGCTGGCCCCCTTAGGCGGATTCCTGGCGAGCTGTCGGCGATCCGGTGCCGCCTCCAGCGCCACGGTGGAACCGTCCGGCCCGCTCGCCACATCCGTCGCCGCGGGCGGTGGTCGGACGCGGCGGGACCATGGGGGCGCGTGCGCCCCGCCGGTCAGAGCCTGCCGCTGGTCGCCGCCCAGTCGACAAGCGCCTCGGCGGTGTCGAAGCGGCGGCTGGAGCTGGACTCTCCCAGGATCACGCCGACCAGCCGATGGCCGTCACGCTCGGCCGCGAAGGCGAGGGTGTAGCCCGCGGCGCGCGTGAAGCCGGTCTTCAGGCCGACGGCGCCCGGCGTGCCGAGGAGGCGGTTGGTGTTGCGCCAGGAGTAGGCGCCGTGCTCCGCCGTCTCGGGGAGCGAGCGGTACCGGGTGGAGCCGACCTTCTTGATCGTCTTGTTGTCCAGCGCGGCCTGGGCGAGCCGTACCTGGTCGCGCGCGGTGGAGTAGCCGCCGCCCTTGGCGGGCATCCCGTCGGGGTTGACGTACAGCGAGTCCTTCATCCCGAGCGCGCGGGCGTTGGCGTTCATCTTCGCCGTGAAGGCGTCGACACCGGGCCCGTACGAGCGGGCCAGCGCGTGGGCGGCGTCCGCGCCGGAGGGCAGCATCAGGGCGTAGAGCATCTCCTCCACGGTGAGCCGGTCGCCGGCGCGCAGGTACGCCACGGAGGCGCCGCCCTTCGAGGCGTAGCGCACGTCAGCGGAGGTGACCTTGACCACGTCCGTGGGCTTGGCCTCCTTCAGCACGGTGTAGGCGGTCATCACCTTGGTGATGCTGGCCACCGGCATGCGCCGATCGGCCTTCTTGCTGAAGTAGACCTTGCCGGTCCTGGCGTCGATCAGGTGGGCGGCCCGGCCGAGCACCGCCGGGGCGTCCGCGGCGGCGGCCGGAGCGGGGGTCCGGGAGACCGGCGACACGACGCCGGGCTGGGGGGCGGCCTGCGCACCGGTGGCGACCGCGGTCACGGCGCCCGCGGTGATGACGGCGCCGAGCAGCGCGCGTCCCAGCCGGTAGGTGAGATGCGTGGGCATGAAGGGTCTGCTCCTTGGCTTCCATGCCGCCTACCGGGTTAGCTGACGGGTTCGGGCTGGGAAGTGCCCTACGGGCGCCGCTGAGCGGGCGCTCGATTCACCCCAAGGGAAGTGGGTCCCCGGCTCCGTGGATACGGATTCGGCGGCCGCGCGTCCGGCGGACTGGCCTGAGATGACGCGCGGTCCGGGCAATGAAACGGCAACGAACATGTCACAGTTCGTCGCACAACGACCCAAAAGTAGCAAAATAGCATAAACCACGCAAATAGCCGCGAACCTCCGGCCCGCGACGGGCCGCTACATCGCACTCAAGCCGTAGAAACGGGCGGCGTTCCCGCCGAGCACCTTGTCGCGGTCGATCCCCCCGAGAAGCGCCCCGTACACCGTGAAGACCGTCCGGTAGTCGGCCGCCAGCAGCGAGACGGGCCAGTCGCTGCCGAACATCAGCCGGTCCGGCCCGAACACCTCGACCGCGTGCTCCACGTAGGGCCGCAGGTCCGCCACGGTCCAGCGGGCGTGGTCGGCCTCGGTGACCAGGCCCGACACCTTGGCGTACACGGTGGGGCAGGCGGCGGCGGCGCGCAGCAGCGACGCCCACGGCTCCAGCTCACCGGCGGCGATCCTGGGCTTGGACAGGTGGTCGATGACGAGGTTGAGCGTGGGGTGCCGCTCGGCGATCGTGACGACGTGCTCCAGATGCCGGGGCAGCAGCGAGACCACGTCGAACGGCACGCCCGCCTCGGCCAGCAGTCCGAGCCCGTCGAGCACCGCTTCCCCGATCAGCCAGTCGGGATCGGGCTCGGTGTGGATGAGGTGCCGGACGCCGACGAACTTCGGATGTCTGGTGTAGCGCTCGAGCGCTCGGGCGGCTTCCTCCGGGCGGTCGAGGGGCACCCATCCGACGACCCCGGCGATGAAGTCGTGGGCGTCGGCGTGGGCCAGCATGGCGTCGGTCTCCCAGAAGGAGTCGTCGGCCTGGACCACGACCGTCCGGTCGACGCCCGCGGCGGCCAGCTCGGGCGCCAGGTCCGCGGGGCCGAAGGTGCGGTGGATCGCCGGCAGGTCGGGAGTGGGCCAGGAGTAGGCGCCGGTCTCCAGGTTCCAGAAGTGCTGGTGGGCGTCGACTATCACGCGGCAAACATAGGATGTCTGGCCGACCTCGGCAAGAGCTCCCCGGGACTCACCGCGGCCCCAGGAAGAACGGCAGGACCGAGGCTCGGGCCGCTGCGAGGCGAAGGGTGGCCGACCCGCACTGTGGGGGGTGTCCCCCGGTTCAGCGGCGGCGCCAGGGGAACGGCAGGCGCCCGCGGCGGCGCGGTGGCGGGTCGTGGAGGATCCCTCGGGCGCGCAGCCAGTCGGCGAAGTCGTCGGCGTCGGCACGGTAGCGGGCCGGGGGCTCGGTACGGGCGGCGGCGTAGGCGGCGAACTCGGCCACCAGCGCGGCCCCCGCTGCCGCGGCGGCGTCGGGGCGCAGCCTCGCCACGATGCCGCGCCGCTTGGCGAGCAGGCTGCGCGCCTGGACGGCCAGCCGTACCTGGTCGAATCCGGCGGGCGGGGCGCCACCCGCGACCAGCGCCGCGACCACGCTCGCCTGCGCCTCCCCCAGCCGCGCCCTGACGTCCTCCAGCGACCGCTCGGGCCCCGCGGCACCCCGCGACAGCTCCCCCGACACTCCCGACACCTCCGTCACCTCCTCCGGCCCGGCCTCCCTCAGCGCCTGCGACCCGCTCCCCGCCTGCACGCTGCCGTGACCCTCCATGCCCGGTCCTACGAGGTCGCCAGGCGGCGGGCGCCCGCGGCCATGGCCGTGCGGATGCGGTCGAGCTCGCCGGCCAGCGCGGCGTCGCTCGGGTAGTGGTCGTCCCACTCCAGCAGGACGCCCGGCGGCGCCACCCGGGCGCACAGCTCCTCCAGCACCTCCAGCACCTGCTCAGGGACCGCCTGCGCGTGCGTGTCGTGCCAGACGCCGTCGTGCAGGTGCCCGCCGGCCACGTGCACGTAGGCCAGCGCGGCCAGCGGCAGCGTGTCCAGCGCCGCGACCACGGACAGGCCGAGGTTGACCTGGTTGGTGTAGAGGTTCGCGACGTCGACCAGCAGCCCGACCCCGGTGCGCGCCACCAGCTCGCCGAGGAACTCGGCCTCGGTCAGCTCGTCCTCCGGCCAGCCGAAGATGGCCGCCACGTTCTCCAGCGCCAGCGGGACGGGCAGCGCGTCCTGGGCGCGTCTGATGTTGTCGGCGACGACCACGAGCGTCTCGCGGGTGCGCGGGACCGGCAGCAGGTGCCCGGCCTCCATCCCGCCCCCGCGCACGAACGCCAGGTGCTCGCTCACCAGCGGCGCGTCGAGCGCCTGCGCGCAGGCCGCCAGGTGGGCCAGGCGCGCGGGGTCCGGCGGGGTGGCGTCGCCGAGGCCGAGGCCGACGCCGTGCGGGACCACGGGGACGCCTCTTTCCCTCAGGACGCGCAGCGACTCGGGCAGCGCGGCCGGCCTGATGTTCTCCGCGACGATCTCGACGAAGTCGACGTCGGGCAGGCGCTCCACCGTCAGGTCGATCTCCGGCCGCCAGCCGATGCCCACGCCGAGCCGGCCGTCCATCGGGCGCATCCCGTCACCCGCCGCCGCAGCCGCCACCGCACCCGCCGCCGCAACCGGACCCGCCACTACAGCTGGAGCCGCCACAGCTGGAGCCGCCGCCGTCGGAGGAGGAGCCGAAGTCGCCGCCGCCGTGGAGGGTGTCGGAGCCCGACCCGCCGCCGCAGGACCCCGAGGCGCAGCTCGATGACGAGACGGCCTTGTGCTTCTCGTCCAGTTCGTCCCTGAGGGTCGCGTCGTCGAGCTCGCTCAGGCCGTACAGGGCGACGGGCACGCCGATGGCGAAGGCGAGGTCGGGGGCGGCCGCCCCGCGCACGTGCCGCTGCTCGGCACGGAGCAGCTCCGCCTGCCCGGCACGGCTGAGGATGTTGGTGAGGGCGCGTCGCCGCCGCCGGGCGACGATCCGGCCGGCCAGCCAGACGATCGCGCAGATGAGCACCGTCGCCACCGAGAGCGGCTCGACGGGCACGGCGCCGGCGACGAGCATGACCGTCGTGAAGATCCCGAGTATGGCCGCGAGGCCCGACAACCCGCTCACGCGGGTCAGGTGGGTGCGGACCGGCACCAGCGAACCGTCGGGCACGAGCAGGCCGGCCCCCATGAGGTGGTGTCGCAGGTCGTCCATGGCGGGGCCGGTGCCGACCTCGTGGCGCAGCGCGTGCACCGGCATGCCGCCGGGCAGCACGGCCACGGCGGCGAGCACGGCCCGCTCGACGGGATCGGCCGAGTCGGCCCCCGCCACGGGGTGCACCAGGCCGCCGCGGGAGACGCGTAGCGCGCCCGCCCTGGCCAGGAGGGCGATCGCGGTGTTGACGACCCGCAGGGGGCCGCCAGCGAGGTAGGCGAGCTCGTAATGGCCCAGATCGCCGCCGGCGTGCGCCGCCACCTCCCGGACCCTGGCGTGCTCCCGCAGGAGCGAGGACGTGGTCTTCGCGACCGCGACGGCCAGCAGTAACGCGAGAAAGAACAGAACGAATGCCATGTACTGCCCCCTGAGGGAAGGACGACGCCCGTGTGCTTATGAGACGCGTGGCGTCCCCTCAAAAGTTTCCCTCAGTTCGGGCACGCGCAGGAAGAGCGCAGGCGTATGCCGCATGGCACACGGAGGAACCGTCCACCGCCATGCCGGGCCGTCCCCGCCCGGCATGGCCTCGACATCACAGCCGGTCGAGGAGCGCCTCGTACTCGGCCCACAGCTCCTTGGGCAGGTGGTCGCCGAACTTCTCGAAGTGCGCGGGGATCAGGGCCGCCTCCTGCCGCCACACCTCACGGTCGACGGTGAGCAGCGTGCGCAGGTCCTCCTCCGACAGGTCGAGCCCCTCGGTGTCGAGCTCCCTCGGCAGCAGCCCGATCGGCGTCGGTACGGCCTCGGCCTCGCCGTTCAGCCGCTCGACGATCCACTTCAGCACGCGGCTGTTCTCGCCGAAGCCCGGCCAGATGAAGCGGCCGGCGTCGTCCTTGCGGAACCAGTTCACGTAGTAGATGCGGGGCAGCCGCGCGTCCTCGCGGCGGCCGACGGACAGCCAGTGGCCGAAGTAGTCGCCCATGTTGTAGCCGCAGAACGGCAGCATCGCGAACGGGTCGTAGCGCAGCTCCCCGACCTTGCCCTCGGCGGCGGCGGTCTTCTCGGAGGCGACGTTGGCTCCGAGGAAGACGCCGTGCTGCCAGCTCAGCGACTCGGTGACCAGCGGCACCGCGGTGGCGCGGCGGCCGCCGAACAGGATCGCCGAGATGGGCACGCCCTTGGGGTCCTGCCATTCGGGGGCGATGGTCGGCGCCTGGGACGCCGGGGTGGTGAAGCGGGCGTTCGGGTGGGCGGCCGGCTCCTCGGAGTCGGGCGTCCACGAGCGACCCTTCCAGTCGGTGAGGTGCGCCGGCGGCTCGTCGGTCAGCCCCTCCCACCACACGTCGCCGTCGTCGGTGAGCGCGACGTTGGTGAAGATGCTGTTGCCCCACAGCGTCTTCACGGCGTTGGCGTTGGTGGTCTCGCCGGTGCCGGGCGCCACGCCGAAGAAGCCGGCCTCCGGGTTGATGGCGTACAGCCTGCCGTCCTCGCCGAAGCGCATCCAGGCGATGTCGTCGCCGATCGTCTCGACCTTCCACCCGGGAACGGTCGGCTGGAGCATGGCGAGGTTGGTCTTGCCGCAGGCGCTCGGGAAGGCGGCGGCGATGTAGCGGGTCTCGCCCGTGGGCGGGGTCAGTTTGAGGATGAGCATGTGCTCGGCCAGCCAGCCCTCGTCGCGGGCCATCACGCTGGCGATGCGCAGCGCGTAGCACTTCTTGCCGAGCAGCGCGTTGCCGCCGTAGCCGGAGCCGTACGACCAGATCTCGCGGGTCTCGGGGAAGTGGCTGATGTACTTGGTCGAGTTGCACGGCCACGGCACGTCCTGCTGCCCCTCGGCCAGAGGCGCGCCGACGGAGTGGACGGCCTTGACGAAGTCGCCGTGCTCATGGTCGCGCTTGCTGCGGCCTTCGTTGGCTCCTTCGTCGCTCTCTTCGGCCTTTCGCGCCGCTCCACGCTGCTCGATCAGGCGCAGCGCCTCAGCGCCCATCCGCGTCATGATCCGCATGGACACCGCCACGTACGGCGAGTCGGTGATCTCCACGCCGAGCTGGGAGATCTCCCCGCCCAGCGGTCCCATGCAGAACGGCACGACGTACATCGTCCGCCCGCGCATGCAGCCCTTGAACAGCTCACCGAAGGTCGCGCGCATCTCGGCGGGCGCGATCCAGTTGTTCGTCGGGCCCGCGTCCTCCTCGCGCTCGGAGCAGATGTAGGTGCGGTCCTCGACCCGGGCGACGTCGCTCGGGTCGGACTTGGCGTAGAAGCTGTTGGGCCTCTTGGCGAGGCGGGTGAAGGTCCCCTGGTCGACGAGCAGGTTCGTCAGGCGCGTCCACTCGGCCTCGGACCCGTCGCACCACTCGATCCTGGCGGGCTGGGTCAGGGCGGCGATCTCGTTCACCCAGTCGGCCAATTTCTGGTTGGACGTCGGGCTGGGTACTTCAACGGAAAGGGACACGGCAGCGGCTCCTCCACTCTTATCTGGGCCACGTCATCATTAACGACTAATGCCGACAAAGGCGAATTGGCGTAGACCTTTGCGCAGGCAGCGGCCTTGATGGAGAGGGAACCTACCCACCGAGAAGAGATTTAAAGAAAGTTAATTGGTCCAGACCAAGAGGAAAGGTCTAAACCAATCAGGAGATTGGTTCAGTCCATTCCGGAAGGGCCAGCTGCGCGAATGCGGTCGACATGCTGCAGCGCGTCGCGCAACTCGGTCAGCCAGGTGTCGGTGTGCTTGCCGACCAGCCGTACGCACCAGGCGAGCGCGTCGCTGCGACTGCGGGCCACGCCGGCGGCGACCAGGGTGTCGAGGACCTGCCGCTCGGACTGCCGCAGCCTGGTCATCACGGGCACGGACAGTGTGGTGAACATCACCGTCTCGTCGCCGCAGGTCACGCCCCACGAGACCTTGCGGCGGAACTTCCGCTCGGCCTCCGTGGCGATCTCGATGCGGCGCTCTCGGGTCTCTTCCCTGAAGCGCCGGACGAGGCCGTCGATCGTGGCGGCCTTCTCGGCGTCGGAGCCGGCCTCGGGCTCGGGGAGGGTCCCGATGACGGCGATCTCCTCGCGGTCGAGGACGATGGTCACGGGGCCGGTGAACCAGGTCTCGGGCAGCCGGCCCGTGAACCACGCCCGCAGCGTGCTGGTTGCTTCGTCAGTATCCATGTAATGAGAATTACACACTTGCCGGACAAGGGCCAGCCTCAGTCGTGCCGTCGGAGGAAAGCTGTCAGCGAACGCGGGCGGCGATGACCGGGCTGACCCGCACGACGCCCGCCAGGTTGCGCGTGCTGAGGGGCGAGATCTTCACCACGTCACCGGTTCTCGGCGCCTGCAGCACCTTGCCGTTACCCCAATAAATCGCCACATGAGAGATGTAGCCGGGGTTGGTGGGGTCGCTCCGCCAGAAGATGAGGTCGCCGGGCTGCGCCTGCGCCAGCGGCACCTGCGGCCCGGTCACCCACTGCTGGTGGGTGACGCGCGGCATGCGCACGCCCGCCTGGGCGAAGGCCCACTGCACGAGCCCCGAACAGTCGAAGGTGTCCGGCCCCTCCGCGCCCCACACGTACGGCCGGCCCAGCTTGCCCGCCCCCGCCTGCAGCGCCGTGGTCAGCTGCGCGGCCGTCATGAACGAGCCCGAACTCCACTGCGTGACCTTCTTCGGCGCGGCCAGCACCGGGTTGATCGCGGCCACCTGCGAGCCCTTCGGCAGCACCCGCAGCAGCGCCCTGCGCAGCGTGGCGGTGTCGGCCTTCGGGGCGCTGACCACGATCGCGTTGTTCTGCGGGAAACCGAGGGAGCGGGCCTTGTCCCTGGAGACGACGGCGTCCACCGCGCCCATGCCCATCGTCGCGTAGGCGCCGATCCTGAGCTGTCCGCGCGGCCCCGGCACGCTGCGGCCGAGCGAGAGCCCGCCGTCGTTGCCGAGGACGAAGGAGACGGCGACGTCGCCGCCCGCGATGTTGGCCCACAGGCCGTCGGACGAGGCGGTCACCTTGGGGGTGTAGGACCGGAAGCTGGAGGGGTCGACGCCGAGCGTCTGCACCCGCTTGCCGTCGATCGTGACGGAGGCGGCGTCGGCCAGCTCCACCGCCTGGATGCCCTTGACCTTGACGACCTTCTCCATCGTGGCGCGCCGCAGCGGCTTGCGCGTCACCACGAACACGCTGGGCTTGCGCAGCTTGCCGAGCGGCTGCACCGGGGGCGCCGTCTCGCGCTCGGCGACCAGGTTCTCCCGCGGGGCCAGCTTCGTGGCCGTCACGGCGGCCGGGGCCGGCTCCTTCTCGGAGAACTCACCGAGTAACGCCACGTCGGCGGCGATCACCATGGCGAGCGTCACCGCGATGAAGGGCACCAGCCGCTGGCCGCGGGGCGGCCTGGGCGGGGGCGGGCCGTACGGGCCGGGCGGCCGCGGCGTGCACGGGCGGTCGCCGTACACCAGGAAGGACAGGTCCTGCCTGATTCCTCCCTGCGCACGCTGAAGATCCGCCGGGCCCACTGCCCGGCGGATCTGCTGGTCGGGATTCAGTTGCCGATGTACGGCACGGCCTCGAGGATCTCGACCGTGTTCTGACGGCCGTTGGGCATGGCGTACGTCGCCTTCTCGCCGATCTTCTTGCCGTTGATCGCGGCGCCGAGCGGCGACTTGGGCGAGTAGACGTCTATGGGTGCGCCGGTCTCCTCGCGGGAGGCGAGCAGGAAGGTGACCTCGTCGTCGTCGCCCTCGAAGCGGATCGTGACGGTCATGCCGGGACCCACCACGCCCTCGGTCTTCGGGGCCTCGCCCACCTTCGCGCTGTCGAGGAGCTGCCTGAGATGGTAGATACGAGCCTCGATCTTGCCCTGCTCGTCCTTGGCCGCGTGGTACCCGCCGTTCTCCCGCAGGTCGCCCTCTTCACGAGCAGCCTCGATCTTCTTGGCGATGTCAACACGACCCGGGCCCGAGAGGTAGTCGTACTCCTCCTTCAGGCGGTCGTACGCCTCCTGCGTCAGCCAGGTGACGTTCTCATCGCGAGAGTCGGCCACGGGTTCTCCTTGCTTCCTTGGGGGCCCTGTGTTCACTTGGGTCCGCGAATCGCGAAAGAGTAACAACTTTACACGCTCAACGCTTCCCCAAACGTCTCACTATACGAGATAACAGGACTGGATGTGGACTGAGGATGCCTGAGCACTGGTGTCCAGGCGCTCCTTCAGTTGGATATACCCCTCACCGGCCGGAATCCTTACCTCTTTGCTACCTACTTCCACATGGTTGGCATCCGTCGCCCTCAGCCGGCACACCACGGTCTTGTCCGCCGGCCTGCCGACGCCGAACGTGATCTCGGCGGAGTCGGGCCTGCTCGCGTCGAAGGCGATGACCTGCTGCGGGACCGTGGCCTGACCGGTGGCGGTCCACATCACGTAACCCCATCCGCCAGCGATGATCGCCACCAGTACCGCGATCACGACATGGACGACGAGCCTGCCCTGCCGTTCCGGGCGGTCGATGAAGTCGTCCGGGGTGCCGAGAACCGGACCGTTCTCGGCATCTCTGGTGGCCATGACGGAATCTCCCTGCACTCCGCGGTGTTGTCCGAGACAATTGTCGCCTGTAGGGGGTGCGCCCCCGCGACCGCCCAGGAGAAGTAAACCTCCTGTGGCGAGTGACCCGGTCCGATGTGAGGAGACAGCGAGCCAGTGAGCGCCACGCTGAGGCTGATGGCCGTCCACGCCCATCCCGACGACGAGTCGAGCAAGGGCGCCGCCACGATGGCGCGTTATGTCGCGGATGGCGTTGAGGTCCTCGTCTGTACTCTCACGGGCGGTGAGCGCGGTTCCGTGCTCAACCCCAAGATGGACCGGCCCGAGATCGTCGCCAACATCGCCGAGGTCCGCCGCAAGGAGATGGACCGCGCGCGCGAGATCCTCGGAGTGAGCCAGCGTTTCCTCGGTTTCGTCGACTCGGGCCTGCCCGAGAGCGAGGAGGAGGCGCTGCCGGAGGGGTGCTTCGCCCTGCAGCCGCTCGAGGTGGCCGCCAGGCCGCTGGTGGCGGCGGTGCGCGAGTTCAGGCCGCACGTGATGCTCACCTACGACGACGACGGCGGCTACCCGCACCCCGACCACATCATGACCAACAGGGTGTCGGTCGAGGCCTTCGACGCCGCCGGCGACCCCGACCGCTACCAGGGCGCGGGCGACCCCTGGCAGCCGCTGAAGCTCTACTACCAGATGGGCTTCACCAAGGAGCGGTTCGAGGCGCTGCACGAGGCGATGACCAAGCGCGGCATCGGCTCGCCGTACGCCGACTGGATCGCCCGCTGGGAGGACCGCCCGCAGAAGTGGCCGGTGACGACGCGGGTGCCGTGCGGCGACTTCTTCAAGACCCGCGACGAGGCGCTGATGGCGCACGCCACCCAGGTCGACCCCGACGGGTTCTGGTTCGTGTGCCCGAGGGAGCTGCAGCAGGAGATCTGGCCGACCGAGGACTACCACCTCGCGCGCTCGCTGGTCGACACCAGGCTTCCCGAGGACGACCTGTTCGCGGGCATACACGCCGAGGAGACCGCGTGCGCCCGCACGTAGACTGGACGGCGTGACGTACTTCGCCGTTGGTGACGTGAGCCCGGGCATCCTGGGCTTCACCGTCGTGGCACTCCTGGGATTCGCGCTGTTCTTGCTCATCAAGTCGATGAACAAGCAGATCTCGAAGATCGAGGTTCCCCACGAGGCCGACCTGGACAAGAAGTGACCGAAGAGATCGCGATCGTCGACAACCCGGACGAGTCCCGCTTCGAGATCCACGTGGGCGGCAGGCTCGCCGGGTTCGCGGAGTACAAGCTGCTGCCCACGGTCATCGTGTTCACCCACACCGAGGTCGCCCCGGAGTTCGAGGGGCAGGGTCTGGCCGGCCGGCTCGTCAGGCGGGCTCTCGACGTGACCAGGGACACCGGGCTGAAGGTCCGTCCCCTGTGCCCGTACGTGGCCAAGTGGATCAGCCGTCACCCCGACTACCAGGACCTGGTCGAGACAGCGTGACGGTGAACCTCGCCCCCTGACGTGGGAGTGAGGAAACCGTGGCCGTGCCGCCCTGGTCACGGGCGCGGGCCGGATCGGCGTGGCTGCCGGGCGCTCATTCCTCCGCCGACCAGGCCCGTTCCAGCGCCGCAGGCAGGCCCCACCAGCCCAGCGGGGTGAGGACGTCGTCCTCGTCCACGATGCCCAGGTAGGCCCACAGTTCGGTCACGTGGGTGAACAGGGTCTCGGTGGTGTCGAGGTCGTCGGGATCGTCCATGTCGACCGTGATGTCCTCGGACTCCGCGATGAGCCGGGCGATCCGCTCCGGCGAGGCCAGCACGCCGGGCCCCAGCCGGGCCAGCGCCGCCACCGCGGCCAGCCAGTCGGCGTGATGGATGGCGCACAGCGCGGCCAGCACCGCCTCCTCGTGGGTGAGGTCCTCGTCCGCCGGCTCAGGCGCCAGGTCCTTCTCCTGGTCCTGGCCCAGGACCCGGTCCAGGTCCACGTCCTCGTCCAGGTCGGAGACCGGGCCCGCGATCCCCGCGACGACCGACAGCCACAGCTCCCTGTCGTCGTCGGGCATGAGCCCGCCCTCGAACCCGGCGCACGCCCGCAGCACGTTGCCGGGATAGCCGGGAAAGACGAGCACCTCCCTGAGCCTGGCCGCGGCCTGGCGCAGCTCGGGCTCCGGCAGCTCGGGGCGTTTGGGCAGCTCGTCGAGGATCCTTCGCAGCTCGGCCAACGCGTAGGACTCCTCCTCGTCCCACGCCGCGAACAACTCCTCGTCCTGCTCGTCGCTCACCACCAGCACCGGCACCCTGCCGTCCGGCAGCGCCGTGTTGAGCCAGCGCTCCTGCAGCTCCTCGTAGGCGGCGCGGGCCGCCGGATCGCCCGTCGCCAGGGCGTCGGGGTCGGTCTCGCCCGCCTCGACGCGCCGCTCCAGGTAGGCGACGAAGAGCGCGTACATCTCCTCGGCGACCGGGCCGCGCTCGTCCTCCTCGGGCCAGACGAAGTAGCTGGGCGTGAGCAGGATCGGCTCGCTGCCGGTGGCCTCCAGCCAGCGTTGCACGTCGCCCACCGTGGCCGTGCCGGCCTCGATCGAGCTGAGCGTGGCCCTCGCGGTGTCCCAGAAGACCGGCGAGAGCGGGTTGCCGGCGGCCAACATCGCCCGCCGCAGGTCCGGCAGGGCCACCAGCGCCACCCCGGACGGGACGGCCAGCAGCGCGCGGGCCACATCCCTGCGGGTCAGCTCGGTCGCGGCGCGTTCGGCATGAGCGCTCACGAAGTCAAGGTCCACGCTCGGTAACCTACCCACCCAGCCCTCTCTTCTGCGTATCCCCCCACCTTCCGGGTCCGTCCTCCAGGTCTGCCGGTGTCCGGCCTCCCGTGAGTCGGCCCGCCTTCCCGGCCCGGCCCGCCTTCCCGGCCCGGCCCGCCTTCCCGGCCCGGCCCGCCTTCCCGGCCCGGCCCGTACGGCAAGCCGGTCTGGCGCCTCCCCGGTCGCGGGGTGCCGTCCGCCGCGGGCGCGCCGCCCAGCAGGACTCCGGTCCCCGCCGTCACGGACCCCCAACGGCAGGCCACGACATGCCGCGCACCGAGGACCCGTGGGCCCGCCCGACCCGGCCGGGCACCCGCCCGCCGTCCGAGAAGCAGCCTGGGCGTCGCGGAGATCGAACGCAGCGCGAATGGCCGGATGAAGGGCCGGCCGCGAGAATGACGCGGAAAGCTCCGGGCGGAGGACTGGCCGCGGGAAGCACGCTCGGCCCGCACTCCGCCGAGGCGCTCGAACGCAGGATCGCCGAGCCGGCCGAGACCCGCGCCGGAGTCCTGACCGCCGTGGACGGCAGCGCGGGCCTGGGCGTGGGAATGGCCAGGTGGGGCCGGGAGAGGGGAAGGGCCTGGGCGTTGCGGGAGCGCGGGGACGGCGGTGGTCGGCGGGGCGGTCGCCGGGGGTGGCGAGCGTGAGAGGCTGGCCCTATGAACAGGCTGAAGCATGCCACCAGCCCCTACCTTCAGCAGCACGCCGACAACCCGGTCGACTGGTTCGAGTGGGGCGAGGAGGCGTTCGAGGAGGCGCGACGGCGCGACGTGCCGCTGCTGATCTCGGTCGGCTACTCGGCCTGTCACTGGTGCCACGTCATGGCGCACGAGAGCTTCGAGGACGTCGAGACCGCCCGCCTGATGAACGAGCGCTTCGTCAACGTCAAGGTCGACCGCGAGGAGCGGCCCGATGTCGACGCCGTCTACATGAGCGCGACGCAGGCCATGACGCAGCAGGGCGGGTGGCCGATGACGGTGTTCGCGACGCCGGAGGGCCACCCCTTCTACTGCGGAACCTACTTCCCGAAGCCCCAGTTCCAGCGCCTGCTCGTCGGGGTGCACACCGCGTGGACCGAGGACCGGCGGCAGGTGGTGGAGCAGGGCTCGAAGGTCGTCGAGGCGCTCACCGGCGGATCGACGCTGCCGAGCGGTCCGGTGCCGACGGCCCAGACGCTGACGGTGGCCGTGGAGAACCTCCTGCGGTCCTTCGACCCGGTGCGCGGCGGCTTCGGCGGCGCGCCCAAGTTCCCGCCGTCGATGGTGCTGGAGTTCCTGCTGAGATACCAGGGCGACGGTGCCGTGGCGGCCAGGGACATGGCGTCCAGGACGCTGGAGGCGATGGCGCGGGGCGGGATCTACGACCAGCTCGGCGGCGGCTTCGCCCGCTACAGCGTCGACGCCGGGTGGGTGGTCCCTCACTTCGAGAAGATGCTCTACGACAACGCGCTGCTGCTCAGGGTCTACACGCACTGGTGGAAGTCCTCGGGCGCGCCGCTGGCCAGGCGGGTCGCGCTGGAGACCGCCGACTGGCTGCTGCGGGAGATGCGCACCGCCGAGGGCGGTTTCGCCTCGGCGCTCGACGCCGACAGCGAGGGCGAGGAGGGCAGGTTCTACGTCTGGACGCCCGCCCAGCTGCGGGAGGTCCTCGACCCCGAGGACGCCGCGTGGGCGATCGAGCTGTTCGAGGTGACGGGCACCTTCGAGCACGGCACCTCGGTGCTGCAGCTGCTCGGTGACCCTGACGACGCCGACCGGTTCGCCAGGGTGCGGTCGCGGCTGATGTCGGCCAGGGACCAGCGGGTACGGCCGGGCCGCGACGACAAGGTGGTCGCGGCGTGGAACGGCCTGGCCGTGGCCGCGCTCGCGGAGACGGGAGCGGTGTTCGAGCGGCCCGACCTGGTGGAGGCGGCGCGGCAGGCCGCGACCCTGCTGGAGCGGGTGCACCTCGACGGCGACCGGCTGCTGCGGACCTCCCGTGACGGGCACGCCGGGCGGAACGCGGGCGTGCTGGAGGACTACGCCGACCTGGCCGAGGGGCTGCTCGCGCTGTACGGGGTGACGGGCGAGGTGCGGTGGTTCGCGCTGGCGGAGCGGCTGCTGGAGGTGGTCCTGTCCCGCTTCGCGGACGGGCGCGGCGGCTTCTTCGACACGGCGGACGACGCCGAGCGGCTGTTCCAGCGGCCCCAGGATCCGACGGACAACGCCACGCCGTCCGGGCAGTTCGCCGCGGCGGGGGCGTTGCTGTCGTACGCGGCGCTGACCGGGTCGGCGCGGCATCGGGAGGCCGCCGCGTCGGCGCTCGGCACGGTGTCGGTGCTGTCCGGGGGGCATGCGAGGTTCGCGGGCTGGGGCCTGGCGGTGGCGCAGGCCGCGCTGGCCGGGCCGGTCGAGGTGGCGATCGTGGGGCCGGCGGACGATCCGCGCACGCGAGCGCTGCACCGGGCGGCGCTGCTGGCCGACGTGCCGGGCATGGTGATCGCCGTGGGCGACGCCCCGCTGGAGGGCCCCGCGCCCACCAGCACCGGCGCAGGCGGCGCAGCCAGCGACACGAGCGGCGGCGCGGGCGGCGCGGCCAGCGACACGAGCGGCGGCGCGGGCGGCGCGGGCAGCGGCGTGGACGGTGGCGCGGGCGGTGTCAGGGTGCCGTTGCTTGAGGAACGGGGGCTGGTCGGCGGGGCGCCCGCCGCCTACGTCTGCCGGGGCTTCACCTGCCGCCTCCCGGTGACCACCCCGGCCGACCTGCTCGCCGAACTGGCGGCCCCCGGATCGGGTTGAAGCCTGCTCGCCGAGTTAGCGGCCCCCGGGGCGGGTTGAGGCGTCGTCCAGCCGGTCGGGCTCGGCCGGCTGGCCGGTGTTCGGCGGCGCGGTGTCCTGGGCCTCGCCCCTGTCGGTCTCCTCGGGAACGACCGGGTTCTGCGGCGTGGCCGGCTGCTCGGACGGCGGGGGGCTCTGCGGGTTGTCCTGCCGCTCGCCGTTCCACTGGCCCGGCCACGTGTCCTGGGGCCGGTCGTAGCCGGTGTCGTAACCGTCGTCGTAGCCGGTGTCGGGGCCGCGGTCGTCGCCGCGGGGGGCCTGGGTGTCGTCCCAGCGGTCGTAGCCGTACTGCGACGGCTGGGGGAACTGCTCGACGGGCTCGCCGTCGAGCGCCTCCGTCATGAACGCCTTCCAGATGCGGGCGGGCAGCTGGCCGCCGAACTGCACGCCGTACCCGGGGACCTCGACGGTCTTGTTGTCGTCGCGGAACATGTTGACCGCGGTGGCCAGTTGCGGGGTGAAGCCGTTGAACCAGACCGCGGCGTTGCTGTCGGTGGTGCCGGTCTTGCCGGCGACCGGCCGGTCGTAGAGGCGGGCGCCGGTGCCGGTGCCGTACTTGACGACGTGTTCCATGGCGTAGATCGTGTCGGCGGCGGCCTGCTCGCTGACCACGGTGGTCGCCTTGGGTTTGATGACCGACTTCTTGCCGTTGGCGTCGGTCACCGACTTGACGACGTGGCTTTCCATGTGGACGCCGCCGTTGGCGAAGCTGGCGAAGCCTGAGGCGTTCTGCACGGCGCTGACGGAGGAGACGCCGAGCGGGAAGGAGGCGTAGGCCCGCTGCGCCTCGAGTTGGGCGGCGGGGATGCCGGCCGCCTCGGCGACCTTGGCGACCTTGTCGAGGCCGACCTTCTGGCCGAGGTCGACGAAGGCGGTGTTGACCGAGTTCTGGGTGGCGCGGATCAGGTCGACGTATCCGTAGGAACGCCCGCTGTCGTTGGGGATCGGCTGGGAGGCGCCGCGCACGGAGATGGGCGAGTTGCCGTTGACCGTGGTCGAGAGGGGCAGGCCGCTGTCGAGCGCGGCGGCCAGCGTGTACGGCTTGAACGTCGAACCGGCCTGCACCTTCGCGGAGAAGGCGTTGTCCCACGACTGGTCCTTGCTTCCGCCGTAGAAGGCGACGACCTCGCCGGTCGCGGGGTCGACCGCGGCCAGGCCGGTGCGCACCTTCGTGGACGTGGACTCCGGCAGCACGGACTTCACCGCGCGCTCGGCGGCGCCCATGAGGTTCTTGTCGAAGGTGGTGAGGATCTTCAGGCCGCCGCTGTCGATCTGCTCGTCGGTGTAGCCGCGGGCGTTGAGCTCCTCGCGCACCCTGTCGACCATGACCTGGTCCTGACCCTTGAGCGCGAAGGCGGCCCTGGGCTTCTTGAGCTCGGGGAAGTCCTGCTTGGCGGCGTCCGCGGCGGTCAGGGCGCCCGTCTGGACCATGGCGTCGACGACCGCCCGCCAGCGCGCCTCGGCCGCGGCGCGGTCGCCGCCCTTGGGGTCGGCGAACCTGCTGGGCTGCTGGATGACCGCGGCCAGGTAGGCGCCCTCGGCGACGGTGAGGCTCTCGACGTTCTTGCCGAAGTAGGCCTGCGCGGCGGCCTGGACGCCGTTGGCGCCCCTGCCGAAGTAGATGGTGTTGAGGTACTGCTCGAGCACCCAGTCCTTCGACTTGGACTGGTCGACCTTGATGGAGATCAGGATCTCCTTGAACTTCCTGGTGATCGAGCGTTCCTGGCTCAGGCCGCT
This sequence comes from Nonomuraea sp. NPDC003754, assembly GCF_053605785.1. NCBI lineage: Bacteria > Bacillati > Actinomycetota > Actinomycetes > Streptosporangiales > Streptosporangiaceae > Nonomuraea > Nonomuraea sp. NPDC003754. The sequence continues at coordinate 253,044 of NZ_JBSGJX010000002.1, forward strand.
GTAGTAGTTGCGGACCATCTGCTGGGTGATCGTGGAGCCGCCCTGCAGCTGCTGCCCCGTGACGGTGGACCACACGGCGCGGGCGGTGCCCTTCAGCGACACGCCGCTGTCGGTGTAGAAGGAGCGGTTCTCCGCGGCGATGACGGCGTCGCAGACGTGCGGCGGCACCTGGGCGAGCTTGACGTTCTTGCGGTTGACGCCCTGCTTGGCCAGGACCGTCTTGCCGTCGCGGTAGTAGATCACCGAGCCCTGCGCCGTGGCTTCCTTCTGGGTGCTGTCCGGGATGGGCGTCATGGCCCATGCGACGCCGAACAGCGCGACCGTCGCGAGGATCCCGGCACCGAACGCGATGGCCACCCACCGCAGAATCCGCCGTTTGCCCACGCTCTTCGCCACAGACTCCCCCCCGATCGCACGCTCAGCAAACCCCCGTCAGCTGGCGGAAGGCCAAGAATAAACGATCGGTAACGATGCTAAGACTTTCGCACGCCTCGCCGTGGTACATCCATGACCAATGGCAGAACTCGGTATGGGACCGGAGTGTCGAGCACGATCACCGAGGAAGTCCGCAGAACCCCCTGGACGGCGACGATCCGGTCGATGACGCGCTGGAGGTCGGCGTTGGTGCGCGCCACGACCCTGCACAGCAGGTCGCTGCCTCCGGTGATGGTGTGGACCTCCAGCACCTCCGGGATGCGCGCGAGCTGGTCGGCGACCGGATCGTGGCCGCTCACCTGGCGGATCTCCATGGTGACGAACGCGGTCACGTCGTAGCCGAGCGCCGCCGCCGAGACGTCAGGGCCGAAACCGGTGATGACCCCCCTGGCGATCATCCGGTCGAGTCGCGCCTGCACCGTTCCGCGGGCCACGCCGAGCCGGCGCGAACACTCCAGAACTCCGAGGCGCGGCTCAGTGGAGAGCAGACTGAGCAGTTTGGCGTCCAGTTCGTCGATGGTCATGGACAGATTGTCCACTGGTTCAAGTAACAGTTGCACAAGGCGTCCATACAAATTGAGAGTTATCGGTATGAGCGATGAGTTTCCGGTCAAGGGCATGGACGCCGTGGTGTTCGCTGTGGGCAACGCCAAGCAGGCGGCCCACTACTACTCCACCGCGTTCGGGATGAAGCTGGTCGCCTACCGCGGCCCGGAGAACGGCAGCAGGGACGAGGTGGCCTACGTCCTCGCCTCGGGCGGGGCGCGGTTCGAGTTCCGCGCGTCGGTACGGCCGCAGCGCGCCGACGAAGGCCGAAGCGGGCGCGACCACGGACACGGCATCGACCTGGCCCGCCACGTCGCCGAGCACGGTGACGGCGTGATCGACCTGGCCATCGAGGTGCCCGACGTCGAGGCGGCCTACGCGCACGCCCTCGCCAAGGGCGCCAAGGGGCTGGCCGAGCCGTACACGCTGGAGGACGAGAACGGCAAGGTCGTGGTCGCGGCCATCGCCACCTACGGCGAGACCCGGCACACCCTGGTCGACCGGTCCAACTACTCCGGCCCCTACCTGCCCGGATACCGTGCGGCCGAGCCCATCGTGGCGCCCCCGGCCAAGCGCTTCTTCCAGGCGATCGACCACTGCGTGGGCAACGTCGAGCTCGGCAAGATGGACGAGTGGGTGGAGTTCTACCGGAACGTGATGGGCTTCACCAACATGGCGGAGTTCGTCGGCGACGACATCGCCACCGAGTACTCCGCGCTGATGTCGAAGGTCGTCGCGGACGGCACCCGCAAGGTGAAGTTCCCGCTCAACGAGCCCGCGATCAGCCGCAAGAAGTCGCAGATCGACGAGTACCTGGAGTTCTACGGCGGTCCCGGCGTGCAGCACATCGCGCTGGCCACCAACGACATCCTCACGACCGTCGACAACATGAGGGCGGCGGGCGTGGAGTTCCTCGACACCCCCGACTCCTACTACGACGACCCGGAGCTGCGCGCCAGGATCGGCGAGGTGCGGGCGCCGATCGAGGAGCTGAAGCAGCGCAAGATCCTCGTCGACCGCGACGAGGACGGCTACCTGCTGCAGATCTTCACCAAGCCCGTGCAGGACCGCCCGACGGTGTTCTTCGAGCTGATCGAGCGGCACGGCTCGCTCGGCTTCGGCAAGGGCAACTTCAAGGCGCTGTTCGAGGCGATCGAGCGCGAGCAGGAGCGTCGCGGCAACCTGTAGGGTCCGCCCGATCATGCTCGCCCGAAGCCCCGGGGCAGGCCGCCGCCGCTCCGGGGCTTCGCCGTATCCGATGGGAACGCCGGGTGACGATGCTGCCACTATGCGTGCCCGGCCGCGGCGGCTCGCGTAGGATGATGGACCATGCGCTCCGCTCTGCTCCTGACGCTTCTGGGGGCGGTCGCCTGCGCCCCGCTCGACGGGACCGCGGCGTCGTCCGCCCCGCCCGCTCCGGTGACGAGCCCGGGGGAGCCTGGCCGGGGCATCGGCGATCCCGACTTCCCCCTGGACGGCAACGGCGGCTACGACGTCACGCGCTACCACCTCAAGATCGACTATGACCCCGCGGCCAAGCGGCTGAACGGCCTGGCCTCGATCCAGGCCAAGGCGACGCAGCCGCTGCCGCGCTTCAATCTCGACCTCGCGGGGTTCCAGGTCTCCGAGGTCACGGTCGACGGCGCGCGGGCCACGGTCGCGCGCAGCGGCGACGAGCTGACGGTGACCCCGGCCCAGCAGTTGCGCGAGGGCCGCGCCTTCACCGTCGCCGTCGCCTACGCGGGCCGGCCCCGGCCGATCACCGGTTCCACCAACCTCGGCACCTACGGCTTCGTGCCGACCGATGACGGCGCCTTCGTCGCCTGCCAGCCCAACGGCGCCAAGACCTGGTTCCCGGCCAACGACCACCCAGCCGACAAGGCGCGCTTCGACTTCGAGCTGACCGTGCCGCAGGGGCTGACGGCGCTGGCGAACGGCGAGCAGACCGGGCAGCCCGTCACGCGCGCCGGCAAGACCACGTTCACCTGGTCGGAGAAGCACCCGATGGCCACCTACCTGGCGACGATGACGCTGGGCAGGTTCGAGCTGCGCCAGGGCACGACCGCGAAGGGCATCCCCAACCTGGCCGCCGCCGACCCGAAGTTCGCCTCGACGCTCGACAGCCTCTACACGACCTCCGGCGAGGTGACCGACTACTGGTCCACGGTGTTCGGTCCCTACCCGTTCTCGTCGACGGGCGGCGTGGTCGACGACTTCGCGGCGGGCTACGCGCTGGAGAACCAGACCAAGCCGATGTACGGCGGTTTCCGGCCGGACGAGAGCATCATCGCCCACGAGCTGGCTCACCAGTGGTTCGGCGACAGCCTGTCGATCAAGCGGTGGAAGGACCTGTGGCTCAACGAGGGCTTCGCCACGTACGCGGAGTGGCTGTGGTCGGAGCACAAGGGCAGGGCGAGCGCGCAGAGCGCCTTCGACGGCTACTACGCAAGGCCCGCCGGCGACGCGATGTGGGCCTACCCGCCCGGCCGGGCCCGGCCGGGCGACCTGTTCAACGAGTCGGTCTACACCCGCGGCGGCATGACGCTGCACGCGCTGCGCATGAGCGTCGGCGACGACGTCTTCTTCAGGATCCTCAAGGAGTGGGCCGACCGCCACAAGTACGGTCACGTCACGACGCCGCAGTTCGTCGCTCTCGCCGAGCGGCTGTCGGGCAAGGATCTCGATCCCCTCTTCAACGCCTGGCTCTTCGAGGCGAGAAAGCCGGCCTTGTCATCACTCCGTTAAACGGAGTATCTTGATCGCCATGCCGAGAAGATCAACGGAAGTCAGCGAGCCGATGTACTTCGTGCTCGCCGCGCTTCTCGACGGCCCCCTGCACGGGCACGCGATCGTCGGGCGGGTCATCGAGCTGTCGCGCGACCGCGTGAAGCCGTCGGTCAGCACCCTCTACGGCATCCTCGAGCGGCTCACCGCCCAGGGCACGCTCATCGTCGACCGCGAAGAGGTCGTCGACGGCCGCAACCGCCGCTACTTCCGCATCACCGATCGCGGCAGGGCGATCGCCGAGGCCGAGGCCGAGCGCATGCACCACGCGGCCAGCGTGGTCAGAGGCCGCCGCGACCTGGGCCTGGCGTGAGCCCGCTCGAACGGCGCTACCGGCGGCTCATCCGGGCCTACCCGCGCGCCTACCGCGCGGCGCACGGCGAGGAACTGCTGGACGTCCTGCTCGGGCACACCGACCCGCGGCGCTCCAGGCCACCGCTGAGGGAGGTGGTGAGCCTGCTGGCCAACGGCCTGAAGGAGCGGGCCTGGCAGGCCACCACCGCTCCGGCCTGGTCCGACGGCCTCCACCTCGGCGTGACCGCGCTGTGCGCGGCCTCCCTGGCGTCCTGGCTGCCCTATGCCGCGTCGATCCCGCTCTGGTGCGCGCTGTCCGCGCTCGCCCTCGTCCTGGTGGTCATGGGCCGGGTACGGCCGGCGGTACCGCTGGCGCTGCTCACCGGGATCAAGTCGTGGGCACTCGGCACCGGCGTCGTCTTCATGGACGCCACGCCGCTGCCGGTCGAGCCCGCTTTCCTGACACCGGACCCGCTCTACGGCCTCAGCGGCCCGCTCGGCGCGGTCGCCGGGCCCGCGCTGGCCTGCGCCGGGCTGGCGATCCTGGCCCTGCGGGAGGACCGGCCGCGCAGACGTTCGTCGTGGTGGCTCGCCGCCGTACCCCTGCTGGCGACGGCCGATCCCGCCTGGATGTCGCTCGACGAACCCGCCCCCGCCGTCGCGGTCAGGATCGCGGCCGAGGCCGTGACGCTGGCGGGCGCGGTGTGGGCCGGACGCCTGACCGGTGACCTGCGCTGGGCGCTGGCCGCCGCGCTCTACCTGGTGGCCGGCTCGGCCGCCTTCGCCCAGCACCTGATGGACCAGTCGCGCCAGGACCTCGCCTATTGGGGGCTGCTGGCGTTCCTCACCCTTGTCGCGGCCGTCGCGCCGCGCGGGTCGCGCATGCGCGCGTTCACCTGATCACCCGACAGATCCGGAGTTTCTCCATGCGTCGTGTCACGTGGTTGCTTTCGCTTGCCCTCGTCACGGGCTGCGCGACCGAGCAGGCCGCCACCCCCGCCCCCGCCGCCAAGGCGCCTGATCCCCGGCCCAGGATGCAGCAGATCATGGCCGACTGCATGAAACAGCAGGGCTTTAAGTACATCCCCTTCGTACGGCCCAGCCAGCCGAAGCCCGACAGGACCACCTACGAGGGGATGAAGGCCTATCGCCAGAAATACGGCTTCGGGGTGTTCGCCATGCACGTCTACCCCAAGGATCCCCTGGCCGGAGGCGCCGAGGCCGACATCGCCGAGAACCCCAACAACAAGATCATGATGAACCTGAACTCCTCGCAGCTCGCCTCCTACCGGAAGGCCGAGAAGACCTGTCTCGGCAAGGCCGCCAGGGAGGTGCTCAACAAGGACGTCACCTCCACGGACCACGCCGTGGACCTGTTGAACGCGGCCTCGGCCAGGCTGGAGGCCACCGAGATCGACGGCGACCCGGAACTGCTCGCCCTGGCCGGGCGTTTCGCCGACTGCCTCACCGCCAAGGGGGTCAAGGTCTCCTCGACCAAGCCGACCGCGCTCGCCAGGAGAGGCACCGACGCCTTCTGGGCCGAGTCCAACAAGCTGGGCGACCAGCAGTTCCCCAACCACGCGGACGGTCGCAGCTACGTCCCCGAGCTCACCGCCGCGCAGGCCAGGTCGCACCTGGACCGCGAGGTCAAGGCGGCCATGCAGGACCTGGAGTGCGGGAAGGAGTTCTACACCCGCTTCGCGCCCAAGCAGTCCTCCATCGACGCGCGGGTGATGGCCGAGTACGGCCCGCTGATCGGCCTGTAGCCGTCGTCAGCCGAAGATCTTGTAGCCCTCCCGCGTGAGCACCCCCAGCACCTCGTCGCTGTGTGCCTGACCCCGGGTCGACAGTTGCAGCCGCACCTCGACCTCGTCGACGTGCAGGCTGGCGCTGACCCGCTCGTGGACGATGTCGATCACGTTGGCGCGCAGCTCGCCGAGCGTGACGAGCAGGCCGGCCAGCGCGCCAGGCCGGTCGGACAGCCTGATCCTGACCGTGAGGTAGCGCCCCGCGGCGGCCAGGCCGTGCCGTAGCACGTTGGACAGCAGCAGCGGGTCGATGTTGCCGCCCGACAGCACCGCCACCACCGGCGGCTCGAACGTGCGCGGATGCGCGAGCAGCGCCGCCACCCCCACCACGCCGGCGGGTTCGACGACCAGCTTCCCTCGCTCGACGCACAGCACGAGCGCGCGGGAGATCTCCTCTTCCGACACCGTCACCACGCTGTCGACCAGATAGTGGATCATGTCGAACGGCAGCTCGCCGGGGCGGCCCACCGCGATGCCGTCGGCCATGGTGCCCGAGGGATCGACCACGACGGGCTCGCCCAGCGCCAGCGAGGCGGGGTAGGCGGCGGCCTGCTCGGCCTGCACGCCGACGATCCGCACGCCCGGCCGCAGCGACTTCACCGCCAGGGCCACGCCCGCGGCCAGCCCTCCGCCACCGATGCCGAGCACGATCGTGCCCACCTCCGGAAGCTGTTCGATGATCTCCAGGCCGATCGTGCCCTGGCCGGCGATGACGTCGGGGTGGTCGAAGGGGTGGATGAACACCGCTCCGGTGCGCCGTGCGTGTTCTTTCGCCCTGGCCAGCGCCACGTCGACGCTGGTTCCGCCGAGCACGACCTCGGCGCCGTAGGCCTGCGTCGCCTCCACCTTGGGCAGCGGCGCGGCCTCCGGCATGTAGACCGTGGCGTGCGTGCCGACCAGGCCCGAGGCCAGCGCCACCCCCTGCGCGTGGTTGCCCGCGCTGGCGGCGACCACGCCCTTGCGCCGCTCGTCGTCGGTCAGCCTGGCGATGCGGACGTAGGCGCCGCGCACCTTGAACGAGCCCGCGCGCTGGAGGTTCTCGCACTTGAGGTGCACGGGGCCGCCGATGGTCTCCGACAGGATCCTGGACCGGAGCACGGGGGTCTGCACGGCGACATCCGCCAGGAGGGCGCGTGCGGCCACCACGTCGTCGAGGGTCACCTGCGGGAGAACCATGTCGCCCAGTCTCCCACCACCCGCGTCGGCGGAACGCTCTTGACCATACTTCGCCACGCGAAGTATGGTCCTCCCCATGCCAGATCAACGCCGAGTTCGGGCGACGAGGCGCGCGGCGGCGCTCCTGACCCTCGCCCTGGCCACCGGATGCGCCGGCACCGCGACGCAAGCCGCGCCCAGCCCCGCCGTCCAGGGAGTCGAGCAGCGCAAGGAGGCCGAGCTGGCCACCTGCATGAAGGGCAAGGGCTTCAAGTACGTCGCCTTCGTCGCCAAGGGCCGCACGCTGAGCCAGGAGCGCAAGGCGGCCGGCAGCGGCGACTACGCCGCGATGAAGTCGGTCCGCGACAAGTACGGCTTCGGGCACTTCGCCGTGTACGTCTACCCCAAGGAGTACGAGAGCCCGATGTTCGAGCCGGAGAACCCGGAGGTCAACCCGAACTGGAAGATCCAGAGCTCGCTGTCCCAGCAGCAGCGCAAGGCCTACAACAGCGCCTACGAGACCTGCTACGTGGCCGTGATCAAGAAGATCACCGGAAAGGTCGTGGCGTCGTCGATGGACCACTACGAGCAGGTGGACAAGGCCAGGACCCAGGCCAAGACCCGCGCCCTCGACGGCGACCCCGTCCTGGTGGAGAAGGCGGCGAGCATGGCCGAGTGCCTGAAGGGCAAGGGCTACCGGGCACCCAAGACCAATCCGACCGCGATGGCCGTGCGCGGCGACGAACAGGTCCGCGCCATGGTCGTGAACCTCGGCAAGACCGACGACGTCGACGACAGCAAGCTGCCCGAGGGCCGGGTCTACGAGCCCACGCTCACGGCCGCGCAGGCCAGGCCGTACCTCACCAGGGAGATCAGGATCGCGCTCGACGACCTCGAGTGCGGCAAGGGCTTCTACCCGGCCTACCTGCCGAAGGCGAACGAGATCGACGCCAAGGTCGACGAGGAGTTCGGGATGCGGGCATGGTCTTGACGATACTTCGGCGAGCGAAGTACGTTCTCCGCTATGTCCAAGGGATCATCCGGGTTGAGTGAGCAGACCTACTTCGTTCTCGCCGCGCTCCTGGACGGCCCGCTCCACGGACACGCGATCATCAAGAAGGTCGTCGACCTCTCGCAGGGCCGGATCACGCTGGCCGTCGGCACCCTCTACGGCGCGCTCGACCGGCTGGCCGCCAACAGTGTCATCGCGGTGGAGCGCGAGGAGGTCGTCAACGGCCGCAAGCGCCGCTACTTCAGGATCACCGACGAGGGCAACCGCATCGTCGAGGCGGAGGCCAGGCGCATGCAGCAGGCGGCCGCCGTGGTGACCGGACGCCACAGCCTGGGAGCCACGTTCGCATGACCACCCTCGAGCGGCGGTACCGCTGGCTGTTGCGGGCCTATCCGAACGGCTACCGGGCCGACCACGGGGACGAGCTTCTCGGCATCCTCCTGGACAGCGCGGAGCCGGGCCGGGCGATACCTCCGGCACGCGAGGCGGTCGCCCTGGTCGTCGGGGGGATCCGCGCCCGCGTCATCTCGGCGGCACAGGGGCCCGCCTGGACGGACGGGCTGCACAGGGGCGTCGTCGCGCTGGCCATGCTCAACCTCGCGGTGCTCATCCCCTACGCCGGCGGCATCCCGTTGTGGCTGGCCCTGTCGGCCGTCGCCTTCGTGCTGGTCCTGCGCGGCCACGTCAGGCTCGCGCTCCCGGTGGCGGGCGCCGTCGCCGTCAAGGTCACCGCGATCACCATGGGCCACCCGTGGCTGGACGCCACGCTGCTGCCGGTCTTCCCCGACGGGCCGTGGTCGGGCCCCGCCCTGTACGGCCACGGCGGCCCGATCGCCCCGCTGACCTCCAACGCGCTGATCGTCGCCGGGCTGCTGGTCCTGGCGAGCAGGCGTGAACGGCCCCGCGCCCGCTCGTGGTGGTGGCTGGCCGCGGTGCCGCTGGTCGCCGGGGCCGACCCGGCGTGGCTCGACATCGTCGCGGGCTCGCCGACCGCGATGGCCAGGGTCTGCCTGGAGGTCGTCCTGCTCGTCGGCGCCGCCTGCGCCGGTCACCTCACCGCCGACCCCCGCTGGGCCGTCGCCGCGGGCGTCTACCTGGTGCCCGCGACGGCCGTGCTCTGGGAGAACGCCTCCGTCGAGCTCGTCGCCAGGCAGGACATCGCCCATGCGGCCCTGCTGGTGGTCCTGACGGGCGCGGCGGTCGCCGTGCCGTTCCGCGCCAGGCGCCGCAGCCTCCGCTAGCGGCTCGTCCCGGCTCCAGTGCCACGAGCTCTCTTCGGCATGCCCGAGAACTTCGGCACCCCCGAGAACTTCAGCATGCCCGAGAACCTCAGCATGCCCGAGAACCTCAGCATGCCCGAGAACAAGGAGTTCCGACGTGAAGTCCCCCCGCAAGGTGCTCGTCGGCACCGTCGCCGGCGTGATCGCCATCGCCGGTGTCGGCTGGGGAGTCAGCACCAGACTGCGCTCGCCCGCCGACGAGGCGGCGCTGCGCAAGCCGCCCAAGGCGTCGCTGGTCACCGCGCCCGTCGAGCACACCAGGCTGGCCAGCACGATCGTGGTCAACGGCACCCTCGAGTACGGCTCGCCGCTGCCGGTCTCGCTGGCCGGCATGGTCGGCGGCGGGGTCGGCGGCGCGGCCGGTGGCGCGGACACCACCCAGCGCGCCACCCGCGCGCCCCGTCCCGGCACGATCAGGGAGGGCGGGGTCCTCCTGGAGGTGAACGGCAGGCCCGTCTTCGCCATGACGGGCAAGGTGCCGATGCACCGCACCATCGCACCCGGCGCCAAGGGCGACGACGTCGAGCAACTGCAGCGGTCGCTGCGCCGCCTCGGGTACGGCACGCGCGTCACGGGCGTGTTCGACCAGGCCACCGTCGCGGCGGTCACCCGGTTCTACGCCAGGAAGGGTTACGCGGCCCAGCAACCCACGCTGGAGGCCCGCCAGCAGCTCGACACGCTGCGCAAGGCCGTCCAGACCGCGCAGGAGACGCTGGCCGTCGAGCAGAAGACGCTCGACCAGGGCGGCGACGTCCTGCCGTTGAAGCTGAAGCTCACCAACGCGCGGGCGGACCTGAAGGCGGCCGAGCGCGCCCACCGGCAGGCGAAGGAGCAGGAGCACACCCCCGAGGACATCGCCAGGATCGAGAGCGCCGACGCCGCCGTCCGGGCCGCCGAGGAGAAGCTGCTGCAGGCCGAGCAGGACCTGGCCGCCGCCAGGGCCGACAACGGCAGCCAGGAGCCGAGCACCGGGCCGACCAGCGGGCCGACGACCGGGCTGGGCGCGCCGGGTGCCACCCCGGCGCCGCCGGCCACGCCGAAGCCGCCCGCCGACACGACGCTGCTGGAGCTGAGGGTGTCCAACGCGCGGGCCGACCTCGACGCGGCACGCAGGGCGTACGGGCGGATCGACGAGGAGGCACGGCAGGCCCGCGAGAAGAAGCTGACCGAGCTGAGCAAGGGCGTGCGGGACGCCGAGGAGGCCGTGGCCGTCGCCGAGCAGGCCCTGCGGCAGGCCCGCGCGCTGTCCCCCGCCAAGCTGAAGGTCGCCAACGCCAGGAAGGACGTCAGCGCGGCGAAGACGCTGATGGCCGAGTACCTGCGCGGCTACGGCACCACGATCCCGCCGGGCGAACTGGTGTTCCTGCCGCGACTGCCCGCCCGCCTGCACAAGGCCGCGGTCAAGGCCGGCGAGACCGTGGACAAGGCGATCGCCACCGTGACCAGCTCGACCTTCGTCGTCACGGGATCGGTGGAGGCGACCGAGGCCACCCTGCTCAAGGAGGGCATGCCGGCCGTCATCGAGACCGAGGCGGGCAGGACGTTCCCGGCACGACTGACCGCCTTCGGGCAGGAGGCGAAGCTCGCCACCGGCGAGGCCAAGGCAGGTGAGAACACCTCGGCGACGAGCTCGGAACCGGTCCTGATCAGCCCGTTGTCCGGCAAGGGCCTCAGGGGCCTGTCCGGCGCGTCGGTCACCGTCAAGGTGACCGTCGGCGCGACGGACAGCGCGGTCCTCGTCGTGCCGGTGGCCGCCGTCATCACCTCGGCGGACGGCAAGGCGCGGGTCCGGGTGGAGGTCGCGCCGGACAGGACCAGGGACGTCGAGGTGCGCACCGGCCTCACCGCCGACGGCAAGGTCGAGGTGACCGGCGACCTCAAGCAGGGCGACCGGGTGGTGGTCAACAGTGCCTGAGCCCGTCATCGCCCTGAACGCCGTCGGCAAGGAGTTCCCCGCCGACCCGCCCGTGCGCGCGCTGTCCGGCGTCTCGCTCGACGTCCACCGGACCGACTACGTGGCGATCATCGGCCCTTCGGGGTCGGGCAAGTCCACGCTGCTCAACGTGCTCGGGCTGCTCGACCGGCCCAGCTCGGGCAGCTACCGGCTGGACGGGATCGAGACCACCGAGCTGCCCGACGGCGAGCGCACCAGGCTGCGCGGCAGCCGTATCGGCTTCGTCTTCCAGTCCTTCCACCTGCTCCCCCACCGCAGCGTCGCGGAGAACGTGATGCTGGCCGAGGTGTACCGGAGCGGCGCCGCCAGGCGCGGGCGCAAGGACCGCAGGGCCAGAGCGCTGGCGGCGCTCGAGCGCGTCGGCCTGTCGCACCGGGTGGACTTCCTGCCCGACCGGCTGTCCGGCGGAGAGCGGCAACGGGCGGCGATCGCCAGGGCGCTGATGGGCGGCCCCTCGCTGCTGCTGTGCGACGAGCCCACGGGCAACCTCGACAGCCGCAACACCGAAGCCGTCCTCGACCTCTTCGACGACCTGCGCGACCAGGGGCTGACGATCGTGGTGATCACCCACGAGAACGAGGTGAGCGACCGGGCGAAGCGCAGGGTCAGGATCACCGACGGCGTCCTGGTGGAGGAGTAGTGGACCTTCGCGACCTGCTGAACGAGGCCATGGCCGGCATGCTGGCCCGCCCCGTCAGGACCGCGCTCACCACCCTCGGCACCGTGCTCGGCATCACCACGCTGGTCATCACGCTCGGCATCGCCGCCACCGCGGGCAACCAGATCGTCGGCAGGTTCGACGAGCTGACCGCCACCGCGATCACCGTCGAGGTCCCCGAGGAACGCACGGCCCTCGTCGAGTGGGACGCCGTCGACCAGGTCACCAGGCTGCGCGGGGTGACGTCGGCCGCCGCCGTCGCCGAGACCAAGGACAGCGCCAACCTGAGCGTGCGCTCCAACAAGATCGTCGACCCGACCAGGGTCACCGACCAGACCCTGACCGTGGTGGCCGCCAGCCCCAGCCTTCCCCAGGCGGTCAAGGGCAGCCTGCTCCAGGGCCGCTTCTTCGACGTGGGGCACCTCGCGCGCAAGGACAGGGTGGTCGTCCTCGGCGAGCAGGCGGCCGCGATGCTCGGCATCACCCGCCTGGAGGGCGCGCCCGCCGTCTTCATCGGCAAGCACGCCTACACGGTGATCGGCATCCTGGGCGGGATGAAACGGGAGCGGAACCTCGCCGGCGCGGTCATGGTCCCGCCCACGCTCGGCAGGCAGTTCGGGCTCAGGGACGTCACCAGGGTGCTCATCAACACCAGTCTGGGCGCCGCCGACCTCGTCGCCGGGCAGGCGCCGCTCGCGCTCAGCCCCGGCAACGAGAACGTGCTGCAGGTCATCGCGCCGCCGTCGCCCACCAGGGCGCGCGACGCCGTACAGAACGACGTCAACGCGCTGTTCCTGATCCTCGGCCTGGTCTCGCTCGTGGTCGGCGCGGTCGGCATCGCCAACGTCACGCTGGTGACCGTCATGGAACGCGTCGCCGAGATCGGCCTGCGCCGCTCGCTGGGCGCGGCGCGCCGGCACATCGCCGCCCAGTTCCTGCTGGAGTCGACGCTCACCGGACTGACCGGCGGGGTGATCGGGGCCAGCCTCGGCGTGGTCGCGATCGTCGGCGTCTCGGCGGCCAAGCAGTGGACCCCGGTCCTCGACCTGCGGCTGGCCCTGGTGGCGCCGCTCGCGGGGGCCATGGTCGGTCTGCTGGCGGGGCTGTACCCGTCGCTGCGCGCGGCGCGCATGGAACCGGTCGACGCGCTGCGCTGACCCCCGCCCGGCGGAGATCAGGAGGAGAAGACGAGGATCGAGGCGGTGAACCCGTGGACGTGGTTCTGGCCGCCCACGGGCCCCACCTCTCCCGCGGCGAAGAAGCCCGCCAGGCCGATGGAGCCGAGCGTGTCGCGCACCGCCACCGCGTCGTGGTCGGCGGTGCCGAACATCGCCGACCCCCTGCCGTTGCAGGCGAACAGGAGCGCGCCGTCGATCCTGCCCAGTTGCTCGCGGTGCGCGTCGAGCAGGTCGTAGAGGTCCTCGTCGGCGGTGGCGGCGTCGCGCACCTGGAAGCGCACCGTCCTGCCGATGTCGACCACGTCCCCGATGGCCACCGCCTCCCGCTCGGGGTCGATGCCCAGGACGCCGCGGATCAGGAAGTCGCCCCGCTCGTGGTGCTCGGCGTACTCGTCCATCGCCACGCCGATCTGCAGTCCCGAGGCGACCAGCTCGCGGTCGTCCTCGTCGAGCTCGCTGACGATGTCCTCCAGCCTGGCGAGCGCGGGCTGGCCGGCCAGCTCCAGCAGCAGGTTCTCCTCCGCGCTGGTGACGACCATCGTCGGGCCGATCGGCCTGCACCCCTGGCTGACCACCGTGCTGACCTTGACCTCGCCGCCCAGCAGCACGCCGATGGCGCCCTCGTCGTAGACCTCACCCCCGGCGAACAGCCGTACCGAGCCCCTGCCCTGCAGCCCGTTGGCCAGGCCGCCGATCAGCGGCAGGTCGCCGAGCACCTCGGCGGAGCGCTCGACGAAGGCGTCGGTGGGGAAGCTGTAGGGGTCGGCCAGCAGGATCGCCACCCTGTCGTCCGCCTGGCGCTCGGGCAGGCCGATGATCACGAACCGGTCCTCGGCGGTCAGGGTCTCCAGCGCGAACGTGGTCAGCCGGCCGCCGTCGAGCGTGGCCGCCCACGCGCTGACCGACGGGGTGAGCTCCACGCCCTGCCCGTCGCCGATGACGCCGGTCGCGCTGCAGCCGATGACGTGGGCGGCGGGCGCGACGGCCATGGCCCGTTGCCCCGCTCTGGCCACGTCGTCGGGGTCCTCCCCGCAGATGAAGAAGCAGACGAGATCGGCGGGGCCGCTCAGCCCGGCCAGAGCCTGCCGGACGGCCGTCTCCGCGGCGGCGACCAGGTCGGATCCCACAGCGAGGCCGTCCGCGAACCGGCTCGTCAACAGGGCCACGCGTCTCGCCTCCTCACGCTTCGGAGTGCCCCTCGGGCGGATTCTCCCCACTGGGAGGACAAGCACGCGCCCTTATCGTCACGCATCAGTCAAATCCGAAAGACATTCCCCCATTCCCCCAAGGAGACGTAGTCTCGAACGCGTGCATCAGCCTCGTATTCTCCGCGACTTGCGAGACAGCGGTCACGTCCGTCGCAGCGTCAAGACCGAGGTCCGCGAGAACCTGCTCGCCAGGCTGCGCGCGGGAGAGACACGCTTTCCCGGCATCGTGGGCTTCGACGACACCGTCCTGCCCCATCTCGAGCGCGCCCTCCTCGCGGGTCACGACCTGGTCCTCCTCGGCGAACGCGGTCAGGGCAAGACCCGCCTCATCCGCACGGTCACGGGCCTGCTCGACGAGTGGACCCCCGTGGTCGAGGGTTGCGAGATCAACGACCACCCGTACGCGCCGGTCTGCGCCCGCTGCGTACGGCTGGCCGCCGAGCTCGGCGACGAGCTGCCCGTCGCGTGGAAGCACCGCGACGGGCGTTACGGCGAGAAGCTTGCCACGCCGGACACCTCGGTCGGCGACCTGATCGGCGACGTCGACCCGATCAAGATCGCCGAAGGCCGCACGCTCGGCGACCCCGAGACCGTCCACTACGGCCTGGTGCCACGGACCAACCGCGGCGTCTTCTCGGTCAACGAGCTGCCCGACCTCGCCGAGCGCATCCAGGTCGCGCTGCTGAACGTGCTGGAGGAGCGCGACATCCAGGTGCGCGGCTACAACCTGCGACTGCCCCTGGACATCCTGCTCATCGCCAGCGCCAACCCCGAGGACTACACCAACCGCGGCCGGATCATCACCCCGCTGAAGGACCGCTTCGGCGCCGAGGTGCGCACCCACTACCCGCTGACCATCGAGGACGAGCTCGCGCTCATCCGCCAGGAGTCGATGCCCGACATCGGCGCCGACGTCCCCGAGCACCTCGTCGAGGTCATCGCCCGCTTCACCCGCCTGGTCAGGGAGTCGACCGCCGTGGACGCCCGCTCGGGCGTGTCGGCGCGCTTCGCCATCGCCGCGGCGGAGACCGCCGCCGCCTCCGCCGTACGGCGGGCGGCCATCGCCGGCGAGGAGCGCGCGGTGACCCGCGTCTGCGACCTGGCCCCGGTCGTCCCCAGCCTGCGCGGCAAGGTGGAGTTCGAGGTCAGCGAGGAGGGCAGGGAGATCGAGATCCTCGCCCACCTGCTGCGCCGCGCCACCGCCGAGACCTTCCGCGGCAGGCTCGGCGGCCTGGACCTGACGCCGCTGCTGGACAAATTCTCGGCGGGCACCCAGGTGGAGTCGGGCGAGCTGGTGCCGGCCGCCGAGCTGCTGCGCCGCATCGGGCCCGTCGATGGCCTGGCCAGGATCATGTCGAAGCTGGGCATGGGCACCGGCGAGGAGTCGCCGGGGCACGCGGCCGCGGCCCTGGAGTTCGCGCTGGAGGGCCTGTACCTCATGCGCCGGCTGTCGAAGGACGACGTGGACGGGGTGGCCGTCTACCGCACCTGATCCGCCGACACGCTCGGGTGAACATTTGCGTGATCTCCGGCGTCCTAGAGGATGACACCTACGACCTCGGGGGAGATCATGCGCCTGCCCGCTCTGACCGCCAGTGCCGTGCTCTGTGCCGGCCTCTGCACGCCAGGGGCCGCCTCGGCCGCCACCTCCGGCTCGGTCGCGTACGGCTTCGCCTGGGCCGACGGCAAGGGCGTGCTCAGGATCACGCCCGCCGGCGCGACCCTGGTCAAGGAGCACGGGATCCGGCGCTACCGGCTGAAGGCCGTCGCGGGTGCCAAGGAGGTCAGGCTCGACTACACCAAGGCGGCCTACCGCAGGCTCACCGTGGCCTGCGACCTGGTCGAGACCGAGGGCCGGGTCGCGCTCGACGGCAGCGGCCTGGGCCGGACGGCGTGCACGCCCGCCGACCTCGCCTTCACGCTGCAGCGGGGCCCCGCCCCCCTCAAGATCGAGTACTCGGGCACGAAGGCGGTCAAGGTCAGCGAGTTCCTGACCGACTGGGGCACGCCCAGGAGCGCCTTCGGCACGCTCAAGCGCGTCGACGACACCACGGTCTCCTTCAAGGGGCGCAAGCTCGGCTACACCCACGCCCTCGGCTTCTACCGCGTCACCGCCTCGTGCTCGGCGGGCTGGCTGTCCGGCAGGCCGGTCAACGCCGACCGCGACGGGCTCGGCACGAAGAACTGCGCGGCCGGCGACTTCACCGCCGCGCTGAAGGCGCAGGCGCACCCGATCCTGGTGAAAGCCGACTACAACCCGCTCAGCGGCGAACTGGTGGAGGTCTGGGAGGTCTTCGGCGACGCATAGCCGGATATCTCGGGTTAGCGTGGGCGCATGGCCTACCGCTATGGCGAGTACCACGAAGGGCCGGACCCGCTCGCTCCGCCGTACGACGTGCGGGCGGCGCTGGACGAGATGGGCGACGCCATCCTGTCCGGGTCCACCCCCGTCCACGCGCTGCGTGACCTGCTCAAGCGCGGCCTGCCGGGCGCGCAGGACCGCAGGGGCCTGGACGACATGCTCCGCGAGGTACGGCGCCGCCGCCGCGAGCTGCGCGAGCGCGGACGGCTCGACGGCACCCTCGACCGGGCCCGCTCGCTGCTGGACAAGGCGATCGGGCAGGAGCGGGCCGAGCTGTTCCCCGACCCGTCGGACGACGCCCGCCTGCGCGAGGCCGCTCTCGACGCCCTGCCCGACGACACCGCGAGCGCGATCCAGGAGCTGAGCTCCTACGACTGGCGCTCGCCTGCGGCGCGGCAGACCTTCGAGGAGCTGCGCGACCTGCTGCGCAGGGAGGTGCTCGACACCCAGTTCAAGGGCATGCGCGACGCGCTGGCCAACCCTGATCCGACCGCCATGGAGCGGATCAGGCAGATGCTGAGCGACCTGAACGACATGCTGGACCGGGACGCCCGGGGCGAGCACACCCAAGCCGACTTCGACTCCTTCATGTCGAAATATGGCGACATGTTCCCAGAGCGGCCGCGCACGCTCGAGGAGCTGGTCGACACCCTCGCCCGCAGGGCCGCCGCCACCCAGCGCATGCTCGCCTCGCTCACCCCGCGCCAGCGGGAAGAGCTCGCCAACCTGATCGACCAGACGCTCGACCAGGCCGGCCTGTCCGAGCAGATGCGCCGCCTGGGCGACTCCCTCTACGCCCGCAGGCCCGACCTGGCGTGGACCACCCCCGAGCGGCTGACCGGCGAGGACCCCATGGGCATGGGCGACGCCGTGACCGCGCTCGAGGAGCTGGCCGACCTCACCCAGCTGGAGGCCGCGCTCCGGCAGGACTACCCCGGCGCGCGCCTGGACGACATCGACGAGGCCGCCATCCGCCGTGCCCTCGGCCGGTCGGCGGTCGACGACCTGGAGGCGCTGAAGCGGATCGAACGCGAGCTGGAGCAGCAGGGATACCTGCTGCGGCGGCGCGGCAAGCTCGAACTCACCCCCAAGGCGGTGCGCCGCCTCGGCGAGACGGCGCTGCGGCGCGTCTTCTCCTCCCTGGACGCGGGACGGCGCGGCGACCACGACCAGCGGGACGCGGGGGCGGCGGGCGAGCTGACCGGGTCGTCGCGCGCGTGGCGCTTCGGCGACGAGCAGCCGATCGACGTGGTCCGCACGCTCGTCAACGGCATCCGCCGGCACGACGCGGCCGGCCGTACCGACCTCGGCCGGGCGGCCCGCACCGCGCCCCGGCCGGCCCGCGCCGCGGGGCAGCGCGACGACCGTCTCGGGGGGCGCGCGCGGGCCGCCTCCCCGCGGGTCCGGCTGTCCGTCGACGACTTCGAGGTCAGCGAGACCGAACGGCGCAGCGCCGCCGCCGTGTGCCTGCTCGTCGACCTGTCGTACTCGATGGCGCTCCGCGGCACCTGGGCCGCCGCCAAGCAGACCGCGCTCGCCCTCCAGGCGCTGGTCGCCGCCAAGTTCCCGCAGGACGCCGTCCAGATCGTCGGCTTCTCCAACTACGCCAGGGTGCTGCAGCCCGACGAGCTGGCCGGCCTCGACTGGGACATGGTCCAGGGCACGAACCTGCACCACGCCCTGCTCATCGCGGGCCGCCACCTCGACCGGCATCCCGACTTCGAGCCCGTCGTGCTCGTGGTCACCGACGGCGAGCCCACCGCGCACCTGATGCGCAACGGCCGCTCGGCCTTCGAGTGGCCGCCCTCACCGGAGACGCTGGAGCTGACGCTGGCCGAGGTCGACAAGATGACCAGGCGGCGCGCGACGATCAACGTGTTCATGCTGGCCGGCGACGACCGGCTGAAGGAGTTCGTCGACGAGGTGGCCAGGCGCAACGGCGGCAGGGTCTTCTCCCCCAGCGCCGACCGCCTGGGCGAGTACGTCGTCAGCGACTTCCTGCGCCAGCGCCGGGCCCGCTAGACGATCGCGGGGACGGTGTAGGTGGCCAGCCGCTCGTCAAGCCCGTCGCCGTGGTCGCGGTAGGACCGGTAGACGGGCCTGGCCGGACTGCCGCCCATGGCCTGCAGGACGGGCACGTCCGCGGGCCTGGGCAGCACGCCGCCGCCCAGGTAGCGGGGGTCGGCCAGCTCGGTGCGCACGCCCTTCTCCCCCGAGACGAACCGGCCGTGCCGCCAGCCGCTCTCCTCGTCCCAGACCAGCGCGGACCCGGAGACCAGCAGGATCGTGGCGTCGCGGGGGTCGAAGGGGTCGTCCCACCATTCGAGGGCGTCCACGGCGAGAGCGACTTCGGCGACGTAGGCGACAGGCAGCGAGAGCCATTCCGATGTGTACGGCCGCATGCTGTTCCCTTCGCTGGGGGAGGCTTTACCCTAATGTAACCAACTTCCGCTGGAAGAGGGCCGCCGAGGGATAGCCGGGCAGCGGCGAGATCCCGACGAACTCGAAGCCCTGCCGCAGGTAGTACTTGTGCAGCGCCTCGTTGGTCCGCCACACGTCGATGCGCAGCAGCCCAGGGCCGCGCGCGGCCGCCCAGTCGATGATCTCCGCGCCGAGGCCCCGCCCCGCGAAGTCCCGATGGACGACCAGCCGGTGCAGGTAGAGCGCGTCGGCGTCAGGGTCGTGGTGGGCCCACAGCTCCCGCTGCACCGTCGTGGTGAGGGTGACGGTGGCCGCGAGCCTCCCGTCACGCTCCTCGACCCAGGTGATCCCCTCCGCGATGCCGCCGCTGACCCTGGCGTCCCTGGCCACCCGGTCGGGCCACGGGCGCTGCCACTGGTCGGTGTCCTTGCCCGCGAGCCACGCCGCGGCGTTGTCGATCAGGCCGATGATCGCCGGGAAGTCGTCCGGCGTGGCCCTGCGCGGGTGGATCACGAGCTCCCGTCCCGGTACTTCGCCGGGACGGACCCGATGTGGTAGACGAGACGGTTGCGGTCGGCCGGGTAGACGGTCACGGTCAGCCTGATCGGGCGCGTGGGGTCGAAGGCCGTGCGCCAGAGGACCTGCACGGACACTCCCGCGCCGGTGACGCCGAAGAACGCGCTCTCGTCGGCGTAGGACATGCGGGCGGTCAGCTCGTCGGTGTAGCCGACCTGAGGGTGCCCGAGGTCTTCGAGCAGCTTGATCGTGCCCCGGGTGATGTCGCCGGGCCTGATGAGGTCGGTGCCGTCGGCGATGTCCATCGGGTAGTAGGAGGTCTGCACCGACCACGGCACGCCGTCCACGAACCGCCGCTGCACCCTGGTGACGACCTTGGCGCCGACCGGGATGTCGAGCCTGGCCGCCACGTCGGCGCGGGCGTCGACCACGTCGACGTGCGGCCTGCCCACCTCGGGACGGCGGCCGCGCAGCAGGACGGAGGAGACGTAGGCGTCGCCCGGCAGGTGGGCCGCGCGCCTGCCTTCCTCGTCGGACAGCACCACGGGGAAGGTGTCGGGTGCGCGGCGGACGAAGGTGCCCTCGCCCTGGCGCTTCTCCAGCAGCTCCTGGTTCACCAGCTGGCGGATGGCCTCGCGCACGGTGTTGATCGAGAATCCGGACGACTCCTTCAGCTCGACCTCGGTCGGGATCTGGTCACCCGGACCCCACCGCCCGTCCTCGATGGCCTTGCGCAGACGGTCGGCAAGCTGCTGGTACTTCGGGACGGGCACCGGATCGCTCCTCTTTGAGTTCCGATGGTTTGAGTGAGACCAATCATTGGTATGACTGGTTTCACCAAACTGAATCCTACACCCAGGATTCCCCGCGAGAACGGACGCGGCAACGAGGCCGCATCACCCGGGACCGCGCCCCCGAATTCCACCCCACACCGAGGGGAGGCCTCTCTTGATGGAAGCAGCCGTCATCCTGGCGCTGATCATTGCGAGCGGGGCGGCGGGCATCTTCATCGTCGTGGTCATCGGCATACACCACGAGGACGGCAGGAGCTCGGCGACCGGAACACCGCCAGGCCCGCTAGACGCGGGCGCCAGACGGATTCTCAGGCTCACCGTCGATCACACGGGATGCAGGTACGCCACCAACGCGCAGCACGCGCCCTTCGACTGCCCGACCTGCGACGGGCGAGATCAGGCGTTGAGCAAGGAGCAGTAGTAGCTGAGCGCGACGTCGAACCCGTCGCGGCAGTTGCGGTGCGAACGGTAGCTGGGCCGCCAGGCCGAGCTCGCGCCGACCCCGGCGCGGGCGTCGGCCAGCGCGCCCTGCACCCGTTCCGGTCGCGGCAGCAGGCCGTGGCCGAGATAGCGCACCTCTTCGAGCTCGCTGTGCGCGCCGCGGCTGCCGGAGACGAACCGGCCGAGCCGCCAGCCGCTCTCCTCGTCCCACACGAGGGCAGAACCGTCGGTCAGGCGCACGGTCGCGTCGCGCGGGTCGCACGGACCCTCCCACCAGTCGCCCACCTCGGCGCCGAGCACGCCGACGACCTGGGTGACATAGGAGAACGGCTGGCGTACCCACTCGTCCGAGTACGGCTCGACGTGCCTCACGGCCACGACGGCACCCCCTTGTGCCCTGGGAAACAGACAACCAACCATACCGGCGCTGAACTTATTCCATTGCCACGACGTCTAGTCATTACGGACGATATTCGGGGAAGGAGGAAGCCATGCTCGCCATGATCGTGATCATCGCCGTGATGGTCGTGGCCGTCGCGGCCTTCGAGCTGTGCATGAGCTGCCCTCACCACCAGGACGATCCCCAGGAAGAGAGTGTTTCCCGGTGAGATCGCCGGGCGGCTAAGGTCAGCCCCATGGATAGCACGTTGCTCTTGCTGCACATCGCATTCGCCATCTTCACCGTCGGTCCTCTCACGGCGGTGGTCATGGCCGCGCCGCGCGCGATCCGGGCCAAGAACGCCTCCGTCCTGCAGGTCCTGCAGCGGATGACCCGGATCTACGGCATCGGCTCGCTCGGCGTGCTCGTCTTCGGCATCTGGCTCGCGATCCGCCTCGGCGTCATCGGCCAGTGGTACATGTCGGCGTCGATGACGCTGTTCCTCGTCGCCCTCGTCCTGCTGTTCATCATCGACCGCGACCTTCGCGCCGCGGTCCGGGTCTTCTCCACCGAGAGCCCGGACGACGACGCGAAGGTCGAGAACGGCAGGATCGCCGCGCTCGGCGGCGTGATCGCGCTGATCTACGTGGTCGTCCTGTTCCTGATGGTCGTCCCCGGCGCCTAGCCCAGCGCCTCGGTCAGGTCAGCCAGCAGGTCGTCAACCGTCTCGATGCCGACCGACAGCCGCACCAGGTCGGACGGCACCTCCAGCGGGGAGCCCGCCGCCGAGGCGTGCGTCATCCTGCCCGGGTGCTCGATGAGCGACTCCACGCCGCCCAGCGACTCGCCCAGCGTGAACAGCTTCGTCCGGTTGCAGATCTCGACGGCCTCCTGCTCGCCGCCGGCGACCCTGAACGACACCATGCCGCCGAAACGCTTCATCTGCTTGGCCGCCACCTCGTGCCCCGGGTGCTCGTCGAGGCCCGGGTAGAGCACCTGGGTGACGCGCGGGTGCGCGAGCAGCAGGTCGACCACGCGCTCGGCGTTGTCGCAGTGACGGTCCATCCGCACCCCGAGCGTCTTGAGCCCGCGCAGCGTCAGCCACGCGTCGAACGGCCCCGCCACCCCGCCGATGGCGTTCTGGTGGTAGGCGAGCTCGTCGCCCAGCGACGCGGACGCCGAGATCAGCGCGCCGCCGACCACGTCGGAGTGGCCGCCGACGTACTTCGTCGTCGAGTGCACCACCACGTCGGCGCCCAGGGACAGCGGCTGCTGCAGGTACGGCGAGGCGAAGGTGTTGTCCACCACGAGCAGCGCGTCGTTGTCGTGCGCCAGCTGCGCGAGCGCGGCGATGTCGGCGATGCCGAGCAGCGGGTTGGTCGGGGTCTCGACCCAGATGATCCTGGTCTTCTGCGTCATGGCCGCGGCGACGGCGTCGAGGTCGCCCAGCGGCACCGGGTCGTAGCGCAGGTCCCAGCGCTGGTGCACCTTGGCGAACAGGCGGTAGGTGCCGCCGTAGGCGTCGTTCGGGATGACGACGTGGTCGTTGGGCTTGCACACCGTGCGCAGCAGTGTGTCCTCGGCCGCCAGGCCGGAGGCGAACGCCAGTCCCCTGGCCCCACCCTCGACCGCCGCCAGCGCCTCCTCCAGCGCCGTCCGCGTCGGGTTGGCCGAGCGGCTGTACTCATATCCGCCCCGAAGGCCGCCCACGCCGTCCTGCTTGTAGGTGGACGTGGCATAGATCGGCGGCACGACCGCGCCGGTCGTCGGGTCGGGCTCCTGGCCAGCATGAATGGCCAGAGTCTCAAATCCGTGGCTCATACCCACCACGCTAAACCTGTGAGGCCCGTGATCCGTCCCCCAACCGATCACGGGCCTCACCGACGTCACGGGCGGCTTGTCCCCCAACCGCCCACCCGTGACGAGCACAGGGGGGTGTCCGTCAGGCCGCCTCGGCCTCGCCGCGCTCCTGGAAGCGCCGCGGCAGCCGGACGATGTCGGCCTCGATGTGGCGGCCGCTGCCGCCCTCGGCGGGCTCGCCGTTGATCCTCGACAGCAGGACCGGGTCGGCCAGCGCGAGCAGCAGCACCACGCCGAGCCCGAGAGCCAGCATCAGGAATCCGATTACCACCATGTCCCTCATCCCTTCGACGCTTCAAGCATCGGCCGCCGGGGGTTGCCGCCGCCTCCGCTGAAGGATTGGTCCGCGGGCCGGGCCCTCGGCCGAATGGTTGATATGGGTGGTCCGACTTCCGGCCTAGGCTCGAGTGCCGTGGGGGACAACAAACGTTTCGTCTACTGGGTCAGACGGCTGAGCGAGATCGCGATGATCGGCTGGCTGGGCCTGCTGCTGATGGTCGACGTGGTGGCCTCGTTCAGCGCGGGCGGCCCGCAGCACCTGGTGCCCGGGTGCGGCGCGGTCGGCATCGCCGCGGTGGTGTTGCGCAGGCGCTACCGGGTCGAGGGCTTCGTCGTCCTCATGGCGTGCTCGCTGGCGGTCTCCCTGCTGTTCGGTGTCACGGACTTCGCCGGTTTCCCCGGCATGGCCGAGAGCGGCGCGCTGCTCATCCTCACCATCGGGATCCTGCGACACGTGGAGCCGGTGCCGCGGGCGGCGGTGCTGTCGCTGGTCGCGATGGCCGTCCTCATGGCCGAGGGCGGCATGCGCGACTACCGGAGCGCCGGTCTCGCCTTCTCGTTCCTGCTGTTCATCGGCTGGGCGACGGCCGCCGGCGTCGGCGGCTACCTGCGCTTCATGCAGGAGCGCCGCACCGAGGCCATCCACGCGGTACGGCGGGCCGAACGCCTGGAGCTGGCCAGGGAACTGCACGACCTGGTCGCCCACCACATCACCGGCATCGTCGTCCAGGCGCAGGCGGCCCGTACGGTGGCCGAGAACAAGCCGGAGGCGGTCGTGCCCGCCCTCGACGCCATCGCCCACGCGGGGGCCGACGCGCTCACCTCGATGCGCCGGCTGGTCGGCGTGCTGCGCGCGCAGGACGAGGCGGCCCGCACGCCCGGCACCTCGCTGGCCGACCTGCGCCTGCTGACCGAGCGTTTCGCCGCCAGCGGCCCCCAGGTCGCCTTCGAGATCGGGCAGGGCATCGACGACGCCACGCTGCCGCCGGAGGTGATGACGACGCTGCACCGGGTGCTGCAGGAGTCGCTCACCAACGTCCGCCGCCACGCTCCCGGCACCGGCTGGGTCGAGGCGGACCTGCGGCGCTACGAGCGTGTGGTGGTGCTGCGCGTGCGCAACTACGGCTCGGCCACCGATCCCCGCATCTCACGGCTGGGCGGCGGATTCGGACTGGTCGGCATGGCCGAGCGGGTCGAGGCGCTGGGCGGCCGGCTGGTGGCCGGGCCCACGGCCGAGGGCGCGTGGGAGGTGCGTGCCGAGTTCCCGCTGCCCTAGCGCCCATGCCTCGGCGTAGGCCCGTTCGCCCAGCTCGGCGCGCGCCCTGGCGGAGATCCGCGTGACGTCGCCGCGCTCGGCGGGCGGGAGCGGCGCGCCGACCGACTCCCTGATCGCGGCCGCCGTCCCGAGGAACCTGGCCGCGTCGCGGCCGGGCAGCGCGCCGGCCAGGCCCTCCAGGGCCAGCGCCACGGCCCTCGGGTCGCCGCTGGCCCGCGCGGCGGCGTAGCCCTCGCGGTGCAGCGCCAGCGCGGTCGCCGTGTCGCCGCGCTGCTCGGCGGCGAAGCCGAGCTCGGCCAGGATCAGCGCGCGCCCCGGCTGCCCGTCCACCTGCCGCAGCCAGGCCAGCCAGGGACGCAGCAGCGCCTCGGCCTCCTCCAGCCGTCCCTGCCGCCGCGCGCCCAGCCCGAGGCCGAGCACCGCGTGCTCCTCGGCCGACTTGTACGACTGCTCGACGGCGAGCCTGCGCGCTCGCTCGTGGTAGTCGTCGGCCAGCGCGTAGTCGCCCGTCAGCAGCGCGGTCCTGCCCAGCACCGACAGGCGGTAGGCCGACTCCAGCCCCAGTTCCTCGGCCAGCCGCAGCCCCTCGCCGCGCCACCTGGCCGACTCCGCGTAGTCGCCGCGGATCTCGGCGAGCAGGCCGAGCGTCTCCATCGCCTCGCTCCGGCCCCAGCCGTCCCCGACCTCCTGGAAGATCGCCAGGCTGGTCTCGCCGTCCGCCTCCATCGCGGCCAGGTCGCCGCGGACGAGCGCCAGTTTGGCCCGCACGTCCAGCGCCGCCGCGACGCCCCAGCGGTCACCCAGCTCGCGGTAGGCGGCCAGCGCCCGCTCCACCCTGGCCTCGTGCGCGGGGTGGTCGCCGTAGGCCCATCTCACGTAGCTGAGGAACCAGTCGGCGAAGGCGGCCCCGGCGCGGTCCAGCCCCCCGTACGGTACGGCGCCCGCGTCGTCACCGGTCGACAGCGTCATCCCCGCCTGCCACACCGCGGCCAGCGCCCGCTCGCGCGCCTCGCCGCCGCCGGACGACAGCGCCCGCTCGATCGCCCTGCTCGCCTCGCCCCGCCTGCCGCGCAGGAACCAGTACCAGCCCAGCGCGTTCACCAGCCGCAGCGCGTGACTCTCGCTCTCCAGCGCCGCGCGCAGGTTGGCGCCCTCGGCGTCGAGCGCGCGCAGCCACCGGCCCTGCTCGGCCCCGCGCAGGTCGGCCCGTTCGGCGAGGGCGGTGTAGTAGGCCGCGTGCCGCTCCTTCAGCGTGGCGCTCTCGCCTGCCTCCGCCAGCCGTTCGAGGCCATAGGCCCGGACCGTCTCCAGCAGCCGGTAGCGCGGGCCGGGGCTCACCAGCGACCTGTCGACCAGCTGGGCGAGCGTCGCGACGACGTCCACCCCCGGCTCGGCGCACACCTGCTCGGCCGCCGCCAGCAGGCACCCGTCCGCGTGCACGGCCAGCCGCCGCAGCACCACCCGCTCAGCCTCGGACAGCAGCTCCCAGCTCCAGTCGATGACCGCGCGCAACGTCCGCTGCCTGCCGGGCGCGTCTCTCCGCCGCGCGCCCAGCACCCTGAAACGGTCGTCGAGCCTGGCAGCCAGCTCCCGCACGCCGAGCGCGCGCACCCTCGTCGCCGCCAGCTCCACCGCCAGCGGGAGCCCGTCGAGGCGCTCCACGATGGTGGCCACGGTCCGGGCCTCGTCCTCGTCGAGCGAGAAGGCGGGATCGGCGGCCACGGCCCGCGCCGCGAACAGCCGTACCCCCTGGGCGGTCTCCAGCGGCGGCACCGGCCACACCCGCTCCCCCTGGACGGCCAGCGGCTCCCTGCTCGTCGCCAGCACGCGCAGCCCGCCGGCCGCCCTGAGCAGCGTGGAGACCAGGTCGGCGGTGCTGTCGACGACGTGCTCGCAGTTGTCCATGACGAGCAGCAGCCGCCGGTCGCGCAGCGCGCTGACCAGACGCTCGACCGGGCCCGCGGCGGGGCCGTCGTCGCGGACGCCCAGCGTCTCGATCACCGCCTGGACGGGATCGGTCGTCGCGGCCAGCTCGACCAGCAGCGCGCCCTCCACCCCCGCCGCGCTCTCCAGGGCGAGCCGGGTCTTGCCCACGCCGCCAGGGCCGGTGAGCGTGACCAGGCGGCCGGCGTCGAGCAGGGCGCGCACCTCCTCGACCGCCGCCTCCCTGCCGATCAGCTCGGTCAGCGGCGCGGGCATGCCGCCTCCGGACAGGCGGACAGCGCCCGTGACCGGCCCGTCCAGCGAGGGGTCGTGACGCAGGATCGCCTCGTACAGCGCCGCGAGCTCCCTGCCGGGGTCGACGCCGAGCTCGTCGGCCAGGTGGGTCCGCAGCTCCGTGTAGCTCTCCAGCGCGTCGCTCTGCCGCCCCGCCCGGTACAGCGCCCGCAGGTGCAGCCCGCGCAGCCGCTCCCTCAGCGGGTGGCGTTCGACCAGCGCGCCGAGCTCCACCGGCTCGCCCAGCGCCAGCCGTACCTCGGCCTGGTCCTCGAGCGCCTTCAGGCGCGCCTCCTCGAGCCGCGCGGCGGCCGCCGTGACGAACGGCGCGTCGGCGTGGTCGGCGTAGGCGGGGCCCCGCCACAGCGCCAGCGCGTCGGCCAGCAGGCGGGCCCGCTCCTGCGGCGTGCCCTCCCTCGCCCGCGCCAGCAGCGCCGCGAACTCGGCGGCGTCGACCTCGGCCCCGGCCAGGCGGTAGCCCGCGGGCTCGCGCACGACCGTTCGCGGGCCGCCGAGCGCCCGGCGCAGCTGCGACACCCTCGCCTGCAGCGTTCCGACCGGGTTGCCGGAGGGGCGCGCTCCCCACAGGTCGTCGATCAGCCTGTCCATGGGCACCGGACGGCCCTCGTGCACCAGCAGGTCGGCCAGCAGCGCGCGGACCTTCGCCTCGGGCACCCGCACGAGGCTCCCGTCGTCGGCCCACACGGCCAGCGGTCCCAGCACTCCGAAACGCATGACCCGTAGCTAACCAGAAGGTTTCCCGTAGGGCGGGGGCCGAGGGTGGGGGCATGACGACGCATGTGACTGTGATCGGCCTCGGCGCGATGGGCTCCGCGATGGCCGAGACGTTCCTGAAGGCGGGCCACCGGGTGACGGTGTGGAACAGGACGCCGGGCAAGGCCGGGGCCCTGGTCGCGCTGGGCGCGCACGAGGCGGCCTCCCCCGCCGAGGCGGGTGAACTGATGGTGATCAGCCAGGTGGACTACCAGGCGATGTACGACAGCCTCGACGGCGTCGACCTGACCGGCAAGGTGCTGGTCAACCTGAGCTCCGACGCTCCGGCCAGGCTGCGCGAGGCCGCGGGGTGGGTGGCGGGCAGGGGAGGCGTGCTCGTCACCGGCGGCATCATGACCCCGCCTCCGGGGATCGGGCAGCCCGGCGCGTACACGTTCTACAGCGGGCCGTCCGAGGCGCTGACGGCCCACGAGGAGACGTTGAAGGCGCTGAGCGACGTGACCTACGTCGGGGCCGACCCCGGGCTGGCGATGCTGTTCTACCAGTCGCAGCTGTTCATGTTCTGGGCGGGGCTCACGGCGTACATGTACGCGGGGGCGCTGGCGCAGAGCGCGGGACTGCCGGTGACGCAGCTGCTGCCGTACGCCCAGGGGACGTTCGGCGGGATCGCTGGAGACGGGCCGATGGGGTACCTGAAGATCCTGACCGGCGAGATGGAGGAGCGGGTCTACCCGGGGGCGCAGAACAACCTGCACATGCAGGCGGTGGGGATGGAGCACGTGGTGCACGCGTTCGCCGACGCGGGGCTGGACGTGACGCTGCCCGAGGCGCTGCGGGACCTGTTCGCCCGCGCGGTCGCCGACGGACATGCCGCGGAGGGGCTCGGCTCGGTGGTCGAGTCCATCAGGAAGCCCTGACCCGTGACCCGAAGCACCCCGGCCCCCACCGGGGACCGGGGTGCCTGCCGCGTCGCGGCGCAGGACCCGGCCCGCGCGGCACGCGGGCCAGGGTCCTTGGACCGGCGGTCAGTGGTTGGCGAGGAAGGCCAGCAGGTCCTGGCGGGTGAGCAGGCCGGACGGCTTGCCGTCCTCCAGCACCACCGCCGCGTCCGCCTTCTCCAGCGCCTCGACCGCCCGCGAGACCGGCTCGCCCGCGCCGATCATCGGCAGCGGCTGCGACATGTGGTCGGCGATCGGGTCGTCGGAGCCGAGCTTGCCCCGGTACAGCGCCTCCAGCAGGTCGCGCTCCACGATCGAGCCGACCACCTCGGCGGCCATGACCGGCGGCTCCTCCTTCATGACGGGCAGCTGCGACACCGAGTACTCCCGCATGATGGAGATCGCCGTGCCCACCGACTCGTGCGGGTGCGCGTGGACGAACTCCGGCATCGTGCCGCTCTTGCGCGACAGCACGTCACGCACCAGCCCGTCCTCCGACGCCGTGGTCAGGAACCCGTAGTCGGCCATCCAGTCGTCGTTGAAGATCTTCGACAGGTAGCCGCGGCCGCCGTCGGGCAGCAGCACGACCACCACGTCGTCGGGCCCGGCCTGGGCCGCCACCTGGAGCGCCGCCACCGTGGCCATGCCGCAGGAGCCGCCGACCAGCAGCCCCTCCTCGCGGGCCAGACGCCTGGTCATGTTGAAGGAGTCCTTGTCGGACACCGCGATGATCGAGTCGCAGATCGTCGTGTCGTAGGTCGCGGGCCAGATGTCCTCGCCGACGCCCTCGACCAGGTACGGGCGTCCCGTACCGCCGGAGTAGACCGAGCCCTCGGGGTCCGCGCCGATGATCTTCACCCGGCCGCCGGAGACCTCCTTGAGGTAGCGCCCCGTGCCGCTGATGGTGCCCCCTGTGCCCACGCCCGCCACGAAATGCGTGATCCTGCCCTCGGTCTGCTCCCACAGCTCGGGGCCCGTCGAGTGGTAGTGCGACTCCGGGTTGTTGACGTTGGAGTACTGGTCGGGCTTCCACGCGTTCGGGATCTCTCGCGCGAGCCGGTCGGAGACCGAGTAGTAGGACTCGGGGTGGTCGGGCGCGACGGCGGTCGGGCAGACCACGACCTCCGCGCCGTAGGCCCGCAGCACCGAGATCTTGTCCTGCGCGACCTTGTCGGGCACGACGAAGACGCACTTGTAGCCCTTCCTCTGGGCCACGATGGCCAGGCCGACGCCGGTGTTGCCCGAGGTCGGCTCGACGATCGTGCCCCCGGGCCGCAGCGCCCCCGACGCCTCGGCCGCCTCGATCATCCGTACCGCGATGCGGTCCTTCACCGAGCCGCCCGGATTGAAGTACTCGACCTTGGCGAGCACCTGTGCGGGCAGGCCGGCGGAGACCTTGTGCAGCCTGACGAGCGGAGTGTTCCCCATGAGCTCGATCAGGGAATCGTAAACGCGCACTGAGGTGTTCACCTTCTTTGCCGAAGCTTGATCAGCTTGTGGATGGCCGCGGCTCCCAGGGGGTGGTGGAGCCTCGGTTAGGTTTCAAACCCTGAGGATCGCGCGGGAGCCGCCCGAGCGGTTATACCAGCACGTTTCTCATGGACAACGCTACCGTCGCGACAGCTCGAGAGGAGCCGCTGAGGTGATCTGGACTCCCGGGGTGGCGCGTACCGCGCGCAGGATAGCGGCAGCGGCGGCCCTCGGCGGCGGCGGGTTGACGGCGCTCGGCGCGACGGCCTACGGCCTGCTCGTCGCCGAGAGCCTGGTCGCCAGGAAGGTGATCGGCCGCCCGCACGGCACGGAGGGTCCCGCCTCCGACGGCGTCTACGGCGACTTCCCCGGCGTGCCCCTGCGGCTGGCGATGCTGGGCGACTCCACCTCGGTCGGCCTGGGCATGGACGACCCCAAGGACACTCCCGGCGTACGGCTGGCGCACGGCCTGGCCGCCGTCGCCGAGCGCCCGGTCGCGCTGACCGTCGTCGGCCAGTCGGGCGCGCCGTCGGCCGAGCTCGGCGACCAGGTCGACAGGGCGCTCAAAGCGCGTCCCGAGGTGGCGGTCATCTTCGTCGGCGCCAACGACGTCACCACGCAGACGCCGCCGGCGACGGCCGTACGGCATCTGGCCAAGGCGGTGCGGCGGCTGCGTGAGGCGGACGTCGAGGTCGTGGTGGGCACCTGCCCCGACCTGGGCACGGTGCGGCCGCTCGCGCAGCCGTTGCGGTGGGTGACGCGGCGGTGGAGCCGCCAGCTGGCCGCCGCGCAGACGGTGGCGGTGGTGGAGGCGGGCGGCAGGACGGTGGCCTTCGCCGACATCCTGGGGCCGGAATTCGCCACAAACCCGACAGAGATGTTCGGACCCGATCGATACCATCCATCTGACCGAGGTTACGCACAGGCCGCTTACGCGGTGCTACCTTCTGTATGCGCTGCGTTGGGGTTGTGGCCCGAGCCACGGCCCAGGCGTGGCGAAGGACTGCAACCGATCTACCTTGCGGCGGCGACGGCCGCGGAGGAGTCAGGCACCGAGGTCACCGCGACCAGGGTCGCCGGGCGGGCGACGGGCCCCCACGGGAGGTGGGTGACGCTGTTCCGCCGGCGCCCCGACGACACCCTCCCTGGCTGAGCCGTCACTCCTCGCCCCTATTGGAGTGGAATAACGGTGCTCCGGCCCTTCGCGAAACCGGCTCTCGCCCTCGTCGGCACCGTGGCGCTGGCTGCCTGCTCCGGCAGCGACGCCGCCACGGCGGACTTCCCGACCTGGCACAACCCCGACGTCAACGTGGTCAGCCGCATGGTCACCGCCGCGGGCGTGGCCACCGCCACCTCCATGAGGCCCGACGGCACGCTGGAGACGGTGGCGCTCGACCTGACCACCGGCAGGAAGCTGTGGGCCCAGCCGGCCACGATGGCCGGCCGGCTGCCCGGCATGGGCGTGCCGCCGCCCGCGATCGTCGACGGCGTCGTCGTCGCGCTCGACCCCGTCAAGCAGGGCAGGTGGAACGCCACCCTGGTGGCCCGCGACGCCCGCACGGGCAAGCAGTTGTGGACCAGGCCGATCCACTCGACGTTCGGGCCGCAGCGCTGCGGCCCCTACGTGTGCGTGTCGGAGCACACCGCGCTCGAGGCGGCCAGGGTGGTCGTGCTCGACCCGGCCACGGGCAAGCAGATGTGGAAGCTGCCCGGCATCGCCGAGGTGGAGTGGTCCGACGCCGGCCGGGTGGTCTTCCTGCGCCTGGCCCGCG
The DNA here is from genome assembly GCF_053605785.1 of Nonomuraea sp. NPDC003754. NCBI lineage: Bacteria > Bacillati > Actinomycetota > Actinomycetes > Streptosporangiales > Streptosporangiaceae > Nonomuraea > Nonomuraea sp. NPDC003754. The sequence continues at coordinate 284,816 of NZ_JBSGJX010000002.1, forward strand.
ACCCGATGATCGAGTCCTACGAGCTCAAGTCCGGCAAGCTGCAGTGGCAGCAGCCGATCGAGCAGGCGCTCGGGCCCGGCATCGACATGTCCGGCGGGTGGGCGTTCGGCGCGACCGGCGACAACCTGGTGGGCTACGTCGCGCCGTACACCGACTCGCGCACGAAGAAGGTCTCGACGTTCGGGCTGTTCTCGATCAAGATCGCGGACGGCACGATCAACTGGATGCGCCCGTCGGTCGTGCGCGTCTACCCGAGCGGCAACCCCGGTTTCGCCCCGGTGGTCCGCCCCGTCGACCAGCACGGCCAGTACGGCGGATTCGCCAGGCTCGACGCCGAGACGGGCCGCGTCATGGGGCAGATCACCGCCGACCAGGTGCCCGGCTCGGGCTGGTGGCTGGCCTTCCCCGGACAGATGGAGCACCTCGGCTTCCTCAAGCACGACAGCGGCGGTTCGGCCTTCGACCTGGCCGGCGGCAAGCCGCTGCCGGTGAAGGAGCAGCGCGGCTGGTCCTTCTGCGTCACCGACCCCAAGCCGCTGCCGTTGAAGGGGCAGGCGCCGGGCTTCTACTCGATCGCCTCGGTCTGCGAGTTCGACCTGTCGAACGGCAAGCGGGTGAGCGGCGAGGGCGCGCCGCCCCACTGGTTCACCGGCAGCCACGACGGCTGGCGGCTCTGGCGCGACGAGAAGGGCGGCATGCACGGCATCAAGGACGACACCGCCGCCGCGCCGGGCATGTACGGCTGAGCGGGGGCCGGGCGCCAGGATCCGCCCGGCCTTCCCCTTCCCAAAACAACATTCTGTTTTCCGGCCCCCAGGTCGTGGCATCCGGGCTACTGAGGGGTAACCTCGCGGTTGGAGTGCTGACACGAACCCAGGAGAGCCCCATGCCCGAGGCAGTCATCGTCGCCACCGCGCGTTCGCCGATCGGCCGCGCCTTCAAGGGGTCGTTGAAGGAGATCCGTCCCGACGACCTGACCGTCCAGATGATCCAGGCCGCGCTCGCCAAGGTGCCGCAGCTCGACCCGACCGCGATCGACGACATCATGCTCGGCTGCGGCCTGCCGGGCGGTGAGCAGGGCTTCAACATGGCCCGCGTGGTGTCGGTGATGCTGGGCCTGGACACCGTGCCGGGCACCACGATCACCCGCTACTGCTCGTCGTCGCTGCAGACGACGAGGATGGCCTTCCACGCCATCAAGGCGGGCGAGGGCGACGTCTTCGTGTCGGCGGGCGTGGAGACCGTCTCCCGCTTCACGAAGGGCAACTCCGACTCCCTGCCCGACACGCAGAACCCGGTCTTCGACGGCGCCCGCGCCCGCACCGCGACGTTCGCCGAGGGCGGCCAGACCTGGCGTGACCCGCGCGAGGACGGCACGGTGCCGGACATCTACATCGCGATGGGCCAGACCGCCGAGAACCTCGCCCAGCTGAAGGGCGTCACGCGGGCCGACCAGGACGAGTTCGGCGTCCGCTCGCAGAACCTGGCGGAGAAGGCGCTGGCCGACGGCTTCTGGCAGAAGGACATCACGCCCGTCACGCTGCCCGACGGCACGGTGGTCAGCAAGGACGACGGCCCCCGCGCCGGCACCACCTACGAGGCCGTCTCGCAGCTCAAGCCGGTCTTCCGGCCCGACGGCACGGTCACCGCGGGCAACTGCTGCCCGCTGAACGACGGCGCCGCCGCGGTGATCGTCATGAGCGACACCAAGGCCGCCGAGCTGGGCATCACGCCGCTGGCCCGCATCGTCTCCACGGGCGTGACGGGCCTGTCCCCCGAGATCATGGGCCTGGGCCCGGTGGAGGCCTCCAAGCAGGCGCTCGCCCGCGCCGGGATGTCGATCTCCGACATCGACCTGGTCGAGATCAACGAGGCGTTCGCCGCGCAGGTGATCCCGTCCTACCGCGACCTCGGCATCGACATCGGCCGGCTGAACGTCAACGGCGGTGCCATCGCCGTCGGGCACCCGTTCGGCATGACGGGCGCCCGCATCACCTCCACGCTGATCAACAGCCTGCAGCACCACGACAAGACCCTGGGCCTCGAGACCATGTGCGTGGGCGGCGGCCAGGGCATGGCGATGGTGCTCGAGCGCCTGTCCTGACCCCTCCCGTACGGCAAGCCCGGCCACGCGCCACCCTCGGCGCGTGGCCGGCCTCCGTCCGGGGACACGCGTCACCGAGCACGCGTGGCCGGCGTCCGTCGGGGGACACGCGTCACCGAGCACGCGTGGCCGGCGTCCGTCAGGGGACACGCGTCACCCGGCGCGCGTGGCCGGGCGGGGCGACGGCGCTCGGGCGGCCGGGCGGATCTCGCGGAATCGGCGCGCCGTGGAGGAGGTTTCGCCATGATCCGACCGATGACGATCGCATATCGGGCGACGGCCGCGGTGGCCTGCCTGTCGCTGCTCGCCGCCTGCTCGGGCGGCGGCGATCACGGACGCCCGTCGGCGGGCCCGGCCACGCCCGCGAGCGCGGCGCCGGCCCCCTCCCTCTCCCCCGGCCCGAGCCGTACGCCGCAGGCGCCGCCGTTCTCCACGCGGTGGAAGGAGTTCGAGAAGCTGCCGCTCCTGACGGCTTCCGGGCTCGTCGACGTGGTGGCCACGGGCCCGCGGCAGGCATGGGCGCTCGGCTACGAGGACGGCGCCGAGGACAGCGACGGCTCCACCGTCGTGCTGCGATGGGACGGCACCACGTGGTCGAAACTGCCCGGCACGCCGGCTGTCGGCGGCTACGACGGCCTCGACGCCGGCGGCCCCGACGATCTCTGGATCGCGGCGGGGGACACGGTCGCCCACTGGGACGGGCGCCGCTGGACCAGGACGCGGCCGTTCGGCATCTCCGAGGACAAGTCCTTCGACGACGTCGCCACGGACGGCGACACGGCGGTGCTGATCGGCGCGAGCGAGGATGGCGCGCCGTTCATCGTCACCGGCAGGCACGACCGCTTCCGTCTCCAGTTCAGCCCCGAGGGCGTGCTCGACGCGGTCACCTCCGGATCGGGACACGCCTGGATCGTGGGCGCGGCACCCCACCGCGACTGCGCGGAGGTCACCCCGCTGGTCGTGCACAGCAGGAAGGCCGGCCGCGAAGGATACGGGCAGTGGGAGGCCATGCGCGTGCCGCTCGTCCCCGGCGGCACGCTGACCTCCGTCGTGCAGATCACCCCGACGGACGTGTGGGCCGTGGGGAAGATCGTCGAGAATGCCCAGGTGGAGCGGATCCCCGGCCGCCCCTGTGGTGAGTGGGTCTCCGGTGTGCTGGCCGAGACCGACTCTCCGGCCCTTCCCCTGGCCCTCCACTGGGACGGGCGCTCCTGGAAGCAGGTGGCCCTGCCGCCGATGAACGCCGAGCTGACCGGCGTCACCGCGTTCGGCCCCGACGACGTGTGGGTCGCGGCACGGGATCGCGACCGGCCGGACGTCCCCGTCTTCCTGCGCTTCGACGGCAGGGGCTGGACCGCTGAGCGCGCCGGCCACGGCACGGTCACGGCCGTCGCCGCGATTCCCGGCACGAAGGGCCTGTGGGCCGTGGGCTGGCCGGGCGAGTACACCGACGACGGCAGGGAGTACCTGCTCAGGCGTGGTGGTCGGGGCCGGCCCGGTTGAGCGCGATCCGCAGCACCACGCGGCGTTCCCTCTCCATGGCCGCGCGGTACTCGGCCCAGTCGGCGTGCTCCCCGGCGACGCCCCGGTAGTAGGCGATCAGGTGGTCCATGGCCGCGGGCAGCGAGACGACCTCGGCCGTGCCCTCGACCTGGATCCACTCGCCGAAGAAGGCGTCGGTGAACGCGCAGATGGCCACCCGGGGGTCCCTGCGCGCGTTGCGGGTCTTGGCCGCGCCCTCCCGGGTGCTGACGACCGCGTAGCCGTCCTCGTCGATGCCGACCAGCACCGGCGACATCTGGGACCGCCCGTCGGCGTGGTGGGTGAGCAGGACGGCGTGATGGTTGCGCGCCAGGAAGTCGCGCGCCTTGTCGAGATCCATTCACCCATGATGCGCGCCCGGGCCGTTTCCACGGCACGGGCGCGTCGGGGCGTGTGGGGTTTTAGATGAACCCCATCCGGTTACGGCGGTGCCGCTCGTGCTCGAGGACGATGGCTGCGGCGTAGCCGTGAGTGAGCCCGTGTTCCTCGGCGAGCCAATGAGCTCGCTCGTCGCATCTGAGGAACGATGGACCGTTGTCAATGGCTTGGAACCACTCTGGGAGTTCGCGTCCCGTAATGGCAGGGACCCTCGCGATCAGCTTCGTCTGCATCTCCGGTGAGTGGTTCAAGGACATGGGCACCTCCACGGATTGGTCCTTTGCTCGACACTGCAACACCTCACCGCGAATGGCAACCCCTCGGCGGCCAGCGTTTTGTCACGCCGGGTAGATCACTGGTGGCGCAAAGAAAAGACCCCGCTGGTGGACCAGCGGGGTCTCGTGGGTCGACGATCAGTCGTCGCCCGAGAAGTAGCTGATGAATCGCAGCACCTCGAGGTAGATCCAGACCAGGCTCAGCGTGAGCCCGAACGCGCACTGCCACGCGAACTTCTCCGGAGCGCCCACCTTCACCGCGCGCTCGATCTCGTCGAAGTCGAGCAGCAGGAAGAAGGTGCCGAGCAGGATCATCGCGGCGCTGAAGATCCAGCCGAGCGGGCTGTCGGTCCGCAGGCCGAGGCCACCGTCGACGAAGAAGCCGGCGATGAGGTTGACCAGGACCAGGGCGAGCGCGCCGATCGCGGCGGCCACCACGAACTTGGTGAACTTCGGCGTGACCCTGACGATCCGCAGGGAGTAGACGGTCAGGACGGCCGCGAAGGCGAGCGCCGTGCCGATCACCGCCTGGAGCACGATGCCGTTGAAGAACGACTCGTACATGCGGCTCAGGGCGCCGACGAAGACGCCGTAGAACAGGGCGTAGCCCAGGATGAGCGCCGGACTGGTGCTCTGCTTGAACGAGGCGATGAGGCCGAGGACCACACCGATGAGGGCGGAGACCGCGGCCACGCCCATGCCCACCTCGAAGTACCACGCGGCGGCGCCGGCCACGACGAGCGTGCCGAGCGTCATGAATCCGCGGACCACGACGTCGTCGATGGTCATCGTCCTGACGGCCGGCGCGGTGGGCGGGGCGTAGGCCGGGCTGTCGTACATCCCCTGCAGGTGCTCGGGGCTCGGGGTCCACCCTTGCTGCTGGTGGGTGTACGGCGACCGGCTGAAAACGGGGTTCTTACTCTCCATCGCTGCCTCCACGCTGCGACCAACGTGATCAGAATATGGGACAGGGCGTCACACTGGCCAAGTCACGCCGGGATCTATGTACTTTCGAGACTTCTGCAGCGTGCCCAACGAACGAGGCCTCCCGCCGGTTCCCGGACGCCGCGACCCTCGACGAACACCCCGGATCCCAGGTCGGCGTTATTTGCCCGTTTTGTCCTGTTTTTGGAGGCGGCGGAACGCATCCGCCCACCTATTGCCGTCACTAAGCGTGGCCTTCCGGTAAGAGGTGTTCACCTCGGTTTAACCGGGCCGGAAAACCGTTTTCAGCCGCCCGCATAAAGGGACCCGAACCGACCAGAGGAAAGGACCGCTGTCAAGCCCTTCGCCGGACCCGCCGATCACCGGGATGCCCGGCGGACACGCAGCGTCGCGGGCCCCTGACAGCAGGTCCGGACGTCAAGGAGAAACGCCTGGTCAGAGCCATAAATTCGATATAAATAAGCGGTGCCCCCGGCGGGATTCGAACCCGCACGTCAACCCTTTTAAGGGGTTTGCCTCTGCCATTGGGCCACGGGGGCGCCGCAATCATACGAAACGGACCATGCTCACGAGGAGCACAACTTTGTATCAGGCGTAACAAGAGTGAGATCTGTGGTGAAGTGCCCGCGCTCCGGACACTCTGTCCAGGAAGAGCACACCGTCCAGATGGTCCAGTTGATGCTGGATGCAGCGGGCTTCGAAGGCGTCCGCCTCGATCGTCACGGACTCGCCCGTTCTGGGCAGCTCGCCGGACACCGTGATCCTCGTGGCGCGGGGCACCTCGCCGAGCAGTCCCGGCACCGAGAAGCAGCCCTCCCTGCCGTGGCGCCAGCCGGCCGCCTCCGCCAGGCGGGGGTTGACCAGCGTGACCGCGCCTGCGCTCGACCTGCTGCGTGGGTGCAGGCTCGCGTTCACCGCGATCAGCCGCCAGCTCAGCCCGATCTGGGGAGCCGACAGCCCGGACGGCTTGCCGATCGCGCGCAGCGTCGCCAGCAGGTCGTCGGCGGCGGAGACGACGAAGGGATCGGTCGGGTCCACGATCTCGGCCGAGGCGGACAGCACCGCGTGGGGGGCGCGCACGACCTCGCGCGGAACTCCGCTCACAGCAGGTCCGGTTCGCCCGGACGGAAGGTGATCTCGGAGCCGAGGTTCGCGCCGACCGCCGCCAGCTTGCGCATGAGATCGGCCACGTCGACCGCGGCCGGCAGGGCGACGTCGGCGATGAGCACGTAGAGGCGCCCGCTCAGCCGCGTGCTCATCCCGGTGATGTTGCCGCCGACCGAGGCCAGCACCCCGGCGACGGCCGAGATGATCCCCGGCTTGTCCGGGCCGTGCAGCGTGAGCACGTACTCCAGACCGGCGCCCGGACAGCTGAAGTGACGGCTCGCGTCGACGGCCGCCGCGCTGACCACCACCTCGGGGATGCGCACCCGCTCACGCAACTGCTCGGCCGACAGCTCGCCCGCGACGAGGAGCATCATCGCGACGTGCCCGCCGAGCAGCGTCATGGTCGAGTCCTGGATGTTGACGCCGCACTCGGCCAGCGATCCTGTCACCTCGGCTATCACGCCTGGCCGGTCGACGCCGAGCACGGTCACCGCAGAGAGCCCCACCCCTGGATCTCCCCCTTCTCATCGTGCGGGAAGGAGGGTTCCGAAGCGTTATCGGCGGCGGTTGCTCGCGACCGCCGCCCTGAAACCGTCGCGCGGGTGCTCCATCTCGCCGAGAGACACCGTCTCCCGCTTGAAGAACAGCGCAAGCGTCCAGTCCGCGACGACGCGCACCTTGCGGTTCAGCGTCGGTACCCGGGACAGATGGTAGGTGCGGTGCATGAACCATGCAGCCAATCCGCGAAGCTTGATGCCGTAGACGTTCGCGACGCCCTGGTGGAGCCCCAGCCCGGCGACCGATCCGACATACTTGTGGCGGTATTCGACCAGTTGCTCGCCGCGGAGCGCGTGGATGATGTTGTCGGCGAGCACCTTCGCCTGCCGTACGGCGTGCTGGGCGTTGGGCGCGCAGAACTGGCCGGGGTTGGTGACGTCGGGCACGCCCGCCGCGTCACCGGCGGCGTAGGCGTCCTTCGTGCCGGCGATGGTCAGCTTGGTGGTGGTCTTGATCCTGCCGCGCTCGTCGATCGGCAGGTCGCCCTCGGTCACGATGGGGCTGGGCTTGACGCCCGCCGTCCAGACGAGGGTCTCGGCGTCGAACTCGGTGCCGTCCGACAGCACCACGTGGCCGCCGGTGGCCGACTCGAGGCGCGTCTCCAGCTTGACCTCGATGCCGCGCTCGCGCAGCTGCTCCAACGTCCACTTGCCCATCTCGGGGCCGACCTCGGGCAGGACCCTGTTGGTCGCCTCGACGAGCACCCAGCGGACGTCCGAGGGCTTGATGTTGCGGTAGTAGCGGGTGGAGTCCTTGGCCATGTCCTCGAGCTCGGCCAGCGCCTCGACGCCCGCGAACCCGGCGCCGACGACCACGAAGGTCAGCGCCCGCTCGCGCACCTCGGGGTCCTCGGTCGACTCGGCCACGTCGAGCTGGTGCAGGACCCTGTTGCGCAGGGCGATGGCCTCGCCGACGGTCTTGAAGCCGATGCCGATGTCGGTCAGGCCGGGAATGGGGAGGGTCCTCGAGATCGAGCCCGCGGCCATCACGAGGACGTCGTAGGAGATGTCCCTCGCCTCGCCCTCGCCGGGGGCGAAGGTGACCGTCCTGCCCGCGTGGTTGACCTTGGTGACCACGCCGTTGAGGATCTCGACCTTCGGCAGCACGCGACGCAGCGGGGCCACGACGTGCCGCGGCGACAGGTTGCCCGCGGCGGCCTCCGGCAGGAAGGGCTGGTAGGTCATGTAGGAGTTGGGGTCGATGACGGTGATGTGCACGCGGCCGTCGCGCAGCTCCTTGCCGAGCCTGCGCTGCAGTCGCAGAGCGGTGTACATGCCGACGTAGCCACCGCCGACGATCAGGATGTGCTTGTTCACCTGAGGTCCCATCCTCGAGTTCACCCTTGTGAAATCTTTCACAAGCATAACCGTGCAACCGCGGACGAGGACAAGGGATTCCCTAGTGAGCCTCCCCACATTCGGGCACCTGCCCGGCGATCTCCGCCGCGCGGCGGAAGATCCCGTCGAGCATCGCGGCGGTGACCCTGCCGGTGAAGGTGTTCTGCTGGCTGGGGTGATAGCAGCCGAGCAACGTCACGCCGGCCTCGCCGTACGACAGGGGGACCTCGACGCCGTGGCCGAACGGCGGCCTGGTACGCGGCATGCCGTACCCGGTCTCCTTGAGCGCGGGCCAGACCGCCTGCCAGGCGTAGCCGCCCAGCGCCACCACCACGCGCACGCTGCCCGCGACGAGCGCGAGCTCGCGCTGGAGCCAGGGGTAGCAGGCGGCCTTCTCCTCCGGCAGCGGCTTGTTGGCGGGCGGCGCGCAGCGCACGGCGGCGACCATGCGGGTGTCGATGAGCCGCTGGCCGTCGCCGGCGCGCACGCTGGTCTCCTGGACGGCGAGCCCCGTGCGGTACAGCGAGGCGAACAGCCAGTCGCCGCTGCGGTCGCCGGTGAAGATGCGCCCGGTCCTGTTGCCGCCGTGGGCGGCGGGCGCGAGCCCGACCAGCAGCACGCGCGGCTCCCGCGCGCCCCAGCCCGCGACCGGCCGTCCCCAGTAGGTCTCCTCCGCGAAGGCGCGCCGCCTGACCTGCGCGACCTCCTCCCGCCACGCCACCAGGCGCGGGCACGCCCTGCAGACCGACTGGCGGGCCGTCAGCTCCGCGATGGTACGGCTGGCGGCCGCGAGCTCCCGCACCCCCTCGGGCGAGTGCGCCACGGGGGTGTCGGGAGCCGCGGGATCATCGGGCCAGCCGGTGCCGGGAGGTACGAAGCTCATGGCACCGATAGTGCCCGATGGTGTAAACCGCCGGCAGGGCCCCGCCCATCGCCGGCGCCCCCAGCAACGGCCCGGCGCGTCGCTGTGGGCCTCCGGCGGGCGACAGCGCCGTCCGGCGGATTACTCGGATTCGTCCGTCCGGACGGGGGCGGGCGTGGCGGTGCCCATCGGCGCGGGCGCTTCGGACGGCCTCGCACAGGCGGCGGACGCCCTGGTGGGCGCGGGGACCGAGCCGTCCTCGACGCCGGGCTCGTCGGCCGGCTCGACCAGCGGCAGCGGGTAGCGGTTGAGCACCGGCTCGCCGCACGAGCGGTCCACGACGTAGCCGGAGTCCTCGAAGTTCGTGGTGACCGGTCGGCCGTCCTGGTCGTAGAGGTAGACGTCGGTCAGCGGCGTGCCGTCCTTCGCGTACGGCCTGATGTTGACGACGTCGCCGAAGGAGGAGACGGTGTCCATCTGGACCGGCGCCTCGTAGGCCATCGGCGGGTTCTCGAGCCTCATCCGCATCTGGTCGGCGTGGACGGCGCCGGCGAGCAGGCCCAGCGCGGCGATGCCCGAGGCGAGCGCCGAGGTGAGCCGCGGCCAGCGGCTCCTCGGCGCCCTGCCGAGGAGGACAGAGATCCAGACGGCTGCGGCGACCAGGGCGATCTCGCCCAACGCGTCGGGCACGAGCTGCTCTTCGTCCGCTACCGAGATCAGCAGCATGGCCAGGACGTAACCGCGCAGCACCCACCACCCTGGCCGCAGTTCGGGGAGGAAGCCGCTCAACCGTGTGAGGGCCGGATGCCGGGCCAGCGCCGCGCCCGCCTGCCTCAGCCGGGACTTCGTGCGCCGCTCACCGGTCCTGCCGCCGTAGGCGGCCGCCAGCTCCGCCGCGTACGCCTCGGGCGGCCCCAGGCGCTCCTCGAGCGAGACCTCCGACTCCGACGCCACCTCGGCCAGGTGGTCGTCCAGGTCCTCCAGCAGTTCCTCGCTGTTGGGATGGCCGGCGAGGGCCTCCCGTACGGCCTGCGCGTACTGTTCGGGTGTCATCAGGGATGCCTCTCCTTGAGCAGGTCGGCCATCGTCGCGGCGAAGGAGGTCCAGGTCGCGGCCGAGGCGGCGAGCTGGGCCCGGCCGACGTCGTTCAGGCCGTAGTACTTGCGATGCGGCCCCTCGTCGGAGGCCACCACGTACGAGGTCAGCGCGCCCGACTTGAACAGGCGGCGCAGCGTGCCGTAGACGGACGCGTCGCCCACGTCCTCCAGACCGGCCTCTCGCAGCCTCCGGACGACGTCGTAGCCGTAGCTGTCGCGTTCGTGGAGGACCGCCAGGACGGCGAGGTCGAGCACGCCTTTGAGGAGCTGGGTGCTATCCACGCGATGCACACTACTGTGCAATGCGTAATACCGGCAACAGAAAAACCGGGCGGCGCCGGCGAAGGCGCCGCCCGGTCTCAGTTCAGCCGATCAGGCACCCGTGGAAGCCTTCTCGTCCGCCTTGGCCGGCGCAGGGCAGTGGTCGCCGTACGTGGCCAGGCTGCTGTCAGACCCGACACCCGCGAGGGTCGCCTTGGCGTTGATGCCGTTGGTGCCCGCAGCCGGGAGGCTGAAGGACACGGTCTGGCTGCCCGCCTTGTCGAAGTCGAGGGTGACGTCCTTGCTGAAGCCGCCCACCTGGCTCCACAGCTGGACGACGACGTTCTTCGCGGCACCGTTGACCGTCACGGTCGCGGTCGCGTTGATCGTCGAGCCCTTGCCGTCCTTGCAGGTGGTCTGGTCGTGCACAGCGGAGACGCTGACCTTCACCGAGGTCGCGGCCGGCTCGGGCTTCTGGCAGGCCGCGTAGGACTGCGAAGCCGAGTCACGGTTGTTCGGACCCACGATGGAGATCGAAACGGTGCCGCCCTTGGTGGCCTCACCGCTCAGCGCCTGCTCCGAAAGCCCGACCGTCTTGCTGCCGGCGCCACCGAAGTAGGTGTCGCCGCTGGCCACGGCCTTGCCGTTCACCGACCACACGTACTCGACACGGCCACGGCCGGTCGCGTTGATGGTGGCGTTGGCGCCGACCGCGCAGGTGTTGTGGTTGGTGCCGGTGGTGGGAGTGGCCACCGAGACCTTGGTCTCGTTGTGGCCGCCGTCATCCTTGCACCAGACCTTGTAGCCGGCGCGGTTCGACTCGGTCGCGCCACGGCCGAGGGTCTCGAGGACCGCCCAGCCACGGTGGCTGTAACGCGGGGAGAAGCCGAAGCCGACCTTCCGCGTGTCCCAGACCTTGACCTTGCCGCCGTCGACGACGTCACCGTTGAGGATCCAGCGGTAGTGCACCCAGCGGGGGCGGTCCACCTTGATCACACCGGTGAAGTCGATCTTGTCGCCGGGGGTACACGAACCCACGTACGTGCTCGGCGAGGCCCACGCACGGGCGTACACCTTGTCGTAGTCGGCCTCGTGCAGGCCGTCCCCGTCGTTGTTGCCGTTGTCACCGCACGCGACCGAGAAGTAGACCTTCTTCGACTTCACGTGCTTCGGGCCGAGGACCTCGACGGCCTCCCAGCCCTTGACGTTGTCCGTGAACTTGATGGCCTGCGCAACGTTGATCGTCTTGACCCCGTTGCCCGCGACCTTCTTGGTCTGGACCTTGCCCTTGGACCCATTGCCGTGCAGCCAGCGCCACGCGACCGTGGTCGAGCCCTTGAGCTTGACCTTGATCTGCGCGGAGAACTTGACGTTCACCGGGCAGGCGCCCTCGTAGTCACGGACAGACGCCTTGGGCGTCGTGACCGAGATCGCGAGCGGCTTCGCCTTGGTGGCACCGGCAGCGGTGGACAGCGTGCCGGCCTTGGCCGTGGTCGCCGCCTGAGCCGGGGCGGCGGCCAGCCCCGTGACCATGGCGGCCAGCACCGCAGTCGTGGCGCCGAAGGCGGCCACTCTGCGAGCCAGTCCTGAGGACTTCATGTGAGAGTGCTCCATTCCGTGAGGGAAAAGGTGCGCTCGGGAACGGTCGCCACGCCGGCACACCCCGTGCCGAACCATATGGCAAAGCCCCCGTAAAGCTCCTTTACCTAATCACAGAACAGAATGCACTCTCAACAGGCCCCAAAGGGGGTGAATGTCCGAAAATCCAGAAAATTTCAGGCGATGGACCAGGCGATTCCGTCCAGAATGTCGTGTTCGCTCACGACGACCTGCGCAAACCCGAAACGTCGCACGATACGGTCCAGAATCAACGCCCCCACGCCAATGACGTCGACGCGTCCTGGATGCATCACAGGAACCGCGGCCCGCTCACCATGCGTCATGGCGAGAAGCCGACGCGTCACCTCATGAACCTCTTCGGCCGAGATAATCGCGTGATGAATCCGCTCCGGATCGTAGGCGGGAAGGTCGAGCGCGATGCCGGCGACCGTCGTGACCGAACCCGCCAGGCCCACGAGCGTGCGCGCCTGCCGTACCGGGACCTCCGCCTCGACCCGGTCGAGCGCGGCCTCGATGTCGGCGACCACCCGCTCGAGCGCCTCCGCCGAGGGCGGGTCGCCCGCCTCCCGCAGGTGGCGCTCGGTCAGCCGTACGCAGCCGATGTCGACCGACAGCGCCCCCTGCGCGTGGTCGGTGCCCACGACGAACTCGGTGGAGCCGCCACCGATGTCGACCACCAGGTACGGCGGCAGCGGCCCCTCGGGCACACCGGTCTCCAGCGACAGGTGAAGCAGCCCGTGGGTGGCGCCGGTGAAGGAGAGCTCGGCCTCCTCCCCGCCCGAGACCACCTCGGGCGCCACGCCGAAGATCTCCCTCACCCCGTCGACGAACTCCTGCCGGTTGTCGGCGTCGCGCGTCGCGCTCGTCGCCACGACCCTGGTGCCGGTCGCGCCGTGCTGGTCGATCAGCTTGCGGTAGTGGCGCATGGCGGCGAAGGTCCGCTGGAGCGCCTCGGGCGCGAGCCGTCCCGTCCGGTCGACGTCCTGGCCGAGCCTGACGATCTCCATGCGCCGCTCGATCTCGTGGAGCTCGCCGCACCGGATGTCGGCGATCAGCAGGCGGACGGAGTTCGTGCCGCAGTCGACGGCCGCCACCCTGGTCACTGTTCGTCCTCCACCCGCACGCAGGGACCGTCCGCCCACCACTCCGGCAACCGCTCCAACGCCTCCGCGCCGAACGGGTTGCCGCCCGGCACCGCCAGCTCGTGCGCGACCAGCGCGTGCAGGCACTTCACCCGGTACGGCATGCCGCCCGTGCTCTGCATGTCGCGCGGCAGCGGCTCCATGCCTTCCTCGGCCGCGGCCTTGTCACGCCCGGCCACGTAGTCGTCGTGGGCGGCCCGGTAGGCGGCGGCCAGCTCCTCGTCGTCGGCCAGCCTGGCCTGCATCTCCTTCATCAGCCCCGAGCCCTCGAGGGTGCCGATCGCCGAGGCGGCCTTCGGGCACGTCAGGTAGTAGAGCGTGGGGAACGGCGTGCCGTCGGGCAGCCGCGGCGCCGTCTCGACCACGTCGGGGTTGCCGCAGGGGCAGCGGTGCGCGACCCTGCGCAGGCCCCGCGGCGGACGGCCGAGCTGCCGCTCGACCGCCTCGATGTCATGGCTTTCCATCGTCCTTCTTCTCCTCGGCCGTGGCCGACGCGGGGGCCTTGACGCCCTTGCCCGTGTCGGCCGCCTCGACCGACTCCCACAGCGTCTGGTACCAGGGCGGCGTCATGGCGAGCTGCTGCCGGGCGCCCGACTTGGCCTGCTTCGGCTTGTTGTCGGCGACCATGAAGCACTTCTCGCCCGCGCCGCAGTAGTGGAGCCTGCGCCTGGCCTCGCGCTTGATGTAGTTGGGGTCCTGCAGCTGCCGCTGGCGCTCGGCCAGCAGGCGCTGCTCCTCCTGCTCCTTGGCCTTCTCGGCCTCCAGCTCGGCGATCGCGCGACGCTGGGCGACGTATTCGCGCACGGGATAGGCCAGGCTCATGGCGATCGCGCACACCACCACCGCGAGGATCGCGGCCCGTCCCGTCAACTGCGGTCGCTTCGCCACCTGTGCTCCCTCCGCCTCGTTCCGCTGCCCCTACCCCCGGCCGTGACCGCCTCCCCTGCGATCGGGGCGGCGGGCCCTCGGCCACCGGGGCCCGGCAGCGCGCCCGCTCCAGGCCGCCCCCAGGACGCCCGACAGCCACACCGGACCACCCAGCACGCCGTACCGCCCGACAGCCACCCGGACCACCCAGCACGCCGTACCGCCCGGCAGCCACACGGACCGCCCAGCACGCCCAAGCACCCCCGGACCGCCGGAGGAGGTCCGGACCGTCCGACAGCCACACGCCTCCCCGCCGTTCGCCGGGGTCGGCCGCTCAGCCGGTGTTCCCACCGTAGGCCGGATGGTCCCGGTACGGCGGCTCGACCGGCCACTACCGGTCCGGCTGCCCGGCCGTGATACCGGGCCGGTCGCAGACCGGTGGGACCGGGCCGGCGGATGGTCGGTGTCCGGGCGGGCGCCCGCACACGAGGTGTCCACACCCCAGGTGTCCAGACCATCCAAGGCGTTGCCACTCATCCCAGCCGCCAGGTGGCCGGACCACGCGGGACGTTCCCGCTCGCTCCGGTCACCAGGTGGCCAGGCCACGGGGTGTTCCCCGCTCGTCGAGCGGCCGGCCGTCCGGGCTCGGCGAGCCACGGGGCCCGGCGCGCGGGCGACCCCGCGGCCGGTTTCGAGGAGGCGCCCGAGGCCTGACGCAGGGCCGTAGTAGAAACTAGCGCCGGAACCGCGGGAAAGCCGCGCGACCCGCGTAACGCGCGGCGTCGTCCAGGATTTCCTCGATGCGGAGCAGCTGGTTGTACTTGGCGACCCGGTCGGAGCGCGCGGGGGCGCCCGTCTTGATCTGGCCGCAGTTGGTCGCCACGGCGAGGTCGGCGATCGTGGTGTCCTCGGTCTCGCCCGAACGGTGGCTCATCATGCAGCGGTAGCCGTTGCGGTGGGCCAGGTCGACCGCGTCGAGCGTCTCGGTCAGCGTGCCGATCTGGTTGACCTTGACCAGCAGCGCGTTGGCGGTGCCCTCGGCGATGCCACGGGCCAGCCGCTCGGGGTTGGTCACGAACAGGTCGTCGCCGACGAGCTGGACCTTGTCGCCGAGCGCCTTGGTGATCTTGTTCCAGCCTTCCCAGTCGCTCTCGTCCAGCGGGTCCTCGATGGAGACCAGCGGGTAGGACTCGACCAGGTCGGCGTAGAAGGCGATCAGCTCGTCGGCCGAGTGGCCCTTGCCGTCGATGGTGTAGACGCCGTCCTTGTGGAACTCGGAGGCGGCCACGTCGAGCGCCAGCGCGACGTCTTCACCCGGCCGGTAGCCGGCGCGCTCGATGGCGACCAGGATCAGGTCGAGCGCGTCGCGGTTGGACGGCAGGTTGGGCGCGAAGCCGCCTTCGTCGCCCAGGCCCGTGGCGTAGCCCTTCTCCTTCAGCACGCCCTTGAGCGCGTGGTAGACCTCGGTGCCGACGCGGAGCGCCTCGCGGAACGTCTCGGCCCCGATCGGGGCGATCATGAACTCCTGGATGTCGACGTTGGTGTCGGCGTGGGCGCCGCCGTTCAGGATGTTCATCATCGGCACGGGCAGCACGTGCGCGTTGGGTCCGCCGATGTAGCGGAACAGCGGCAGGTCGGCGCTGTCGGCCGCGGCCTTGGCCACGGCCAGCGACACGCCGAGGATGGCGTTGGCGCCGAGCTTGCCCTTGTTGGGCGTGCCGTCCAGGTCGATCATGACCTGGTCGATGATGCGCTGCTCGTCGGCGTCGATGCCCAGGATCTCGTCGGCGATCTCGTCGGTGACACCGAGCACGGCCCTCTCGACGCCCTTGCCGCCGTAGCGCTCGTCGCCGTCGCGGAGCTCCACGGCCTCGAAAGCGCCGGTGGACGCCCCGCTGGGGACCGCTGCGCGGCCTGTGCTGTTGTCGTCGAGGAGGACCTCGACCTCGACCGTCGGGTTGCCCCGGGAATCGAGGATCTCGCGGGCGGAAACGGCCTCGATGGAAGCCACGTCAGGCGCTCCTAGAGTCGAAGGACGGTTTGCCATGAAAGCCTATCGACCTCTACCAGCCGGTACGCCATCGAGGCTCCACATGGCCATGCCCCTGCCGGCGACGCCCGCGACCACGACGGGCTCGCCGCCGACCACCCCCGTGGCGACGGCGCCCACCTTGCCGGCGGCGATCACAGTGGCGTACGGCCGGCAGGTCGCCAGGTCCCACACGCGCACGCCGTCGCCCGCTCCGACCAGCAGGTTCCCGCTGGCGGCGAGGAAGGGCGGGGCGGAGTCGACGCGGCAGGTCTCCTGGCCACCGTCGGAGTCGACGACCTGCACCTGCCCGCGCCCCTGGACGGCCAGCACCCGCCGGCCCGGGGCAGGGACGGCGGCGTGGACCGCGACGGCGCCCTTCCATGGCATCGTCTCGGGCCGTGGCGTGCCGGCCCACGGCCGCCACCTCTTGACCCGGCCGTCGGAGCCGCCGACGAAGACGCTCTCGCCGTCCCCCGCCGACGACAGGCTGCCGGTCCCGCGGCCGTCGAGCAGGAACGTGCCCGTCCTGCCGCCGGTCGCCAGGTCCCACGCCTGGATGCGGCCCTCCGCGCAGCCGGCGACCGCCGCGGCGCCCTCCGGCCGCTGGACGACCGCCAGGTGGGGGCGCCCCTCGCAGACGGAGATCGCCTTCACGGGAACCGAGCTGCCCGGGTACCACCAGCGCACCGCGCCGTCGTCGGCCGCCCACACCAGCGCCTGCCGCCCGCCCACGTCGGCGAAGGTGAGCGAGCCGAGCCCGCGGGCGCGCTGCCGTGGCGCCCGGGCCACCAGGCCGCCCTTGACCGGGTCCCACACGCTCAGCTCGCCGGTTCCTGCCTCGGCCGCCGCCACGACGGCCGACCCGTTGAGCCGGCCGACGGCCAGGGCGTTCACCGTTCCCCTCCCGAACGCCGCGCCGATCCGCCTGCCGAAGGCCGGGGCGGGTGACGCGGCCGCGACGGCGCCTCCGCCCGTGCTCGGGGCCGTGGTGCCGCCCTGCCAGACCAGGCCGGCCGCCAGCCCGGTCATCAGCACCGCGCCCACGGCGCCCACGGCGAGCGGGCGGCGCCGTACCGGGGCCGCGCGGCGCGCCCTGGGCGAGGACGCACGCGAGGAATCGCGCGAGGACGCCCGCGAAGGCCTCGCGTTGCCGGGTGCGGTGCCGCCGGTCGTGGTGCCGTCCAGGAGGGCGTGCAGCACCTCGTCGGCCGACGGCCGCGAGTCCGGCTCCTTGGCCAGGCAGGCGGCCAGCAGCGAGCGCAGCGGCTCGCCGATGCCCCGCAGGTCGGGCTGCGCCGTGAGGATGCGGTGCATCACCGCGGGAATCGACTCCCCCGCGAACAGCTCCCGGCCCGTGGCGGCGTAGGCCATCGTCGTCGCCCACGCGAACATGTCCGAGGCGGGGGTGGCGGGCCGGCCGGCGATCTGTTCCGGCGACATGTAGCCGGGAGTGCCGACCACGCTGGAGGCGGTGGTGCCCGCGTCCACGGCCTTCGCGATGCCGAAGTCGATCACCCTGGGTCCGTCGAGGCCGATGATCACGTTGCTGGGCTTGAAGTCGCGGTGCACGATGCCCGCGCGGTGGATGGCGGCGAGCGCGGCCGCCGTCCCGACGGCCAGCCGGTCGAGCGCGCCGCCGGCGCGCGGGCCCTCCTTCGCGACCAGCTCCTGCAGCGAGGGACCCTCGACGTACTCGCTGACGATGTACGGCCTGCCCTGCGCCAGCCCCGTCTCGATCACCTTGGCGGTCGAGAAGGCGGCCACCCGCGCGGCGGTCGCGCCCTCCTGCAGGAACCTGCGCCTGGCATGCTGGTCGCCCAGCAGCCGCGCGTGCAGGATCTTCACCGCGACCCTGCGGCCGTCGGGTCCCTCCCCCAGGAACACCGAGCCCTGACCGCCGTCGCCGATGCCGCCGACCAGACGGTAACCGCCTACCTCGGGCGGCTCACCAGGATGCAGTCGCCTTAATACCCCCATGCCGGACGATCCTGGCATTCGGGAGTGACGTCCGCTACCGGGACTCCCAGGCCTCCACCCGGTCGCGGTAGGTCCGCGCCGCGGCGCGCAGCTCGGCCTCGGCGTCGAGCCCCGCCTGCTGCGCCCGCCGTACCAGGTCGAACAGCTCCCTGGCCACGCCCTGCCCGACCGCGTGGGCCAGGCTCTCCGGGACGCCCGTGCTCTCGGCCCTGCGGATCAGCTGCGCGGCGAGGGACAGCGCGGGCTGGCCCATCGGCACGCCGTCGAACAGTTCCTTGCCCGCGCGCTCGGCGGCCTTGATGGCCTCCCAGTTGGCGTTGACCTCGTCGGCGCTCTCGACGATGACGCTGCCGAACACGTGCGGGTGGCGCCGCACGAGCTTGGTGACGATCGCGTCGGCCACGTCGTCGATGTCGAAGCCCTCGGCCACCCGCGAGTGGAAGGCGACCTGCAGCAGCACGTCGCCGAGCTCCTCCCGCAGCTCGGCGTAGTCGCCCCGTTCGACCGACTCCTGGACCTCGTAGGCCTCCTCGATCAGGTAGGGCACGAGGGAGGCGTGGGTCTGCTTGCGGTCCCACGGGCACTCGGCGCGCAGCCGGTCCATCACCGCGACCAGGTCGAGGACGCGGGCGCCCGGCAGGTCGTAGGAGCCGGGCACGACCTCGATCACCGGCGGCTCGTCGAGCGCGAGAGCGGCGTGGCCGACCGCGCGCATGAAGTGCTCGTCGTCGGTGGCGAGCCAGACCACCGTGGCGTCGACGGCCTGCCGTACCAGGGCGGCATGGTCAGGTACGACCACCTCCACCTCGATGCCCGCCTCCGCCAGGTACGGCAGCTGCGGGTGGTCCTCCGAGGCGGTCAGCACCCGCCCCGAGGCCAGCGCCTGCCACGCCTGGCGGCTGAGCAGGCCGGGCGCGACCCGCGGGGAGGTGGTGACGACGACGAGCGGCATCTCAGCCCTGGGCGGACAGCTTGCCGAAACGGCCGGAGTCGACGAAGCCCTTGGTGGGGTCGAAGGTGCCGTAGCGAGGACTGTAGGTGATCTTGATGGCGGCGGCTTCCTTGATCAGCCTCTGCTGGCCGCGCTGCTGGGCGGCCTGGTCGGTGCCGCCGCCGTACTGCTGCATCAGCTTGGAGATGGCGATCGAGGTGCCGATCCACTCGCGGGTGTAGGCCGGCGGCACGCCCTGGGCCAGCGTCTGCTGCTCGACCGCGGGCAGCCCGCCCGAACGGGCGATGAGCTGGTCGATCTCGCCGTCGGTGACCTTGGCGCCCGCCTTGGCGGCCAGCTGCCTGAACTGCGCGACGTTGACCATCTGCAGCAGCGCGTACTGCGTGACCGGCAGCTGCATCTGCGACTGCGGGATCTTGGCCTTGGCCAGCGCCGCTTCGAGCTGCTTGACGTTCGTGTTCAGAGCGTCGGCCGAGATGCGCTCGTTGCCGACGATGGCCGCGGCCCCGGCCTGAACGGGCGACGAACAGGCGGTCACCGCGACACCCAGCGCGGCCACGGCGACGGCCACTCGAATCGACTTCACTTTGATCCCTTCGCGATCGATCACGCTGCCCGAGCGCGTTTCGTCGGTTACTTTACCCTCGCCGGTTCGAGGAACATGACTTCGACCAGGTCCGAGCACCATTTCAGCAGCTCGAGGTCGCGCAGCGGCACCCCGCCCAGCGGCTTGGTCTTCGGCGCGGGCACGAGCAGCGTCTCGGCCGCCTGCTTGTAGATGGCCTTCTTGTACAGCCGGTCCAGCCTGACCTGCTGCGAATCCTTCAGCACGACGGGACCGAACTTGATGTTCTGGCCCTGGAGCGTCACGTCGGTCAGCCCAGCCTTGCGGGCCTTGAGCCGGAAGCGCGCCACCTCCATGAGGTTGTCCACCTCGACGGGCGGCTTGCCGTACCGGTCGGTGAGCTCGGCGCGCACCTCGTCGATGTGGGTCTCGGCGGTGATGGCGGCGATCCGCTTGTACGCCTCCAGGCGCAGCCGCTCCGAGGTGACGTAGTCGTGCGGGATGTGCGCGTTGATCGGCAGCTCGACCTTGACGTCCTGGTGCTCCTCCTCGACCTCGACGCCCGAGAGCTTGGCCTTCTGTTCCTTGACGGCCTCCGCCATCAGCCGGACGTACAGGTCGAAGCCGACGCCGGCGATGAATCCCGACTGCTCGGCGCCGAGCACGTTGCCGGCGCCGCGGATCTCCAGGTCCTTCATCGCGACGTACATGCCCGCGCCCATCTCGGTGTGCTGGGCGATGGTGGCCAGGCGCTCGTGCGCGGTCTCGGTGAGCGGCTTCTCCGGCGGGTACAGGAAGTAGGCGTAGCCGCGCTCGCGGCCCCGGCCGACCCGGCCGCGCAGCTGGTGGAGCTGCGACAGACCGTAGTTGTCGGCCCGGTCGACGATCAGCGTGTTGGCGTTGGGCACGTCCAGGCCGGACTCCACGATCGTCGTGGAGACCAGCACGTCGTACTCGCGCTCCCAGAAACCGACCATGATCTTCTCGAGCTGGTGCTCGTTCATCTGGCCGTGCGCGACCGCGATGCGCGCCTCGGGGACCAGCTCCTTCAGCCTGGCCGAGACCCTGTTGATCGAGGCGACCCGGTTGTGGACGAAGAAGACCTGACCGTCGCGCATCAGCTCGCGCCTGACGGCGGCCGCGATCTGCTTCTCGTCGTACGGCCCGACGAAGGTCAGGATCGGGTGCCGCTCCTCCGGCGGGGTCAGGATCGTCGACATCTCCCTGATGCCGGTCAGACCCATCTCCAGCGTGCGCGGGATCGGCGTGGCCGACATCGCCAGCACGTCGACCTGGGTGCGCAGGTGCTTCATGGCCTCCTTGTGCTCGACGCCGAAGCGCTGCTCCTCGTCGATGATGATCAGCCCCAGGTCCTTGAAACGCACCTCGGGACTGAGCAGCCGGTGCGTGCCGATCACCAGGTCGACCTGGCCGCCCTTGAGCCCTTCGAGGGTCTGCTTCACCTCGCCGTCGGTCTGGAAGCGGGAGACCGGCTTCACCGTGACGGGGAAGCTGGAGAAGCGCTCGCTGAACGTCGACAGGTGCTGCTGCACCAGCAGCGTCGTCGGCACCAGCACCGCGACCTGCTTGCCGTCCTGCACCGCCTTGAAGGCCGCCCGCACCGCGATCTCGGTCTTGCCGTAGCCGACGTCGCCGCAGACCAGCCGGTCCATCGGGACGGGCCGCTCCATGTCGCGCTTGACCTCGTCGATGGCCTCCAGCTGGTCGCCGGTCTCGGCGTAGGGGAAGGCGTCCTCCATCTCCCGCTGCCACGGCGAGTCCGGCGCGAAGGGGTGGCCTGGGCTGGCCATGCGCGCGCTGTAGAGGCGGATCAGCTCGCCGGCGATCTCCTTGACCGCCTTCTTCGCCCTCGACTTGGCCTTGGCCCAGTCGGCGCCGCCCATCCTGTTGAGCGTGGGCGCCTCGCCGCCGACGTAGCGCGTCACCTCGTCGAGCTGGTCGGTCGGCACGTAGAGGCGGTCGCCCTTGGCGTACTCGATGACGAGGTACTCGCGGGTGGCGCCCTGCACGGTCCGCTGCACCATCTCCACGTAGCGGCCCACGCCGTGCTGCTCGTGCACCACGTGGTCGCCGACCTTGAGCTGCAGCGGGTCGACCATGTTCCGCCGCCTGCTGGGCAGGCGGCGCATGTCCTTGGTGCTCGCCTTCTGCCCGACCAGGTCCAGATGCGTGAGGACGGCCAGCCCCGGCGTCACGAAGCCGTGCTCGATGCGCCCGGTCGAGACGTGCACCACCTTCGGCTCCGGTGTGCTGTCGAGATACCTCGACAGGCGGGCGGGCACGTCCACGCCCCTGAGCAGTTCGACCATCCGCTCGGCCGGCCCCATGCCCTCGCTGAGCAGCACGACCGCCTTGTCCTCGCCCAGCCAGCCCTTGATGTCGGCCAGCGCCTTCTGAGTGTCGCCCCGGTAGGACTCGCTGTCCTGGGCCTCGAGCTCGACGCCCTCGCCGAAGGGCGCCATCGTCCACCACGGCAGGCCGAGTGAGTCGGCCTGGTCGCGGACCTCCTCCAGGGTGCGGAAGGCCGCCGCGTCGAGGTCGATCGGCGCCTCGCCGCCGGCCGCCGCGTTGATCCACGACGCCTCGAGGAACTCCTGGCTCGTCCTGACCAGTTCCTCCGCCCTGCCCCTGATCCGCTCCGGATCGCACACGAACACCGCCGCCTTCGCGGGCAGGTGGTCGATCAGCAGGTCCATCTCCCCCGCCAGGGCCGGCGCGAACGCCTCCATGCCCTCCACCGGCATGCCCTCGGCGAGCTGGTCGAGCACCTCGGCCAGCGACGGGTGCTCGCCGGCCAGCTCGGCCGCCCTCGCCCGCACCTCGTCGGTCAGCAGCAGCTCGCGGCACGGCGGCGCGAACAGGCCGTCGCCCGCCACCTCGAGCGAGCGCTGGTCGGCGACCTTGAACCAGCGGATCTCCTCGACCGTGTCGCCCCAGAACTCCAGGCGCAGCGGGTGCTCCTCGGTCGGCGGGAACACGTCGAGCAGGCCGCCGCGCACGGCCACCTCGCCGCGCTTCTCGACCATGTCGACCCTGGAGTAGCCGTTCTGGATGAGGCGCGCCACCACGTCGTCGAGCTCGGCGTCGTCGCCCGCCTTGAGACGGATCGGCTCCAGGTCGCCCAGGCCCTTCACGATCGGCTGCAGCAGCGCCCGGACCGGCGCGACGATCACCGACAGCGGGCCCGCCGTCGCGTCGCCCTTCACCGGGTGCGCGAGCCTGCGCAGGACGGCCAGCCGCTGGCCCACCGTGTCACTGCGCGGCGACAGGCGCTCGTGCGGCAGCGTCTCCCACGTGGGGAAGACCGCCACGGCGCCCGGGTCGATGAGGCTGGTCAGCGCCGCCGCCAGGTCCTCGGCCTCGCGGCCCGTCGCGGTGACGGCCAGCACCGTACGCCGGTCGTGCTCGGCGAGCGCGGCCACGGCGAAGGGCCGCAGCGCGGCAGGCGCGATCAACGCGGCGTCGCCGCCCTGCTTGAGGGCGGCGGTCAACTTCGGGTCGGCGGAGACAAGGTCAAGCAGTCCGGAAAGACTCATCAGATACGCCCTCAAGCCCCACGACGGCAACACGACTACCCCCGGCCGGGTGGGGTCGCGGGGGTCTTGTCCGACCAGACTACTTCCACCGGCGCCACCACACGCCCGCGGCGCCGCCCCCCGGCCCTCCCCTCGCTCTCCCAGGGGGATGCCGGAGCCTCGGCCTCCCAGGGGATGCCGGAGCGACCCGCCCTCACCCCGGGTTGCCCGCCGCCCGGAGACCAGCCCGGACCCCGCTCCTCCCGAACCCGGCACGACGGCGGGCGAGCGCGGGCTAGAGTCCACGAGGACGGCACCGCGCCCGCCGGAGCAGCCCCTGACGTCAACCGAGACTCGCCCGCGAGTACCCCACAGGATCGCGAAGGAAATACCCAACAGATCGCGTTTGTGTGATTACTCTGGGTGACATGGCTGACGTGCAGTCGGTCGCCAGGGGCGACCTCTTCGAGCAGCGGATCCGCGAGCAGTGGACCGAGCAACTGGGGCGCAGGCTCGACCTGCTCGTCGCTGGGTGCGCCCACGACTCGCCTCTCGCCCTCGACGGGATCGACACCAGGGCCCTCGGCGTCGACGAGGACCTGCCTGCCGTCAGGGCCCTGATGGCGGGCCGTACCGACCTGGACGCCTGGACGCTCGGCGACCTGCGCTCGGTGCCCGTCACGCCGCGCTCGTTCGACGCCGTCCAGGTGACCTTTCTCGTCGAGCGCATCCAGCACGCCGAACTGGTCCTCGACCGCCTGCTGAACGGCCTGCGGCCGGGCGGGCTGCTCCTGCTGCGGATGCGCGACCGGTCCACCGCCTACGGCCTGTGCGCCAGGCTCACCCCCGGGTGGCTGCGCCGCCTGCTGTGGCCGCGCCTGTCGACCGGCGAGGGCGCGGGGCCGCTGCCCGCCGTCTACGAGCCGGTCTCCTCCCGCGAGGGCATGCACGCGTTCTGCCTGATGCGCGGCCTGATGATCTGTGACGACCTCAGCTCGACCAGCGGCCCCGCCATGGGGCGGATCGGCTCGGCGGTGGTGCGGCTGGTCGACAAGCTGTCGCGGGGGCGGTTCACCTCTTCCTACGACGAGGTGACGATGGTCATCAGGAAGCCCCAGAATCATTTCGCCCGGCTGATATGACCGGGTAAGGTATATCCGACTAAGTCGACCGGAATTGTGGAGCGATGACGGCGAATCTCCAGTGGACCCCCGACCCTCGCGAGCTCGCCGACCTTGAGTTGCTGCTCTCCGGCGCCTTCCACCCGCTGACCGGTTTCCTCGGCCATGACGACCTTCATGAGGTCGCCGCGCACGGCACGCTCGCCGACGGCAGCCCCTGGCCCGCGCCCGTGACGCTGCGCGTCCCCGAGGCCAAGCAGGGCGACAGGGTGACCCTCCTCGACCCTGAGGGCGTCGCGCTCGCCGTACTGACGGTGGCAGAGACCGGCCACGACGACC
The DNA here is from genome assembly GCF_053605785.1 of Nonomuraea sp. NPDC003754. Taxonomy (NCBI): domain Bacteria; kingdom Bacillati; phylum Actinomycetota; class Actinomycetes; order Streptosporangiales; family Streptosporangiaceae; genus Nonomuraea; species Nonomuraea sp. NPDC003754. The sequence goes on from NZ_JBSGJX010000002.1 coordinate 309,433, forward strand.
TGGTGGCGGGCCCCGTCGAGGCGCTCGGCGCCGCCGAGCACGGCCCCTTCGCCCGGCTGCGCCGCACCCCCGCCGAGGTGCGCGAGGAACTGGCCGGCCGTCCCGCGCTGGCCGTCACCATGCGCGGCCCGCTCGACGACCTGAGCACGCAGGAGATCCTGGCCGTCGCCGAGGAACTCGAGGGCGTCGTCGTGCTGCTGCCCCTGGCGTACGGCGAGGGCGGCCCCGCGGTGGTCAGAGCCGCGCTGAAGGCCCGCGAGAAGCTGCCGGACGACACGATCGTCGTCCCGGTGCCGCTGGCCCCCCGCGAGGACCACGAGATCGACCTGGAGCTGCGCGAGCACGTCGCGACCGCCTACGGCGCCACCGAGCACCTGGCCGGCCCCGAGCCGGTCACGCTGCCGGGCCCGCCGCACCGCAGGGGTGTCGTGGTCTTCTTCACCGGCCTGTCGGGGTCCGGCAAGTCGACGATCGCCCGCGGCCTGCGCGACGCCCTGCTGGAGCTCGGCACCCGCACGGTCACCTACCTGGACGGCGACGTGGTGCGCCACCTGCTGTCCAAGGGCCTGACCTTCTCCAAGGCCGACCGCGACCTCAACATCCGCCGCATCGGCTTCGTCGCCGCCGAGGCCGCGCGGCACGGCGGGCTGGCCATCTGCGCGCCCATCGCGCCCTACGCCGCCACCCGCGAGGAGGTGCGGGCGCTGGTCGAGTCGGTCGGGGCCGACTTCCTGCTGGTGCACGTGTCCACGCCGCTGGAGGAGTGCGAGCGCCGCGACCGCAAGGGCCTGTACGCCAAGGCCCGCGCCGGCGAGATCCCCGCGTTCACCGGCGTCTCCGACCCCTACGAGGAGCCCGAGGACGCCGACCTGGTCATCGACACCACGCACCTCTCGGTGGGAGCCGCCGTCTCCCGGGTCCTCGACACCCTTCGCGGCGGAGGATGGGTTCGTTGATCGACCTCCCCCTGGCGGCCGGGTCGTTCGTCGTCGCGATCGTGGTCGGCCTGACCGGCATGGGCGGCGGGGCGCTGATGACGCCCATGATGATGCTGTTCTTCAACGTCCCTCCGCTGGCGGCCGTCTCCAGCGACCTGGTCGCCTCGGCGGTCATGAAGCCGGTCGGCGGCCTGGTCCACCTGCGCAGGGGCACCGTCAACCTGCGTCTGGTGGGCTGGCTGTGCGCCGGCTCGGTGCCGGCCGCCTTCAGCGGCGTCTTCCTGGTGCGGGCCTTCGGCGACGGCGCGGCCGTCCAGCAGGCGGTGAAGGTGTCGCTGGGCATCGCGCTGCTCCTGGCCGTCGCCGGTCTGGTGCTGAAGGCCTGGCTCGGCGGCAAGGGGGGCTCGTCGAGCGCCCATGAGATCGTCGTGCGCCCGATTCCGACTGTACTGGTCGGTACGGTGGGCGGCGTGGTGGTCGGTGTCTCCTCCGTCGGATCCGGGTCACTGATCATCGTGGCACTGCTGGCCCTCTACCCCGCGCTCAAGGCCAACCAGCTCGTCGGCACCGACCTGGTGCAGGCCGTCCCCCTCGTGGGCGCGGCGGCGCTGGCGCACCTGTTCTTCGGCGACTTCCAGCTCGACCTCACCTTCTCGCTGCTGCTGGGCTCGGTCCCCGGCGTCTATCTCGGCGCGCGGATCTCCGCGTGGGCGCCCGGCGCGACCATCAGGGCACTGCTGGCCCTGGTCCTGCTCGCGTCGGCGCTCAAGCTCCTGAGCGTGCCCGACCCGGCCACGCTGTGGATCGTTGGCGCGACGGCCGTCCTCGGCGGCGCCGCGCTCACGGTCGCGGCACGCTCGTCGCGGAGAAGTGCGGATCCGTCGCGAGTGTGGTGAAGGCGCGCGCGGCCCCCGGGTCGGTGTCGAACCTGGTGTCGCCCCGCGGCGCGCGCGGCGAGTCGAAGTAGACCAGCGCCTTGATCTGCGGATAGCGCCCGACCTGGGCGCGCACGGACTCGAAGAAGGCGCGCTTGTGGCCGGCGGAGAACACCCCCCACTCCGCGATCATGATGGGCTTGCCGGGGAAGCGCCACTGCATCCAGCGGGAGAAGCCCGGCCAGCGCGGGTAGTCCTTGCGCGTCTTGTTGACCAGCCCGTCGAAGTCGCGCACCGCGCTGTCGACGTAGGGGTCCATCGCCACCCAGTCGACCACGTCGTCGCCTGGGTAGAGCTGCTCGAACCACGGCTGTGAGGCCCAGTTGGGCGCCCCCATGTAGGTCATCACCGTGACGGCGTTCCTGACCCCTTTCGCGCGCAGCCGCTGCACGACGTGGCGGAACATCGCGGCGTAGTCGGTGGCCGTCATGCCCGAGCCGGGATCGGCCCTGACGTCGTCCTCGGGCTCGTGGTGGATGGTGAGGAAGAAGCGCTCGGGGAAGGTCCGCCTGATGTGGTCGGCCAGCCGGTCGATGCGGCGGTCGAGCGCCCCGCCGGCGATGGCGGCCCAGGTGGTGTCGAACGTCGGCTTCCAGTTGACCAGCAGCAGCCTCGGGTGGGCGGGGTCGCGGGCCAGCGCGATCTCCCTGCCGGTCGGGAACAGCTCGCTGCCGCGGTGGTAGACGTGCAGGATGTCGGCGGTGCGCCCCATGCGCTTCTCCGCACTGGCGAGCGCCCTGTCGGACGTCAGCCCGGTGAAGATCTCGGGCGCGATCCCCCACCATGCGCCGCAGGACGGGATGAGCTTGGCCGTGACCTCGCACGCCGGCGACTCCGTGATGCCGAGCATGCCGTTCACTTCGGCCTCGACCGTGGGATCGGCCTGGACGTGCCGGGCCGTACCCGAGGCCGTGGAGCAGGCCGGCAGTGCGGCGAGCAGAATGAGCGCCACTGCTTTTCTGAGACGCAAGTCGTCTCCACTCCCCTCGTAATTACTGTCAGCCCCCGCCGTGTTGCCGAACTACCCTGCCACGCCTGCTACCTGCCGGGTCGCGAGTTTCCCGGATCGCCAACACCGACATTTCGCAATAATGGGCGATATTTAGCGGGGGGTCCGGGAGAAAATCTTCAGTATTCAACCGGGGAAATATTCGCCCGCCCTATAGTGACGTGACCCAGTAACCCAGAGTCGCACAGCGACTACAGGGAGATGCCTGATGTCCTCCGGCGTGGACCTGGCCGAGCACCTCTCACTGCTGCGCAGGCGCAGAAACCTCTTCCTCGCCTGCCTTCTCGCCGGCCTGCTCGGCGGTCTCGCGCTGCTCTGCCTCATCCCGCCCGCCTACACCGCCACCACGCAGGTCCTCGTCGCCTCCACCGGCGTGCAGGAGCAGCCCAACCAGGTGACGGGCAGGCAGCGCGAGGCGCTCAACCTCGACACCGAGGCGCAGGTCGCCCAGTCGGCGGTCGTGGCGGCCAAGGCCGCGGTGGTGCTGAAGGCCACCCCTTCGCCGGCCGAGGTGACGGTGCCGCCCAACTCCGCGGTGCTGTCCATCGCCGTCACGGCCGACACCCCCGCCATCGCCGCCGCCCAGTCGCGCGCCTACGCCCAGGCATACCTCCAGCACCGCACCGAGACCGCGCAGGCCGCCCTCAGCGCCCAGCTCAAGGCGCTGACCACCAAGCTGAAGCAGGTCAACACCGGCCTGAGCAAGGTCGTCGCCGAGCTGGCCCTGCTGCGCAGGGGGTCCGCCGAGCACACCGTCGCCACCCAGCGGCAGAACCTGCTCACCCGGCAGGTCTACAGCCTCACGATGAAGTACGACTCGCTGAAGACCGTCGCGGTCACCCCCGGCTACGTCATCAGCCAGGCCGCCGAACCGGCCGCGCCCAGCTCCCCCAGCGTCCCGCTCTACCTCGGCAGCGGCGTGATGCTCGGGCTGCTGTGCGGCGCGGCCGCCGCCTACGCCTGCGACCGGCTCGACACCAGAGTGCGTACGGCAGGCGACGTCGAACGGCTGACCGGGCTGCCGCTGCTGGCCGACCTGTCCGGCCCCGCCGACTCCCGGACGCTGCACGAGCTGGCCACCGCCGTGGTGGCCTCGTGCCGGGGGCCGCGCCTGCTGCTGTGGCAGGTTCCGCCGGCGATCGGCGTGGCGCCGCTGGCCCAGCGGTTGTCGATGGCCGCGCGGGTCACCGTGCTGACCGGGGCCGACGTCGCGGACGTGGCCAGGGCCGACGGCGCGCTGCTGGTCATCGGGCTGGGCGCGGTACGGGCCGGCGACGTGACGCTCGCCGTACGGCGGCTGGAGCGGCACCGGGTGCCGGTCATCGGCGCGGTCACCGTCGCGGCGCCCGGCCCCTCACCGGCTGCGCCCGTCGCGGGCAAGGCGGCGCTGGACAAGGCAGCGCCGGGCAGGGCGGTGCCGGGCAAGGCGGTGCCGGCGAAGGCGGCCACGAGCATCCCCACTCCCATCGTCCCCGCCCCCGCGCGCCGGGCGGCCAGGGTCAGCCCCGTCACCGGCGACATCCTGGCGAGGGGCGCCACGGGCCCGCGGCAGCGCACCGAGGGGCCGGAGACGTCACCGATGCCCCAGGTGTCCGACACGTGACGGTGCGGGACACCCGCCCGAACAGCCGGGCAGCATGGCCGATCGGAGCCCTGCTGGTCGGCTATCCCGTATGGTGGGCCCTCGGCTTCGGCGGCCTGGCCGTGATCGTCCTGGCCGTCCCCATGGCGTGCGTCCTGTGGCGCAGGCGGCCGATCAGGCTGCCGCGCGGGCTGGGGCTGTGGGCGCTCATGCTGGCCGGCTACCTGCTCAGCGCCCTCATGCTGGGCGAGATGCCGCAGGACACCTACGGCGACTTCGGCGCGGGCCGCGTCATCGGCTACCTCATGCGCCTGGCGCTCTACGTCTCCCTCCTGATCATGGTGCTCTACCTCGGCAACCTCACCGAGCGGGAGCTCCCGCAGCTGCGCCTGGTCAGGATGCTCGGCGTACTGTTCGTCACCACGGTGGCCGGCGGCCTGCTCGGCGTGTTCTGGCCCACCTTCGCCTTCACCTCGCCGCTCGAACACGTGCTGCCCGCCTGGATCGCCGGCAACCCGTTCGTCGAGAACCTGATCCACCCGACGGCGGCCCAGATCCAGAAGGTGCTCGGCCACGCCTCGCCGCGGCCCGAGGCGCCCTTCGAGTGGGCCAACGCGTGGGGCAGCAACCTGTCGGTGCTGCTCATCTGGTTCGTGGTCGGCTGGTGGGTCCACGGCGGGCCGCGCCGCAAGGCCGCGGCCGTCGCGCTCGTCGCGGCGGCCTCCGTACCGGTCGTCTACTCGCTCAACAGGGGCCTGTGGATCGGCCTCAGCCTGATCGTCGTCTACCTCGTCGTCAGGGTCGGCGGGCGCACCCGCCTGACACTGTGCGCGGCGGGGGCCCTCGGCGCGGTCGTGTTCGCCGCCAGCCCCCTCACCGACCTGGTGATCCAGCGCCTGGACAACCCGCACAGCAACGACATCAGAGCCTTCACCGTGGCCGCCACCGTCAAGGCCGCCGCCGGCTCGCCGTTCATCGGCTACGGCAACACCCGCAACGCCATGGGCAACCACCGCACGATCACCACGGGCAGGACCGACTGGTGCAGGGAGTGCGGTCACCCACCGCTGGGCAGCGACGGCCAGCTGTGGCATCTGATCATCACGCAGGGCTTCGTGGGCGCCGCGCTCTACGTCGCCTTCTTCCTCGGCGCGATCCGCCGCCACTGGCCCGACCGCAGCCCCATCGGCCTGGCGGGCGTGCTGGTGATGATCCTCGTGCTGCTCTACATGTTCGTCTACGACGGCCTGGTCACGCCGCTCAGCCTCTACCTCGTCTCGTTCGCCCTCCTGTGGAGGAACACCCATGCGTGACGCCCGCGTCAGGCTGCGCTACCTCGGTCAGACCATCCGCCTGCTCTACCCGGGGCAGGGCCGGCCGCAGGCCTACAGCGTGCTCCCGCACGCCGTGCTCCCCCGGCGGCTGCGACCGCGCCGCTGGTGGCACGCGCCCCTCGCGCCGAAGCTCATGCTGCCTCTCGAAGGCTCGATCGAGAGCCATCTGAGCGAGGTGTTCGGCGCGCCCGTCCGCGTGGTCCTACACGTACGGCCCGCGCGCAGGCCCAACCGCAAGCCCGTCCTCGAACTCCACTCGCAGGGCACGCTCATGGCCTACGCCAAGATCGGCGACACGCCACGGACCCGCGAGCTCATCACCAACGAGGCCGCCACGCTGCGAAAGCTCGCCGACCTGCCGCTGAAGACCGTCGTGCCGCCGGTCGTGCTCTACCACGGCGCCTGGAACGAGCTGGCCGTCCTCGCCCTGTCCGCCCTGCCCGTACGGCGGGCCCGCGTCTCCCCCGCGCTGCTCACCGCGGCCGTCAAGGAGATCGCGGCCACCGGCGGCCCCGCGGGCCCGGCCTGGCACGGCGACCTGTCGCCGTGGAACATCGCGCCGACCGGCGACGGCCGCCTCCACGTGTGGGACTGGGAGCGCTACGAGGTCGGCGTGCCGCCCGGCTTCGACGCGCTCCACCACCTGTTCCAGCGGGCACTGCGCCGCATGCCGCCCGACCAGGCCGCCAGAGCCTGCCTGGCCCGGTCGGCGCGGGCGCTCGCGCCGCTCGGGCTCTCGTCCGCGCAGGCCCGGCTGACCGCGATCCGCTACCTCATCGCGCTCGCCGACCGGCACGCCGCCGACGGCCACGAGCCGCTGGGCCCGCCGTCCTGTTGGCTCAACCCGCTCGTCGATCACCAGGAGCTCCTCATATGAACGCCATGAAGCACTCGGTCATGTCGGTCTCGCGCACCACCGGGCGGCTCACCTCCGGCGGCCGGGTGCTGCCGTCCTTCCTGATCGTGGGAGCCCAGCGGTGCGGCACCACCTCGCTCTACCGCGCGCTCGCCCAGCACCCGCTCCTGCTCAAGCCCGTGCTGCACAAGGGCATCCACTACTTCGACATCGACTACGCCAAGGGCCCGTCGTGGTACCAGGGGCACTTCCCGCTCAAGGTGGGCGCGGCGCTGCTCAAGAAGCGGTACGGCAGGCAGCCGCTGGCCTTCGAGTCGGCCCCCTACTACATGTTCCATCCCCTGGCCGGCGAGCGGATCGTCAGGGACCTGCCGGGCGTGAAGCTGATCGTGCTGGTGCGCGACCCCGTCGAGCGGGCCTTCTCCGCGCACTCCCACGAGCTGGCGCGCGGGTTCGAGCTCGAGTCCCACTTCGAGTACGCGGTGGAGCTGGAGCTCAGGCGCCTGGCAGGGGCGGAGGACCAGCTGCGCTCCCAGCCTTACTCGGTCCACCACTCGCACCGTCACCACGCCTACCTGGCGCGCGGCCGCTACGCCGAGCAGCTCAACCGGCTGGAGCCGCTGTTCGGGCGGGAGCGGATCCTCGTCATCGACAGCCACCGGTTCTTCGCCGAGCCGGAGGTGGTCCACGACGAGGTGCTGGACTTCCTGGGCGTCCCCCCTATGGGCGACCCGGTCTTCGAGCGGCACAACGGCAGGTCCAGGCCCAAACCGCTGCCCGAGCCGGTACGGCAGGCGCTGATGGAGCACTTCGAGGTGTACGACCTGGACCTCGTCCCGTGGCTGGGCGGTGATCCCTCGTGGCGCAGGTGACGACGGATCCCGCCGGCCGGGAAGGGCGGGGAGCGGTGGGGCGGGTGGCCCGCGGGGGCATCGCGGGCATCACCGGCGCGGGAGCCGGCGCGCTCGCCCAGTTCCTGCTGGCCGTGGTGGTCACCAGGGCCTTCACCGTCGAGCAGGCGGGCACCTTCTTCACCGCCGTCGCGCTGGCCCTGATGGTCGCCGGCATCGCCAAGCTCGACGCGGGCAACGGCCTGGTCTACTTCATCGCCCGCGCCAGGACCTACGACTACCGCGGCATCTCCGGATACGTCCGGGCGGCCGTGGCTCCCGGCGCGGTGCTCTCCCTCGCGGCGGGCGTACTCCTCCACCCGCAGCTCGGCCCCCTCGCCCTGGCGCTCCCCTGCATCGTCGTCGCCGACGTGCTCCTGGCCGCCACCCGAGGGTTCGGCGCGATGCGCCCGACCGTGCTGCTCGACGGGATCGTGCTTCCCGTCGCGCAACTGGCCCTGGTGGCGGCCGTGGCGTACGCCGTGCCGGCCGGCCTCCTGCCCGGCGTCCCCGTCCCCGGAGTGCTCGCCGGAGCGTGGGGCGTGCCGTACCTGATGGTCGTGGTCCTGGCGGCGGTGAGCCTGCGCGCGCGGCTGCCGCGCACGCCGTACCTGCCCGGCACCGCGCGCGACCTGTGGCGCCACACCGCGCCGCGGTCGGCCGCGGGCGCGATCCAGGCGGTGTTCCAGCGGCTCGACATCGTGGTCGTCGCCCTGCTGGCGGGCCCCGCCCAGGTCGCCTGCTACACCGCGGCGACCAGGTTCAGGGTGGTCGGGCAGCTCGCGAACCAGGGCCTGGCCCAGGCCGCCCAGCCCCGCCTGGTGCGCGCCCTGGCCGAGGACGACCTGGCGCGGGCGCGCGAGCTCTACCAGGTGACCACCATGTGGCTGGTGCTCCTGACCTGGCCGGTGTGGCTCGGCTACGCCGTCCTGGCGCCCTGGCTGCTGCGCGTCTTCGGCACCGGGTACGGCCACGCGGTGCCCATCGCGCTGGTCCTGGCGGGCACGATGATGGTGGCGACGGCGTGCGGCATGGTCGACGTCGTGCTCACCTCGGCGGGCCACACCACCACCAGCCTCGCCAACCTGCTCGCCGCCGTCGGGTTCACCGTCCTGCTCGACCTCGCGCTCATCCCCGCGCACGGCGCGCTGGGCGCGGCGCTCGGCTGGTCGGGTGGGGTGCTGCTGAAGAACCTGCTGCCGCTCTGGCAGATCCACCAGCGCTACGGCCTGCGTCCCTTCGGCCGCCACAGCATGACCGCGCTCAGGTTCCGCTCATGGGCGGCCGCGTGAACCCCGTCCTCGTGACGGGCCTGCCCCGCAGCGGCACCAGCTGGGTCGGCAAGATGCTGGCCGCCTCGGGCGAGCTGGTCTACGTGAACGAGCCGCTCAACCCGCAACACCCGCCCGGCCGCTGCCCCGGCGTGCTGCGCGCCGGCGTCACCCACCGCTTCCAGTACATCTGCGACGACAACTCCGCCGACTGGCTGCCCGCCTTCCGCGACACCGTCGCCCTCCGCTACGGCTGGCTGGCCGAACTGCGTGCCAACCGCTCGCCGTACGACCTGGCCCGGCTCGTCCGGTACGGCACCGCCTTCGCCTGGGGACGCCGCACCGGACGGCGGGCGCTCCTGGACGACCCGTTCGCCGTGCTGTCGGCGAACTGGTTCGCGCGCACGCTCGGCTGCACGGTCATCGCGCTGGTCCGCGACCCGGTCTCGCTCGCCGGCTCGTGGACGCGGCTCGGCTGGACCGTCTACTTCCACGAACTGCTCGAGCAGCCGCTGCTCGTCCGCGACCATCCCGAGGTGGAGGAGCTACGGGCGCTGGTCGGCTCCCAGGACCGCATCGCCAAGATCTGCGCGCTGTGGCGGGTGGCCCGCGCGGTCCTCGCCCGCGCGGAGGGCGTCACCGTCGTCGCCTACGAGGATCTCGCCGGCGCGCCCCTGCCGGGATTCCGCAGGCTCTACGAGGTGGCGGGCCTGCGCTGGTCCCCCGCCGCCGAGCGCCGCGTCACGCGCGCCTGCACGACCCCGGGTACGGCGGAGCGCGGCTTCGCCTGGTCCGGCCTGTCACGCACCGCCTACCGCCCGATGGACTCCAGCAGCGCGCTCCACTCCTACCGGGACCGCCTGACCGACGCCGAGATCGCCACGATCCGCACCCTCACCAGCTGACCACCCCGAGCCCACCAGCACGGACACCCGGCCTCCGAGATCGTCAGAACCCGCGCCCTCGCCACCCCAGGGCCCGAAGCCACCGGAACCCGCGCCCTCAGCAGCTGGCCCAAGCGTGAGACCACCGGAATCGCCGCCCTCAGCCGCGTGATCGCCCCCGAGATCGTCAGAACCGGTGAGCCCTCATCGCCGGGCCGACGTCCACCGGTCCCGTAAGGACCTGGACATCAGCCGCAGCGCGAACGGCAGGTCGTCGACCAGGTAGCGTCTGGCCAGCCGGTCGGGCTCGGCCGCCAGCCGGAACAGCCACTCGGTCCCCGTGCGCCGCATCCACGCCGGCGCCCTGGCCACCGACCCGGCCGCGAACGCGATCGCCGACCCGCACCCCACGAACCACGCCTGCGGCAGGTCGGCACGCAACTCGGCGATCAGCCGGTCCTGCTTGGGGAACCCGAGCCCCACGAACACGATGCCCGGCCCGGCGGCGACCAACCTGGCCCTGACCTCGGCCAGCACCTCGGCACTCCTGTCGAACCCGTACGGCGGAGCGTCCACCCCGCACACCGCCAGCCCAGCGCACCGCGCCGTCAGCTCCCGCGCCGCTGCGGCCGCCACGCCGGGCGGACCGCCGAGCAGGTAGACCGGATGACCGGCCGCGGCGGCCATGGCGCTGAGCGACCAGATCAGGTCGGCGCCCGTCACCCGCTCGGGGATGGCCGTGCCGAGCAGCCTGGACGCCCACACCAGCGGCATCCCGTCGGCCACCACCAGGTCGGCGGCGGCGACCAGGCGTCTGAGCGCGGGCTCGCGCGAGACGGCGCGGCAGATGTCGATGTTGGGCGTGACGATGTGGCCGCCCGTGCCGCGCCGGAGCGCCGCGGCCACCCAGTCGACCACCTGGCGCTCGGTGAGCGGGTCCACCTCGACCCCCGCCACCTCCACCCGCGCGGGCCGGCCACCCGTCCGGCCGGCATCGGGCTCGCGCACCCGCGCCGTGTCGGAACCGAAAGCCCCCTGAGCTGCCCCTGTCACCACGCCGGAAGCGAAAGCGCCCTGAGCTGCCACGCCGGAACCGGCGGCGCCCCGAGCTGCCCCGGCCACGCCGGAACCGGCGGCGCCTTGGGGTGCCCGTGCCGCGCCCGGAGAGAGCAACACCCCAGGGGCCGACGGCACCACAGGAGCGGGAACCATCTGAGAGACCGGAAGCGCCCCAGAAGCCGGAAGCGCCCAACAACCCGGGAGCGTCCCGGACGCCGGGACCACACCACGCGCCGCGGAGCCTCTGGGAACGGGAAGCACCACAGAAGCCTTGGACCCCCCTGAATCCGGAAGCACTCCAGGAGCCGGAAGCGTCCCGGAAGCCGGAAGCACTCCAGGAGCCGGAAGCGTCCCGGAAGCCGGAAGCACTCCAGGAGCCGGAAGCGTCCCGGAAGCCGGAAGCACTCCAGGAGCCGGAAG